>DASPKS010000092.1:0-3099 GCA_035628035.1 Rubricoccaceae bacterium
TTCTGTTCCAGCGCCGCCACCAGCTTGTGAACCCCGCTCGTCGAACGGATGCCTAAAGCCGCCCCGATCTCCTGAAGCGTGGGAGGCTTCCCGCGCTCCCGGACGAAGCCTCGGATGAACTCATAGGCGCGATCCTGGCGCTCGGTTAGCTGGCCCGGCATGATGGAGTGAGGTAGGAGGCATACGGAAAATAGCCGGGGGCGAAAGAATTTTCTACTCAACTCTTGAATATGGAGAAATGATTAGCGGCCGGGGCGATCAAAGGCGCATTGTAGCCCCGTAAGCGGCGATTAGCGGACGGGCTATACGGGCCGTTTATCCACAAGAAGCCTGTTTTTTGCACGCATAGCTTGATTTTCCAAGGGGGCGCCCTACATTGACGCCGTGGTGGGGAAAAGTGGGGAAGACGCCCACGCTCCCTGGCGCGACTCCGGTGGGACCATGGCAGGCTTCAAGGGACAGGCGGAATACAAAGTGGACGAGAAGGGCCGCGTCGCTCTTCCCGCCAAGATGCGCCGTGCCGTCCGCCCGGAGGCCAACGACACCTTCGTCGCCACCCGCGGCTTCGAGCAGTGCGTCTTCCTCTACCCCCTCGACGTCTGGGAGAAGAAGGAGGCCGAGATGAGCGGGCTCAACCTCTACCAGAGTGAGGCGCGCGACTTCGTGCGCACCCTCCTCATGTGGGCGGAGGAAGGCGCGCTCGATGGCCAGAGCCGCTTCAGCCTCCCCAAGAGCCTCCTCGACTTCGCCGGCCTCACGCCGAAGGGGCAGGCCATCATCATCGGGGCCCTCGACCACATCGAGATCTGGAACCCCGAGATCCTCGACGCCCACCTCAACCAGCAGGCGGCGGCCTATGAGACCCTCGCCGAGCGCGTGATGGGAGGGATGCGATGAGTGCCGCCCAGCCCTCCCCGCCGATGGCTCGCCGCCCCCACCCCAAGTTCCCCCGCGGAGCCAGGGCGCGGTCCGCCCGCCAGCCCGTAAGCCGGCCGGCGGACCCGCCCGGCGACGTCCCCTCGCTCCGCTATGCGTCTTCCTACCACGCGCCCGTGCTCGCGCGCGAGGTCGTCGACGCGCTCGTGACGGACCCGACCGGGGTGTACGTCGATGGGACCCTCGGCGGGGGCGGCCACACTGCCGCCCTCCTAGATGCCCTCGCCCCGGAAGGGCGCGTCACCGGGATCGACCGCGACCCCGAAGCGCTCGCCGTCGCCTCGGCGCGCCTCGCCGAGGCGAACGCCGCCGGCCGCTTCCTCCCGCTGCGCGGGTCTTTCGCCGAGATGGAGGCGCTCCTCAAAGACGCAGGCATCGCGGACGTGGACGGCGTCCTCCTCGACCTCGGCGTCTCCTCGCACCAGCTCGACGAGGCCACACGCGGCTTTGCTTTCTCGGTGGCCGGTCCCCTCGACATGCGGATGGACCCGGCGGCGAAGACGACCGCCGCCGACCTCGTCAACACGCTCGACGAGCGGGCGCTGGCCGACATCCTCTATCTATATGGGGAAGAGCCGCGCTCACGGCCTATCGCCCGCGAGGTCGTCCGCCGCCGCCCGCTGGAGACGACGGACGCGCTGGCCGACGCCGTCCGCGCAGTGGTGCCGATGCGGGAGCAGACGAAAGCGCTCGCCCGTGTCTTCCAGGCCCTCCGCATCGCGGTCAACGGCGAGATGGAGGCGCTGGAGGCGGCGCTCGAAGCTTCCCTTTGCGTGCTGAAGCCGGGCGGGCGGCTGGCCGTCATCGCGTACCACTCGCTGGAGGACCGCCGCGTCAAGCACTTCCTCCGCTACGGCAACCTGGCGGGGACGCCGGAGAAGGACTTCTACGGCCGCCTTCTCACCCCCTGGACGCTCCTCACGAAGAAGGCCATTGAGGCCTCGGAAGAGGAGGTCGCCGCGAACCCCCGCGCGCGGAGTGCCCGCCTCCGCATCGCAGAGAAAACGCCCGCACACGATCCCCCGCGACGGCGGGACCCGTGAGCGGGTCGGCCGCGCCCGCTCACCCAGCCTGAGGCCCGGCCCGCCCGCCCCCGCGTCCCGCTCTCGCTCCCCAACGTCCCTGCCCCTTCGCTACCCGCCGATGCCCGCCCGCTCCGACCCCGCGCTCCGCGCCGCCGCGCGCAGCAGCCGGCGTGCACCGGCCCGCCGCTCGACCGCGAAGCGCACGGCAGCCACCCGCGCCGCCACGCGCACGCGTACATCTGCCCGCCCGGCCTCTACGCGGCGGAGCGCCCCGCTCCCTGGCTGGGGCGACCTCGGTGCTGGGCAGGCCGGTCTGGCTCGGGAGCCCCGCACTCCGGTGCGGCTGCTCGACCGCGTCCCGCCGGTTCGCCTCGTCGCCCTCATCGTGGTTGGGTGCCTCATCGTCACTCTCTACGTAGGCCACGTCTACGCTACGCGCGCGACGGCGGCGGACCTGCAGGCGGCGACGCGCGAGAACCTCCACCTCCACCTCAAGCGCGAGCGGCTGCGCGGCATGCTGGATCGCCTCACCGGCCCCGCCGTCATCCTCAACCGGGCGGCCGCGCTCGGCCTCGAAGAAGGCATCAGCTACGGCCCCGTGATCCGCCTCGACGACTGACCTGTGAGCGCCCGCGAGACCATCCTGAGCCGTCTGTACGTTGCCCTGGCCGCGCTGCTGGTGCTGCCCGTCGGCGTCGTCGTGCAGATGGGGCGGATCCACCTCGGCGACGGGGCGGAGCTGCGGGAACGTGGGGCGCGGCAGGCCGCGTCGTTCGTGGAGGTGCCGGCCACGCGGGGCTCGATTTACGACCGCGCCGGGCGTGCGCTCGTCGTCAACACCGCGCGGTACGACGTGGCGGCCGACCCTACCGTCGAGGGGTTCGACGCGCGCGCGGAGGAGCTCTACGAGACGCTCGGTCGGCTAACGGGCCGCGGCGCGGCGCACTTCCGTCGCCGTGTAGCGAACCGCGCGAGCCGCCAGTACGTCCTCCTCACGCGGAACCTCGGCGAGGTCGAGAAGGAGGCCCTCGACGCCGAGGGCTTCCCGGGCCTCCTCGTCACGGGCACCTTCGCGCGCCGCTACAACTACACGCGCGCGGCGAGCCACCTCCTCGGCCATGTCGACCCCGACGGTCGC
>DASPKS010000093.1:0-21645 GCA_035628035.1 Rubricoccaceae bacterium
CTGCGCCGTGCCGGCCGCGTCGTACCGGACGAGGAATGCGTCGAGCGCCCCGGCGCTCTCAAGCCCCAGGGCGCCAAAGAGGGCGACCGAGGAGAATTCCCCAGCGAGCCACACGCCGCTCCCCTCCACCGCTACGGCCCACGCCGCGTCGCCGCTGACACCGCCACCCTTCCGCGCCCATGCCACCGTGCCGTCCGCGTTAACGCGCGCCAGGAAGGCGTCGCGCGCGCCGGCGCTCGTAAGCGTATAGGCGCCGAACGTGGCCGTGCCGGAGAAGTATCCTGCCACGTAGATGGCGCCGTCCGGACCGGCCGCCACGTCCCATCCGCGGTCATCACTCGCGCCGCCGAAGGAGATTGCCCATCGGAGCGTGCCGTCTGGGCTGTACCGCGCGAGGAAGGCGTCATCCACGCCCGCGTTGGCGAGCGCTCCGTCGGGCGCGGAGCCGCCGTCGCACGAGGCAGGCCCCCCGAACGTGCCGACGAGCACCAGATCCCCGTCAGCGGCAAGCGCCGTAGCGCTTACCCACCCGCCCCCAGCCCCGGCGGGGCACCGACGGGCCCACACCGCCTGCCCTGTGAACGCGTAGGACACGACGAACCCGTCGGTAGAGCCTCCCGAGGCAAGCGAGAGCGGGGGAAATGCGGCCGTCTGCGAGAAGTAGCCCGCCACGACCGGCCCCTCGTCGGTGAGTACGAGCGCCTGGGAGGCGTCGAACCCGGGGCCGCCTCCCCGCACGGCGAGGGCGAACGGCTGCGCGAAGGCAGGCGCCGCGAGGAACCATCCCATCAGGAAAAGAGCACGCATGGGGAGCACCGGACTGCTTCCCCTAATGTGCGGCGAAAGCGCCACCCGCGCAAGGCCGTCAGCGAGCCCTCAGGCCAGCGCTTCCTCGTCCACCTCGGCGAGCAGCGGCGCCGCGACGGCCTCGTCCTTTTCTACCGCCCCGTCGCGGAGGTGGACGATGCGGCGGGCGTGGTGCGCGATGTCGTCCTCGTGCGTGACGACGAGGACCGTGTTGCCGAGCCGGTAGAGCCGCTCGAACAGCCGCATGATCTCGGCGCTCGTGGCGGTGTCGAGGTTGCCCGTCGGCTCGTCGGCCAGCAGGATCGAGGGTCGGTTGACGAGGGCGCGCGCCACGGCCACGCGCTGGCGCTGCCCGCCCGAGAGCTCGTTCGGCTTGTGGTGGACGCGGTCGGCCAGCCCCACCTGGGCCAGCGCCTCCAGCGCCTGCGCGCGGCGCTCGCGGCGGCCCATCCCGGCGTAGATCAGCGGGAGCTCGACGTTCTGCAGGCAGTCCTGCCGCGGGAGGAGGTTGAACGTCTGGAAGACGAACCCGATCTGGCGGTTGCGCACCTCGGCGAGGCGGTTGTCGGGGAGCCGGCTCACGTCCTCGCCGTCGAGGACGTACCGCCCGCGCGTGGGGGAGTCGAGGCACCCGATCACGTTCATGAGCGTGCTCTTGCCCGACCCGCTCGGCCCCATGATGGCGACGTACTCGCCGGGCGCGACGGTGAGCGAGCACCCCCGGAGCGCGTGGATCTCCTCCACGCCCATCCGGTACGTCCGCCAGACGTCCTCGATGAGGATGACGGGCTCGGCCATCCCGCGCTACTCGTCCTCCCCGCCGCGCCCCTCGCGGACGCGCACGGCGTCGCCGTCGTCGAGGTCGGCGCGGAGGAGGCGGAACGGCCCGGTGAGGACGGTCTCGTCGCCGCGCAGGCCCGACCGGATTTCGATGTGGGTGTCGTCGGCGATGCCGGTGGTGACCTCCCGCATCACCGCCTTCCCGTCCTGCAGCACGAACACCACGCGGCGAAGGTCCTCCTCGTCCGGGATGGTCTCGGCAGGCGCGGGGTTCTCGCCGTCCTCGCGCTGGCGGGCGGCGCGGCGCGCCTCCTCGCGGCGGATCTCGTTGAAGTCGCGAACCGTCACGGCCTGGAGCGGGACGACGACGGCGTCGCGGACGGTCCGCGTGAACACGTCGACGGTGCCGCTCATGCCGGGGCGGAGGCGGAGCGGCTCGCCGTCGCCGCTGCCGCGGCCGGTCTCCGGCGCATTTGCCGCCACTGCTGAAGCCGTGTCGCTCGCGAGCGAGTCCGTCACGAACGCGGGGTCCACGATGAGCACCTTCACGGGGAAGTTCGTGGCCTGCTCGGTGGTGCCGAGCCCGTGCACGCGCGCTGAGCTGGCGATCTCGACGACGCGGCCGGCGAGCGGGCGGTCAGGGTAGGCGTCCACCTCCACCCGCGCCGAGTCGCCGAGCTCGATGTGGACCACGTCGTTCTCGTTCACGTCGATCTCGACGGTCATCCGGTCGAGCTCGGCGATCCGCATGAGCTCGGTGCCGGCCATCTGGGCCGTCCCGACGACGCGCTCGCCCAGCTCCACGTCGAGCTGGGTGACGATCCCGCTGATGGGGGCGTAGATGGCCGTCTGCGCGAGCTGCTGGCCCGACTGCCGGAGGGTCGACTGCGCCGCGCGCGCCCGGAACTGCGCGGCGCGCTCGGCCGCCTGCGCCACCTCGAGGGCCGTCCGCGCCGCCTGCACCTCCATCTCGGCGATGACGCCGCGCTCGAAGAGCTGCCGCTGCCGCTCCAGCTCCGCCGCCGCGCGCGACCGCTCGGCCGCCGCCCGCTCGATGTCGGCCTGCGCCTGGAGCACGCCGGCCTCGGCCTGCGCGCGCTGCTCGGCGTAGAACTCCGGCCGCACGCGGATGAGGAGCTGCCCGCGCGTGACGCGGTCGCCCTCCTCCACGCCGAGGTAGACGACCTCGCCGGAGACGTCGGAGGAGATCTTGACCTCGACCTCCGGGCGCACCTGCCCCGAGGCCGTCACCGTCTGCGTGATGGAGCGCACCTGCGCGCGGGCTACCTCCACCTCCTCCCCTTCCTGGCCCCCGCCGCCGAGCGCGCCCGCCACCAATGCGATCAACGCCACGACGGCAACGAGCGCGACGAGGAGGATCATCACCTTCTTCGTCGGGCTGGCAGGCGGCTTGCCGGCCTTGCGCGCTTTGCCCTTGGGCGGAGGGGCGGTCGTCGTCGGGGTTTCTATCGGCAAAGTGGGGGCGTCGGTCATTCGAGGTCCTCCAGGGCGGTCTCCATGTCGAGCGCGCCGGCGGCAAACTGGACGAGCTTCTGCCGGAAGACGAACTCGTAGGCGGCCTGGGCGCGGGCGGAGCGCGCCTCGGCGAGGCGGCCCTGCGCCGTCGCGATGGCGTCGAGCGTGCCGGCGCCGAACTCGTAGCGGTCCTGCTCGGCGCGGAGCGCGGCCTCGGCGGCGGCCACCTGGACGGCCGTCACCTCCAGCCGCTTGGCGGCGTTGCGGAGGTCGAGCACGGCCTGGCGCACCTCCGTCGTGGCCTGGAGCTGGAGCCGCTCGAGCGCGATCTGCTCGGTGCCCGCCTCGATGCGCGCCTGCTGCTCCTGCCGCCGTACCGCGTACCGGTCGAAGATCGGGACGTTGATGGAGAGCCCGACGGCCCCGCTCCGGTTGTCGGCGAACTGCGTGAAGAACGGCGTCCGCTCTAGGTCCGTAGTGCCGGGGATAAAGAAAGGCTCGCCGTCGACGAGGATGGGCTCGCCGGAGGCCGTCGTCACGGGGAAGAAGACGGGGGCGCCGGCGGCGCGCTGCGCGAGGCTGGAGTAGCCCGTGCCGACCTCGCCAAACACGGCGACGCGGGGAAGACGGGCGGTCCGGGCCACGCCCACGCCGGCCTGGGCCGCCTGCACCTGGAGCGCCTGTGCCCGGAGGTCGGCCCGTCGCGCGAGCGCCGTCGCGAGGAGCGTGTCGAGTGGGAGGTCGGCCGCCACCGCGGCCTCGGCCATGAGCGCGTCGGGGTCAACCTCCGGGCCGAAGAACGCGTAGTCCCCGAGGGGGTCGAGCTGGAGGATCTCGATGAGCCGCGTCTCGGCAAGCTCGCGCTGCCCCTCGGCTTCGACCACAGCGAGCTCCCGCTCGGCCACGACGGCCTGCTGGCTGATGAGGTCCACGCGCGGGCGCACGCCCGCCTCGATGAACGCCTCAACGCGCGAGCGCTGCCGCCGCTGCTCCTCCAGCGCCGACTGCTGGATGCGGACGAGCTCGCCGTTGAGGACGACGTCGAGGAACCGCTGGGCGACCTCGAAGACGACCTGCTGCTGGGTGCGGGCGGTGGTGAACGTGCCGGCCGCGCGCGCGAGCCGCGCCTGCTGCAGCGCGCGCCGCGTGCGGAAGCCGTCGAAGAGCGTCCAGTCGGCCGTGAGCCCGACGTTGAGGGCCTCGCTCGTCTGCGAGCCGAGCTGGCCCGTCCGCTGGTCGAACGTGAGCCCGTAGCGCTGCGTCGGCTGGACGAGGGCGCTGACGCTCGGGAGGCGGTCGGCACGGAGGCCGGTGACCGAGAGGCCGCGCGCCGCCTCTGCGAGGCGGGCCTGCCGGAGGTCGGGGCTCACGTCGAGCGCCCGTTCGAGGGCCTCGCGGAAGGTGATCACCTCAGCGCCCGTCGTATCCGTCTGCGCCGCAAGGGAGGGCGCGCAGAGCAGGAGCGCGAGCAGAAATCGCCAGATTCCCGAAGGGAGGCCGTAGCGGAGGCGGGGCATGCGGGCGGGGCGGGACGGGCCTTCTTCGGGGCGGCGGACCGCCGGGTTGCGGGCGGCGCCGCGCGGCGGAGGGGGAGGGATTCGAACCCCCGAGGCTTGACGCCTAGCGGTTTTCAAGACCGCCGCATTCAACCACTCTGCCACCCCTCCAGGCAGGGCGCAAGCTACGAAACGCCCCAAGAAAGCCCCGTTGATTCCGCAGCCTACTCGCCGTCTTCCCGCTCGTCGCGCTGGCGCTCGCGCTGCCGCTCCAGCTCCCGCTGCGCGCGCTCGCGGAGCCGCTCGATGAGGCGGCGCGGGAGGTCCTCCGGGTTGACCGGCACCGGCGGGCCGACGACCGAGGTATCCGGGGCCGGCGGGGTGGGCGGGGTCGTCGTCACGGCGATGGTGTAGTCGCCGGTCAGGTTGGGCTCGGCGCTCGTGACGTCCACCTCGAAGAGGGCGCTGGCCGGCGCCTCCCGCTCGATCCGGCGGACGCCCTCGGCCAGCACCTCCTCGCCGTGCCGCAGCACGATGCGCGGCTCGAAGGCGCGCGTGCGGAGCTCGACCACGATGCGGTCGCCGCGCTCGGCGCCGAACCGGTACACGTCGAGGTAGCGGTTGTCGCGGAAGCCGCTCCGCTCGCCGAGGTTCTTCGAGAACGCGCGGCCGGGCTCGATCGCGATCACCGTCCGCATCTTCTCGACGGTGAGGGTGTACGCGCCGCGCGCGCCGCGCTCGTCGGAGGAGACGAGGAGGGTGTAGGGCGCCGTCCACGCCGGGACGAACCGCGCGGCGACGGTGCGGAGGGTGTCGGTCGGGCGGCGCTCCAGGTTCAGGCGCGGCGTGAGGTCGCCCTCCGGGCCGAGCACGTAGAGCCTGGGCATGAACGTCCGCGCAGCGACGGTCACGATGAGCGCCTCGTCGGCCTCGACGGGGATCGCATAGGTCGCTTCGTAGCGGCCGGCGCGCGGCGTCCCGAGCGTGCCGAGGGTGTCCTCGTCGGGCTCCTCATCCGGCTCGATGGTGCGGGGCGGCGGCGGCCTTTCTACCGACAGCTCGTAGGGACCGCCCATACCCGGCCGGCGGGAGGTGACGACGAGGCGGTACCGCCCGCGCCCCCGGAGGCCCGTTACGACGGCGCGGTGCCCCGTCTGGAGCAGCGCCGACGCGGCCACGCGCCGGCCGTCCGGCGCGAGCACGAAGAGGTCGGGCGCGAACGCCTCCGACGTGGCGATGAACGAGAAGGCGGCCGTGTCCGCGGCCGTGTAGGCGTAGACGTCCTCGAAGTGGCCGTCGCGGCTGAGGGCGTCGCCGTCCTCCAGCACCCCCGTCGAGCGGCCCCGCAGGGGCACGGGGCGGGCATGGACGAGCGCGGAGTAGCCCGCGCGCGCGGCGGCGAGCTGCCGCTCCAGCTCGGCGGGGTCCTGCTCCGGCCCCCCACGGAGCGCGAGCGCGGCCCACCCCAGCAGCACGGCGAGCGCGACCCCCGCGACGACGAGCACCGGCGCGGAGGGGCGCGGGCGCACGGCAGGCGGCTCGTCGGGGACGTCGGGCGTAAGCGGGGGCGTGGAGGTGGACACGCGGCACGGAAGAAGGGGCCGCAAAATAGTGCCGCCCTGGCGGCGGCTCAGGGCGAAAGGAACGGGAGCGCGCGGCTAGCGCCGCACCGTCGCCGTCAGGCGGATGGTGCGCGGGACACCCGGCCACCCGTTCACGAGCGGCGGGCTCTCGCCGGTCTCGGGCAGGCGCGCCGCGCTTACCACGTAGTCCGCGTCGAGCGCGTTCTCGACGCTCAGGCGGAGGTGCGCGCGCTCGCCCGCGGCGTAGGCGAGGCCGAAATCCACGATGGCATAGCCGGGCACTTCGAGGTCGTTGCGGAGCGTCCCGAAGCGCGAGCCGAGCGCGTAGACGCCGCCGCTCAACGCCAGCCCCGCTAGGAGTCCCTCCTGCAAGCGGTACTCCGCCCACAGCCGCCCGCTCACCCGCGCCGCGCCGGGCAGCCGGTTCCCGGCGGCGATTACCTCATCCTCCGTCACCACGGCATCCAGGAGGGTGAGGGCGCCGACGACGGTGAGGCCGGGCAGCGGCTCGCCGAGCACGTCGGCCTCGACGCCGCGGCTGCGCTGCGCGCCGGTCTGGACGTAGAACCCGCCGGGCTCGCGCGAAAGCGCGCCGCGCTTGACGAGGTGGAACGCGGCGAGGGTCGCCGTCAGCCGGCCGCCGAGGAGCTCCGCCTTGGCGCCGGCCTCGACCTGCTCCCCGCGCGTCGGCTCGAAGGGGCGGCCCTGCGCGTCCACCTGCTGGAAGATGGGGTTGAAGGAGCGGACGTAGCTCGCGTAGAGCGAAACCCCCGGGCGGGGTTCGACGACGATCCCCACCGACGGCGTGAGGGCGGTCACGGCCACCTCGCGGCGGTTGAGGCCGGCGGGGGTGTCCTCCGTGCGGGCGAGGGCGAACCACTCGGCCTCCGCCGTCACGCGCGAGAGGCGGCCCGCGAGGACGAGGTGCGCTTGCCCGCCGCCGAGGGTCCGCGGAAGGGGCGCAGTCAGGCGGTGCTGCGCGTACGCGCCCACGTTCCACCCCACGCCGTCGGCGCGGACGTACTCGACGCGCTCAGCGGCGGGCGGCAGGCCCGTCGAGGTCGGTGCATCGATGGGGACCGGCGCGAGGGCGGCGAAGCGCACCGTATCCCCCTCGCTCACGAGCGGCGCCTCCCCGCTGAGCGCGATGCCGAGCCGGTTCACCTCCACGCCGAGCGCGAGGTGGTGGTCGAGGGCCCCCGTGCGCAGGCGCCCGGCGACGACGCTCTCCGCCTGGAGGTAGCGGTAGCGCGAGACCTCGCGCCGGAACGAGCGCGCCACGCGGCCCTCCACGAGCAGGCTGTCGATGCGGACGAGCGGGCGGTCGCGCGTGTAGCGCCCGGCGGAGGCGGTCTGCCGCAGGCCCCACCCCCGCCCCAGCGCCACCTCCACCGTGCTCATTCCGAAGAGCGTGCGGAAAAGGTGCGTGGCCTCCGGCTCCCCATAGAACGGGGCACGCTCGAAGGCGTCCGGGAGCGTACTGTCGGCGACCACGATGCCGGGGTCCATCACGGCCTCCGCCCGCTCGACCTCCCCCTCTACGGTCCACGTAACGCGTCGGCCGAGTCCGCCCGCGAGCACCGGCGCGGCGAAGGCCGAAGACGACGCGACTTCGTCGCGGAAGCTGCCCGCGCGCTCGATGGAGCCGATGAGCCGGTAGCGCACGTCGCGCGCGAAGGGGACGGGGCCCGTCGCGTCGGTACGGGCGCGGGCCGTGCCGTAGCTCCCCCCCTCCCCCTCCGCCTCGTAGCGCCGCACGGCCAGCGGGCGCGCCGTGACGAAGTTGACCACGCCGCCGGGCTCGATCCGCCCGTAGAGCACCGACGCCGGCCCCTTCAGCACCTCCACCCGCTCGACGTTCGCGCGGAGCGCGTCGTGGTAGTGCGCCACCTCGACGCCGTTGCGGCGGAACGACCCGCTCGGGTCGGCCTTGAACCCGCGGAGGACAAGCTCGGCGAAGGGCTGCTCGCGCGAGGCTACCGCCACGCCGCTCACGTTGCGGAGCGCGCGGCCCACGTCGCGGGCGCCCTGCGCCTCGAGCACCGCCGCCGGCACGACGGCCACGCTCTGCGGGATGAGGAGCACGGGCGCGTCGGACTTCGTGGCGGTCTGCGCCCGCCGCGCGGCCACGACCACCTCCCCCGCCGCCAGCGGTTCCTCTTCCAGCGCCACCTCGATCTCGGCACGCCCTCCGGTCGGGACCGCTATGGTGCGCGTCGCCGTGCGGAAGCCCACGCTGGAGACGACGACCTCGTAATCGCCTCCCGGGATACCTGTGATCTCGAACCGGCCGTCACTGTCAGCGGCGGTGCCGAGTGCGGTCCCGCGCAGGCGGACGCTCGCCCCTGCCAGCGCCGCCGCCCCGTCGGTGGCCGTGACGCGCCCGGCCAGCGTGCCCGGCTGCGCCACCGCCCCGGCCGCGCCGAGGAGGAGCGCGCACGCGAGCAGCGCGGCGCGCACGTCAGTCGCGCGCGAGGGTGAGCACGACGGTGCCCATCAGCCCCACGTCGAGGACCGTCGTGTCGAGGATCTGGTTGAGGACGAGCGCGCTCCCGCTGAGGTCCATCTCGGTCTCGCGGCGGACGACGCCGAACTGGGCCGCCGCCCCGGTCGTGGAGAGGATGAGTCGGCCGTCGCTCGCGAGGTCGTACGTCCCGTTGATCGTGGCGTCGGCGGTGCCGCCGTCGTTGACGGCCTGGGTGTAGTCCACGAGGAGGGTGAAGGCGCCGGCGGCGGTGAACGAGACGGTCATCGCGTCGAGGAGCGAGTCGAGGTCGGCCGTCCGGTCGCCCGTGTCGTCCTCGACGCCGACGAGCGTCCACGAGCCTACGAAGTACGAGAGGTCAGGGCCGCCGTCGTTGCCGCCGTCGCAAGCGGCGAGCAGGATGGCGAACGCGAGCGGCAGGCAGGCACGCATGGACGGAGCGATCAAGTGCAGCCGCAAAGTACGGGCGTCGTCGGCCTTGCGAATGTCACGCTCCGTTCCTAGCGTACGGCCCTCCCTCACCCCTCCTCCGATGCCACGCCTTCTCTTTCTTCTTCCCGTGATGCTTCTCCTCGCGGCCTGCGAACTCGAGTCCGGCGGCGACGCCGACGGCGCGGACTCCACCATGGCGGCCGGCGACCAGCCCCACGTGATGGCGGCCAACGACACCGTCGCCGGGCGCTACCTCGTCGTGATCGGCGGGTGCAACGACTGCCACACGCCCGGCTTCATGCAGGACCCCAACAGCGTCCCCGAGGCGCAGTGGCTGACCGGCCTCCCCATCGGCTTCCGCGGGCCGTGGGGGACGAGCTACCCGCGCAACCTCCGCCTCACCGCACAGCAGTGGGACGAGGAGACGTGGGTGCAGACGCTCCGCACCCGCCACACCCTCCCGCCGATGCCCTGGCACAGCGTGAACAACATGAGCGAGCACGACACGCGGGCCATCTACCGCTACATCCGCTCGCTCGGCCCCGCCGGGCAAGCCGCGCCGCTCCCCGCCCCGCCGGGCCAAGAGCCGACGACGCCGTACTTCGACTTCGTGCCGCAGCACATGGAGCGGATGCCCGGCGGGCCGCCGCCCGGCTCGCCCGCCGCGCCCGGCCCCGCGACGCCGGCCCCTACGACGCCGTCGCCGACGCCGCCGGCTGACACCGCGCGCACACTTTGAATAGGCGCACCTAGGACGTGCGCGGGGCGCTCCGTGGAGCGCCCCGCGCTTTTTGGTGCGGTCGGTCAGACGATCCCGTAGGCGAGCATCGCGTCGGCCACCTTCACGAAGCCGCCGATGTTGGCACCCTTGACGTAGTTCACGCCGCCGTCCTCCGCCCCGTAGCGGACGCACTGCTCGTGGACGGCCGCCATGATCCCCTGGAGCTTCTCGTCCACCTCCTCGCGCGTCCACGACTGCCGCATCGAGTTCTGCGTCATCTCCAGCCCGGACGTCGCCACGCCGCCGGCGTTGGCCGCCTTGCCGGGCCCGAAGCAGATGCCGGCCGCCTCGAACCGGTGCACGGCCTCCGGCACGCACGGCATGTTCGCCCCCTCGCTGACGACGAGGCAGCCGTTCGCCAAGAGCGTCTTCGCGTCGTCGTCGCCCAGCTCGTTCTGGACAGCCGACGGGAACGCGCAGTCGCACGGGACCGACCACGGCGTCTTGATCGGGTGGAACTCGACGCCTTCGTGCTCGCACCATTCTTGGAGCGTGCCGCGCACCTCGTTCTTGAGGTGCATCACGGCGCCGAGCTGGTCGCGCGACATCCCGCCCTTGAAGTGGACCATGCCCGTGCGGTCGGAGAGCGTGAGCACGGTGGCGCCGAGGTCGAGCAGCTTCTCGGCGGTGTACTGCGAGACGTTGCCCGAGCCGGAGACGACGCACCGCTTCCCTTCGAGGTCCTCGCCGCGATGGCGGAGCATCTCGCGGGCGAAGTAGACGGAGCCGTAGCCGGTGGCCTCGGGCCGGAGGAGGCTCCCGCCCCACCCTGCGCCCTTCCCGGTGAGCACGCCGGTGAACGCGTTGCGGAGCCGCTTGTACTGCCCGAAGAGGTACCCGATCTCGCGGCCCCCCACGCCGATGTCGCCGGCCGGCACGTCGGTGTCCTCGCCGATGTGGCGGAACAGCTCGGCCATGAATGCCTGGCAGAACCGCATCACCTCGGCGTCGGTCTTCCCCTTCGGGTCGAAGTCGCTCCCGCCCTTTCCGCCGCCCATCGGGAGCGTCGTCAGGCTGTTCTTGAACACCTGCTCGAAGGCGAGGAACTTCAGCACCGAGAGGTTCACCGAGGGGTCGAACCGGAGCCCGCCCTTGTACGGCCCGAGCGCGTTGTTCTGCTGGATGCGGTACCCCCGGTTCACCTGCACGCGTCCCTCGTCGTCCTCCCACGTCACGCGGAACATCACCACGCGGTCGGGCTCCGCGATGCGCTCTAGGAGGCGCGCCTCCTCGTACTCGGGGTGCTCGTTGATGAAGGGGATGACCTTCTCGGCGACCTCGCGCGCAGCCTGCAGGAACTCCGGCTGGCCGGGGTTGCGCCGCTCCAGGTCGGCCATGAACGTGTCGAGCTGCATGGGCACCTCCGAAAAGAGAACGGGCGCCCAGCATACGGCTCGGCGCCCACATTCGGAAGGGGACACGCGCCCGGACGTAGTGGAGCGGGGGAGGGCGCGGCGATGCACCACGGCCGCACCCCCGACCCCGCTCGTTCCCCGGTGGTGGGCGGGGAAACTTCAGAGCTCTCGCTCAGGCAGCCGCGCGGGCGAACGTGAGCGCGTCGCGGAGCACGCCCGTCTCGGTCTCGACCTCGCGGAGGCGGTGCTTCACCACGTCGCCGACGGAGACGATCCCGGCGAGGTACCCGTTCTCGACGACGAGCACGTGGCGGAGGCGGCGGCTCGTCATCCGCGCCATGAGCGCGCGGAGCGAGGTGTCGGGCGGGCACGTCGGCGCCTCATCCATCACGGCGCGGACGGGGAGCGCGAGGGCGGCGGGCCCGCGCGCGGCGACGGCCTCGGCCAGCGTCCGCTCGGAGAACATCCCGACGAGCCGCGCCCCCTCGACGACGGGCAGCGCGCCGACGACGCGGCGCGTGAGGAGGTCGGCGGCATCCCCGAGGGTGATGTCGGGCGTGATGGTGAGGACGTAGGTGCCCTTCTGGCGGAGGATCTGGCGGACGCTCATAGCGGGGTTCGGTTGGGGTTCGGTCTCCCCTTATCCAAGCCAGTGCCAAACCGCCTTCGCCTTCGCAATACCTCCCCGAGCCCGTGATTTCCCAGGGGACCCCGGGGGCCCCGTGCATCGCGTGCACGAGAAACCGGGGCGGTGCGCACGGCCCGCCGCCGTGCTCACATCTCCACGCGGGCGCCGATCTCAACCACCTGGGGCGGCGGGAGCTGGAAGTAGTCCGCCGCGCCGGTGGCGTTGTTGGCCAGCGCGGCGAACACCTTCTCGCGCCAGAGCGCCATCCCGGGGAGCCCCCGCGTGGCAAGGATGCGCTCCCGGCCGAGGACGTACGTCGTCTGAAGCGGGTGGAGCGGGCCGCCGGGGAGCTCGATGGACGCCAGCGCCGCCGGCACGTTCGGCGTCTCGGCGAACCCGTAGCGGAGCGTCACGCGGTGGAACCCCTCCTCCAGCTGCTCCGCCGTCACGCAGTTCTCCTGGGGGACGTGCGGCACCGCCTGCGACTCCACGCGGAGGAAGATCACGCGGTCGTGGAGCACCTTGTTGTGCTTGAGGTTGTGGAGGAGCGCCGGCGGGATGCGGTCGGGGTTGCCGTGGAGGTAGACGGCCGTCCCCGGCACGCGGCGGGCGTTCTTGCGGAGGTCGGGGAGCGCGAGCTCGATGGGGAGTGTGCCCTCCTCGAGACGGACGCGGAGCAGTTCGCGCCCCTTCCGCCACGTCGTCATCACCATGAACACCCCGGCGGCGATCACGAGGGGGAACCAGCCGCCATTCGGGACCTTCACGATGTTGGCCCCCCAGAAGGCGAGGTCGACCGTGAAGAAGAGCGCGATGAGGGGGAGCGCGACGGCGAGCGGCCACCCCCACCGCGTCCGCATCACGACGAAGAGGAGGAGCGTAGCGATGGCCATGTCCGTCGTCACGCCGACGCCGTACGCCGCTGCCAGGGCGCTCGACGACCCGAACCCGGCGACGGTAGCGACGCACGCCAGCAGGAGCGCCCAGTTGATCATGGGCACGTACACCTGCCCGTACTCCACGCGCGAGGTGTGGCGGACGCGCACGCGGGGGATGTACCCGAGCTGGACCGCCTGCATCGTGAGGGAGTACACCCCGGAGATCACGGCCTGGCTCGCGACGGCCGCCGCCAGCGTCGCCAGCCCGACGAGGGGGAGCAGCGCCCAGTCCGGCGCGAGGAAGTAGAACGGGTTCTCCGCCGCCTCCGGGTTCTGCAAGAGGAGCGCGCCCTGGCCGAGGTAGTTCAGCACGAGCCCCGGGAGCACGACGGTGAACCACGCGAGCCGGATCGGCCCCGCGCCGAAGTGGCCGAGGTCGGCGTAGAGCGCCTCGCCGCCCGTGACCACGAGGAACACCGCGCCGAGGACGAGGAGCCCCTCCCACCCGTTGTCGGCGAAGAAGCGGGCGCCGTGCGCGGGGTTGATGGCGCCGAGGATGTCGGGGTTGCTGGAGATGCCGAGCACGCCGAGCACACCGAGCACGGTGAACCACACGATCATGAGCGGCCCGAACACCTTGCCTACCGTCGCCGTCCCCTTCGCCTGGAGCGCGAACAGCCCCACGAGCACGACCAGCGTGAGGGGGAGCACGTACGGCTCGAAGACGGGCGTCGCCACGCGGAGCCCCTCCATCGCGCTGACCGTCGTGATGGCCGGCGTGAGGATGCCGTCGCCGTAGAGGAGCGCCGCGCCGAAGAGCCCCATCGCCACGAGCACCCCGCGCGGCGGGAACGCCTTCGCGGGGCGGCCCCGCGAGGCGAGCGTCATCAGCGCGAGGATCCCGCCCTCCCCGTTGTTGTCGGCGCGGAGCACGAACAAGAGGTACTTGAACGAGATCACAAACAGCAGCGCCCAGATCATCAGCGAGAGCACGCCGAGCACGTTGCCGGGGGCGGGCGCGATGCCGTGCGGGCCGTGGAAGCACTCCTTCAGCGCGTAGAGCGGGCTCGTCCCGATGTCGCCGTAGACCACGCCGAGCGCCGCGAGCGCGAGGAAGAGCCGGTAGTTCAGCCCGTGCGGGGTGCCGTGCGCGCGGTCGTGGGGCGGCGGCGTCCCGTCCGTCGGGACCGCGAGCCCAAAGCCGTCGGGGATCGTGGGGGAGGCCGGGCCAGGCGGTGCCTCCGACTCGGCAGGGAAGGACGAAGGCGGCTCGGCCGGAGCAGGGGGCTCGGACGGCGTAGCGTCGGGCATGGGGGTGAGGGGCCGGGAGCGAGAGGCCGCGCTGGAACGCGCCGCTTGTCAAAAGGCTTCCGCGGTGGGTCAGGCCGTGGTCTGGGGGACGGGCTCGGCGAGCGTGGGGGTGGGGAGCGCGCCCTCCGGCGGCACCACCAGCTCCCCCTCCCACCGCGCCATCACCGCCGTCGCGAGGCAGTTACCGACGAGGTTCACCGTCGTCCGCGCCATATCCATCAGCTCGTCCACCGCGAGGATGACGGTGATGCCCGCGAGCGGGAGGTTGAACGCGGCCAGCGTGCCCGAGAGGATGACGAGGCTCGCGCGGGGAACGGCCGCCACGCCCTTCGACGTGAGCATGAGCGTGAGCATCATCGCCATCTGCGTCCCGAACGAGAGCTCGACGCCCGCCGCCTGCGCCACGAACACCGACGCGAGGGCGAGGTAGAGCGTGCTCCCGTCGAGGTTGAACGAGTACCCCGTCGGCATCACGAAGGCCACGATTCGGCGGGGCACGCCGAACTCCTCCATCCGCTCCATCGCGAGCGGGAGCGCCGCGTCGGAGGAGGTCGTCGAGAACGCGATGAGGGCGGGCTCCTTCACCTGTCGGAAGAACCGCCCGAGCGGGATGCGCGCGAGGAGCGCCGCCGGCAGGAGCGCCACGAGGGCGAAGACGAGGAGGGCGCCGTAGAGCGTGAGCACGAGCTTCAGCAGGGGCAGCAGCACGCTCAGCCCGGAGTGCGCCACGGCGACGGCGATGGCGGCCCCGACGCCGAAGGGGACGAACTTCATCACGATCCCCACGAGCTTGAACATCGTCTCGGCCAGCCCCTCCGCGAACCCGATGACGGCCTCGCGCGGGCGCCCCTTCACCTGCGTGAGCGCGACGGCGAAGAGGATCGAGAAGAAGACGATCTGGAGAACGGCGTTCTGCGCGAGCGCGTCGACGAAGCTCGTCGGGACGATGTTGAGGACGTGCTCCTGGAACGTCTTCGGCTCGGCGAGGGTGGGGCCGCTCTGTGCCTCGGCTTCCCGGAGCAGCACGGTGAGGCGGGGGTCGTCGCCGGGGCGAACGAGGTTCACCGCCGCCAGCCCGACCAGCAGTGCGATGGTGGTGACGATCTCGAAGTAGAGGATGGACCGGAACGCGAGCCGCCCGACCCGCTTGAGGTCGTCGCCGTGCCCGGCGATCCCGACGACGAGCGTCGAGAAGAGGATCGGCGCGATGATCATCTTGATCATCCGCACGAAGAAGTCCGAGAGCAGCTTGAGGTCGGCCGCGTCGAAGCCGGGCGTGGCGGGGCCGTTGCCCGGGAAGAGGACGCCGAGGAGGGCGCCGAGCGCCATCCCGAAGAAGATCCACTGCGTGAGGGAGCGGCGGCGAAGCCAGGACCACATAGGCGCGGGGAAGAGCGGGCCGGAAAATAGGCCTTCCTCCCCCGACGCTTGACGGCCGGGCTGGCCTAGGGCCGCGCTTCTCCCCTCTCCTCCTCGGCCTCGACGCGGGCCACCGTCTGCGCAGCTTCCCGTGCCTCCGCGCCCGCACTCGCCGCGACCTCCCCTCGCTTGAGGCGGTGCCGCGCGAACTCCCACAACACGGGCAGGACCGAGACGGCGATGATGGCGAGCACGACGAGCGAGAACCGCTCCTCGACCGCCGGGATGTTGCCGAAGAAGTACCCGGTGTAGGTGAAGAGCAGCACCCAGGCCAGCCCCCCCGCCACGTTGTAGAAGAAGAACCGGCGGTACGCCATCGCGCCCATCCCCGCCACGAACGGCGCGAACGTCCGCACGATGGGGATGAACCGCGCGATGACGACGGTCTTCCCCCCGTGCCGCTCGTAGAACTGCCGCGTCCGCTCCAGGTGCGCCGGGCGGACGAAGCGCGCCGCCACGCGCGTCCCGAAGTACCGCCCGACGGCGTAGTTCACCGCGTCGCCGAGCACGGCCGCCGTGAAGAGCAGCGCCGCGAGGAGGTGGACGTTCAGGCCGGCCTCCGGCCGCGCGGCGATGGCGCCCGCCGCGAACAGCAGCGAGTCGCCGGGGAGCAGCGGCGTCACGACGAGCCCCGTCTCGCAGAACACGATGAGGGCGACGATCCCGTACGTCCACCCCCCGGCCGAACGCACGATGGCGTCGAGGTGGGTGTCGATGTGGAGGATGAAGTCGAAGAGGTCGCGGACGAGCTCCATGCAGGGCGGCAGGCGAGAGCGCTCAAACTAAACCGGGCCGCCGCGCCCGGCGACGCAGCGGCCCGGAAAGACCCGGCGAAGACGCGGGGTCACGCCGGCACGGCGCCGGCTTCGGTGGGTGCCCCGACCAGCTCTTTCCCGTCCGCCGTGTGGCCGTCACCGTGCGCGCGGGCGGCGCGGCGGCGCCGGACCGGCGCGAGCACGCGGTCGCGCATCTTGTCGAACAGCTCGTACACGACGGGGATGACGAGGAGCGTGAGGAGCGTGGACGTGATCGTCCCGCCGATGACGGTGACGCCGAGCGGGCGGCGGAACATCGCGCCCTCCCCGCTCCCGATGGCGACGGGGATCATCCCCGCGATGAGGGCGACCGTCGTCATGAGGATGGGGCGGAGCCGCGTGGCGCCGGCCTCGATGAGCGCCTCGCGGACGTGCATCCCCCGGCCCTTCGCCGCCTTCGCGAAGTCGATGAGGAGGATCACGTTCTTCGCCACGATGCCCGCGAGGAGGATCACCCCGATGAGGCTCATCAGGTTGAGCGTGCCGCCCGTGACGAGGAGGCCGAGCATCACGCCGATGAGCGAGAGCGGGAGCGAGACGAGGATCGCGAGGGGGTCGAGGAAGCTCCCGAACTGGAGCACGAGGATGAGGTACATCAGGAGCACGCCGAGCCCGAGCGCGGCGAAGATGTTGCCGAACACCTCCTGCTGCGCCTCCACGTCGCCGCCCTGCGTGAGGACGACGCCCGGCGGGAGGTCCACGTTCTCGAGCCGCGCGGTGATGCCGGCGAGCACCTCCGAGAGCGGGCGCCCGTCGGTGTTCGCCTCCACATTGATGACGGGGTCGCGGTCGAAGTGCGTGATGAGCGCGGGCCCGAGGCCGTCCCGGACGGTCGCCACCTCGTAGAGCGGGACGGAGACGGGCCCCTGCGCGCCGATGGCGCGGATAGGCAGCCACGCTACGTCCTCGGCCGAGGCGCGGGCCTCCGGCGCGAGCCGAATGATCACGTCGCGCGTCTCGCCGTCGGGGTCCACCCAGTCGCCCACGTCGATGCCGGCGAAGGCGGGGCGCATGGCGAGGGCCACCTGCGCGGCGGTGATGCCGCGCGCGAGGGCGGCGTCGCGATCCACCTCCACCTCCAGCTCGGGCTTCTGGCCGCGCGTGGAGAGCCCCACGTCGACGGCGCCGGGGACACGGCGGACCTCCGCCATCACGAGCGCGGCGGCCTCCTGGAGGGCTTCGGGGTCCCGGCCCCGGAGGCGAAGCTGGATCATCTTCTGGCCGCCGCCGAACCCGCTGGTAAACACGGCCGCCGTCGCGCCGGGGATGGCCTTCACTTCCTCGCGCACCTGCATGGCGAGCGCCTCCGCGCCGACCTCACGCTCCTCCAGCGGCTTGAGGCGGACGTACACCTGCCCCACGTCCACGCCGCCCTCGCTGAACCCGCTCGACGCGCCGATGGTGGCGTAGGTGTATGCGACCTCCGGGTGCGCGCGGGCAATCCGCGCCGCATTCTCCACGCGCTCGCGCGTCGTGGCGAGGTCGGTCCCCGGCGGCGTCTCCACCCGGATGTAGAACTCGCTGTTGTCTTCGGGCGGGAAGAACGCCGAGCCGACCTTGATGTCGGACGCGGGAACGATCCCCTGCACCATGTTCATCGCGACGACCGCGCCCAGCACGAGCCCGAGCGTGACGTACCACCGCCGCCCCCGGAAGCGGATGAGGAGCAGCGCGAACGCCGTCGTGACGGCGACGACGGCGAGGGCCGCCCACAGCCCCTTCCCGGGGAGCGCGAACCCGGCGATGAGGCTGCCGAGCGCGAAGAGGACGACGGCGCCGGGGCGGTCGAGCGCCCAGCCGACGAGGCGGCGGTAGCGGTCGGCCTGGCGGTTGAACCACGCGTTGAAGCGGTCGAGCCACCGCGTGATCCGGCTCTTCTCGTGGGCCTCCAGCTCGGGGTCGGCCCAATAGGCCGAGAGCATCGGGTCGAGCGAGAAGCTCACGAACAGCGAGACGAGCACGGCGCAGGCGATGGTGAGCGCGAACGGCTTGAACCACTGTCCCGCCACGCCCTCCATGAACCCGATGGGTACGAACACCGCGATGATGGAGAACGTCGTCGCGGCGACGGCGAGCCCGATCTCGCTCGTGCCTACCTGCGCCGCGCGGAAGTGGTCCTTCCCCATCTCAATGTGCCGGACGATGTTCTCCCGGACCACAATGGCGTCGTCGATAAGGATGCCGATGGCGAGCGAGAGCCCGAGGAGGCTCATCGTGTTGAGCGTGAACCCCGCCGCGAGCACGGCCACGAACGCGGCGAGCACCGAGATCGGCAGCGCGATACCCGTGATGACCGTGCTCCGCCACGAGTTCAGGAAGAGGAACACGACCAGCACCGTGAGGAGCGCCCCTTCGAGGAGGGCCTCCTGCACGTTCGAAACCGACGCCTCGACGCGCTCGCCAGAGTCGGTCACCACCTGGATCTGGGTGCCCTCCGGGAGCGTCGGGCGAAGCTCTTCGATGGCCGCGTGGATGTTGTCGCTGACGGTGGTCGTGCTCGCCCCGCGCGTCTTGATGATGTCGATTCCGACCGACTCGCGGCCGTTGAAGAGGGCCAAGCTCCGCGCCTCCTCCGCGTCGTCGCGGACGGTGGCCACCTCGCCGAGCGTGACGGTGCGGCCGTTCGCCCCCTGCCCCACCGGGATCGCGGCGAACGCCTCGGGGGAGGGCAGCCGGCCCTCCAGCCGCACGCTCTGCTCCTGCCCCGGGGCGTTGAGGCGACCCACCGGCGCGTCGAGGTTCTGTGCCTGGAGCGCCTGCACCACCTGCCCCACGTCCACGCCGGCCGTCGCGAGGGCGTCCGGGCGAAGCTCCACGGTTAGCGCGCGCTCCTGGTCACCGACGACGCTGACTCGGGCGACCCCGGAGAGCGACTGGAGCGCGCGCGTCACGTCGTCCTCGGCGATGCGCGTGAGCTGGGCGGGCGTCATGCGGTCGCTCGAGAGCACGAGCGAGACGACGGGGAAGTCGGCCGGGTCCACGCGGCGGATGATGGGCTCCTCCATCTCTGCCGGAAGGTCCTGGCGGATGGCGGAGATGGCGTCGCGCACCTCCTGGCTCGCCTCCTGCATGTCCTTTCCAAACTCGAACAGGATGATGAGCTGGGCGTAGCCGTCGCCGGCCGTACCGAAGAGGTCATCGACCCCGCTCAGCCCGCTCGTCGCCTCTTCGATGGGTTCGAGCACCTCTTGCTCTACGCCCTCAGGGGCGCCGCCTGGGTAGGGCACGAGGAGGAGGAGCACGGGCTGCTCGACCTCCGGGAACTCGTCGGTCTCCAGCCGCAGGAGGGCGAACAGCCCAAAAACAACGAGGGCCACCATCGCGAGGACGGTGACCATGGGGCGGCGGATGGCGAAATCCGAGATGAACATGGCCGAGGCGGCGGGCGAGCGGAGCGGGCGCGTAGACGGGAAGCTGCAATAAAAGTTGTGACTACGGGCCGTCCCACCCCGCTCTTAACCGAACAGTCACAATTGAAACCTGTCGGTCACTACGTGACCTGTCGGTCACGTAAGGCCTTCCCTATTGCAGCTCGATTTCCCGAACGGGGAGGCGCGCCGGCACCAGCCCCGCGCGCTGGACCGCCTCCTGCCCCTGCGTGCCGAGCACGAACGAGGCAAAGCTGGCCCCGACCACGCCCGCGCTTCGCCCGACCACGAGGAGGATCGGGTGCCGCAGCGGGTAGTGGTTCGCGTACACGCGCAGCGGCGCCGGCAGCACAGGCGCACCGGCGGAGTCAGGCACTGCGATCGCCCGAACCTGGTCTTCGCTTACCCCCTCGTACGCGGCGAGCGAGACGATGGTGAGGCCGGCGGGGTTTTCGGACACCCACCGGAGCGCGTCGGCCTCGTCCGCAGCGGCGTAGATCGGACGCGGGAGCGAGTCGGGCGGCAGGAGCTGCCGCGTCAACAGCTCGACCACCCCCGTCGTGAGCGGGGGTAAGGCGAGCCGCACGGCGCCCCCGCTCCCCCCCACCTCTGCCCACTGTACGGGCTGCCCGGCGGCAGCGCGCCGGAGGGCATCCATGCCGAGCATGCGCGCGGGGTTCGTGGGGTGAACGGCGGCGACGAGCGCGCCCTGCCCGAGGACGACCTCAGCCGGATCGACGCCGGCCGCCGCGAGCGCGCGCTGCTCCTCGGCGTTGGGCGGCCGGTCTACGACGACAGCATCGGCCTGGCCCCGCACGAGGGCGACGTAGGCCTCGCGCGTGTTCGTGGTAGTGAGCGCGAACTCCGCGCGGGGATAATTCCGGCGGAACAGGGTCACGTGGCGATCCACTACCGGGCGGAGGGCCTCGGCCACGTGGAGGCGGACCGAGCCTTCCAGCCCGGTCCCTTCGAGGACGTTGCCGCCCCGGCCGCGGGTATCGTCGTCCTCACGTTCACCCCGGCATCCGGGGCCGAGCAGCACCGCGGGGAGGAGCAGCGCGAGCAGCAGGGTCCACTTCATCGGAACCTTCCCCGCCGTCGCTGCCGCTCGCGGTCGTGGCGCTCTTGCGCGACCGTCGAGACCACGCGGTAGACCCCGAAGAGGATGAGGACGATGCCGAGGGTAATGCGGAGCTGGGGCGGCGCGCCGGCGCCGCCGAAGTACCCCGTGAGCACGCCGATGCCGACGGCGGTCATCACCGCGGCGACGACGTACCCCAGGAGGGCGTTGACGGTGGGCATCGGGTCAGGCGGAACGTGATCGGCACCGCTACCCACCCCGCAACGGCGCGGTTGTTCTGCGATGCCACTAAGTCAGTCCCCTAGCTCACCAGTCCCGGCTCATCACGGTCACTAGGACGGTATCGAGCGCCGTTCCGGCCCCCGCCTCCTCGGCGGAGCCAGGAACTACCACGACGAGCCCGGCCGGGGTGGAGGGAATCCAGCAGCAGGTACAAAGGGTGGAGAAAGGATCGGGGATGATCCTCCGTTCGTCCTCCGTCCACGCGCGAACGGCCTTGATGGACCCGAACGCAGCTACGTGGAGCAGGACCGCGCCGCTTAGCGCGAGCAGAACGGAGCAGCGGTAGGCAGGTAGCCCGGCGTCGGGTTGGAGCGACCGGTCGGGGAAGGGGTCACGGGGCGTCGTCATCGGAGGGCCATCCGTACGAGCAGTGACTAGTTCAGGCGGAACGTGATCGGCACGGCCACCCACACCGCCACGGCGCGGTTGTTCTGCCGGGCGGGCGAGAACGTCCACCGGCGGACCGCATCGAGGGCTGCCTGATCCAGCAACCCATGCACCCCGCGGAGAAGCTGCACCTCGCGGACGGCCCCCTCCGCTGTCACCCATGCGCGGACGATGACTTGGCCCTCGACGCCGGCGCGGCGGGCGAAGTCGGGGTACTCCGGCTGCGGCTGATTGATCGGCGTCGCCTGCACCTCGACCGCCACGAAG
Source organism: Rubricoccaceae bacterium (assembly GCA_035628035.1). Lineage (GTDB taxonomy): Bacteria > Bacteroidota > Rhodothermia > Rhodothermales > Rubricoccaceae > DASPKS01. The sequence goes on from DASPKS010000093.1 coordinate 21,632, forward strand.
TCCGGCGGCGGGCC
>DASPKS010000094.1:0-4380 GCA_035628035.1 Rubricoccaceae bacterium
CCGCGTGAAGCCGAAGACGCCGACGCAGAGCCGCTGCCGCATGAACGAGCTGGTGTTGCCCAACGACACCAACACGCTCGGGAACCTCATGGGCGGGCGGCTCCTCCACTTCATGGACATCTGCGCCGCCATCGCCGCGCAGCGCCACTCCAACCGCGTCTGCGTCACGGCCAGCGTGGACAACGTGGACTTCCAGAGCGCCATCAAGCTCGGCGAGGTCGTCGTGATGGAGGCCGTCGTCAACCGCGCGTTCACGACCTCGATGGAGACCGAGATCAACGTGTGGGCGGAGAACACGACGACCGGCGAGCGCCGGAAGTGCAACCGCGCCCTCTACACGTTCGTGGCGGTGGATCAGAACGGCCGCCCCATCCCCGTCCCCCCGATCCAGCCGGAAACGGACGAGGAGCGCGAGCGGTATGAGGGCGCGGCTCGCCGGCGGGAGTTACGTCTGATCCTCGCCGGGCGGCTCCGCCTCAAAGACGCCGACCGCCTCCGCGCGCACCTCGAGGCGGCCGCCGCGGAGGCCGACTGACCCCTCTCTCCCACCCCTCTCCCGATGAAGCCCCTCCTCCTTGCCGCGCTCCTCCTCGCCCTCACCCCCACCGCCGACGCCCAGCGCGGCCGCTTCGGCATCGGCGGCCAGATCGGCGAGCCCACCGGGGTCACCCTCAAGTTCGGCACTGGCCGGGGCGCCATCGACATGGCCGCCGGGTGGGACCTCTCCTCCGACCACATCTTCGTGCAGGGTCACTACCTCCTCAGCGAGCGGGGCTTCCCCGGCGGCAGCGGCCTCGGGTACTTCTACGGCCCCGGCGTATTCGTCGCTGCTACGGACGACAACGCGGCCTTCGGGCTGAGCTTCAACGCGGGCATCAACGTCTACGCCGGCCCACTGGAGTTCTTCGGGCAGGTCACCCCGCGCCTCCAGCTCGTCGACGACACCGACTTCGACCTCGGCGCCGCCCTGGGCCTCCGCTTCTACCCGTGAGCGAGCGCCCTCTCCGCGTGCTCATCGCCAAGGTCGGCCTCGACGGGCACGACCGGGGGGCGAAGGTGGTCGCCGCCGCCCTCCGTGACGCGGGGATGGAAGTGATCTACACGGGGCTGCGGAAGACGCCGGAGGTCGTCGTCGAGGCCGCGCTCCAGGAGGACGTCGACGCCGTCGGCGTGTCCATCCTCAGCGGCGCGCACAACACGGTGTTCCCGAAGCTGCGACGGCTCATGGACGAGGCCGGCCTCGACGACGTGCTCCTCCTCGGCGGCGGCACCATCCCCGACGACGACGCGCAAGCCCTCCTCGATGCGCGGGCGGTGGACCGTGTGTTCACGCCCGGGACGCCGCTCGCTGAAATCGTAGCGTACCTTCGCGAGACCGTCCCGCAGCGGCGGCCGTTCTAGCGCACCGACGGGTGCGCCCGCGCACCCCCGATGCTCTACCCCCGCGTCCTTGTCACTGGCGCCGACGGCCTCATCGGCCAGGCGCTCCTGCACCGCCTCCGGAAGTATCCGGAGGTGGACGTGCTGGCGACGGGGCGCGACCCGAAGCCGCGGTCGATGGACTTCGCCGGCGGCTACACCGCCTTCGACGTCACCGATGCGCGCGCGGCCGAGGCGCTCTTCCTCGACTTCGCGCCGAGCGTCGTCGTCCACTGCGCCGCGCTGAGCAAGGTGGAGGCGTGCGAGCACGACCGCGAGGCGTGCTGGACCACCAACGTCGACGCGACGGCTACGCTCGTCCGCCTCTGCCGCCACCACGGCGCCCGCCTCGTCTTCCTCTCGACGGACTTCCTCTTCGACGGCACGGCGGGGCCCTACACCGAGGACGACCGGCCCGCGCCGGTCAACGCGTACGGCCGCTCGAAGCTCGCCGCCGAGAATGCCATCCGGCGCTCGGGCCTCCAGCGGTGGGCCATCGTGCGCACCTCGATGGTCTTCGGCGTGGGCACGGGGCTCGCCCGTCCCAACGTGGGGACGATGCTCGTGCGCGAGCTCTCGGCGGGCCGGTCGTTCCTCGCCGCGGCCGACCAGCTCCGCACGCCCACCTACGCGCCCGACCTCGCCGAGGGGCTGGCCCGCATCGTCCGCTACGGGAAGGACGGCGTGTTCCACCTCGCCGGGCGCGAGCGGCTCTCGGTGTTCGCCTTCGCGCGGCGCCTCGCCGCGTGCTGCGGGCTCGACCCCGCGCTCGTCCACCCCACGACGACGGCCGCGCTCCACCCCGACGCCCCGCGCCCGCTCAACGGCGGCCTCGTGATCCTGCGGGCCGAGGCCGAGCTGGGGTTCCGCCCGCGCCCCCTCGACGCCGCCTGCAGCCACTTCCTTCGGAATCTGGCGATTTCGCCGGTCGGCTCGGCCTGACGGTCCCGCAGCCCTAGTCGTCCTCCTCGACGAGTTGGATGGTGAGGGTGCCGCTCTCGATGCGCTGCTCGCCCCAGTTCTCCACCTCGACGCGGTAGCGGCCCGGTGCGGCCGTCCACTGCACCGTAGCACGGCTGTCGGCCAGCTCCTCGCCGAGGAAGCGCCCAGCCCCGTCGAAGACGAGCACACGGACCCACAGGCCGGGGCGGTCACTCCGCATCGTGGCCTCCACCTCGCTGGCTACCTCGACCGGCACCTCGTAGGCGCGGAGCTCGTTGACGCGGAGCGCGAGGGCATCCACGTAGCGACGGCTGTCGGCGCCCAGCGGGTAGGCCCGCTCCGGGGTGAACGCGAGGCGCGGGACGGGCGGCACCGGCGGCGCATTCGTGGAGCGGCAACCCGCGAGCGCGAGCAGCATGAGCACCCCGAGGGGGAGCGCGTAGCGATGAAGACGCACGGGGGTCAGGGGCCGGGCGGCGGCGCCGGGCGGAAGTGGAGCGTAGCCGGTTGTCCGTCCAGGTTGGCGAGGGTAAGGCGGAGGTGGTCGCCTTCATGCTCGAACGGCACGGCGCCCCGGAAGTGGCCGCCGATCTCGCGGCGGCTCTCGCAGGCCATCATCGTGCACGCGATCTCGTTGAAGCGGAGGACGTCGCCTTCGACGCGGTACGTCCCCCCGCAGGTGTTGCACGACTGGACGCCGACCTGATCGTCGGGACCGAACGAAAGGGTGGCCCCCTGCCCGTCCTCGGTGTGGCCGTCAGCGAACGTGATCGTATCCAGCACCCACGCCGTGCCCTCGAGGGCCGTCTCTGTGGGCTGGGGCGCCGTACAGGCGGCAAGGGCGCTGAAGCCGAGCAGCAAGAAGCGTCGCATGGGGAGCGTGAGATGGAGGGAAGGACTCGTCGCCGCATCTTCACAACACGGCGTTTCTCCGCCGGGTTTCTTTGCGGCGCACCCGCTCCGTTTGCGCCATGCTCGACCTCCAGTTCATCCGGGATAACCCCGACCTCGTCCGCCGGGCGATCACGGACAAAGGCGCGGGCGACCCCGAGGCCGTGCCGGCGCTCCTCGAAGCGGATGAGCGGCGGCGCGAGGTGCTCACGGCGCTCCAGCAGCGACAAGAGCGGCTGAACGCAGCCTCCCGCGAGATCGGCGAGCTGATGCGCGCGAAGCGGGTCGACGAAGCGAACGCGCGCCGCGCCGAGACGGGCCAGCTCAAGGAAGAGATCAAGGGGCTGGAGGAGCAGCAGCGCGAGGCCGACGCGGCCGTGCGGCGGCTCCTCCTAGAGATCCCCAACGTCCCCCACCCCTCCGTGCCCGTCGGGAAGACGCCGGAGGAGAACGTCGTCGCCTTCGAGCAGGGGGAGAAGCCGACGTTCGATTTCGAGCCGCTGCCGCACTGGGAGCTATCCGCACGCCACAAGCTCATCGACTTCGAGCGCGGCGCGAAGGTGACGGGTGCGGGCTTCCCGTTCTACGTCGGCCAGGGGGCGCGCCTCCAGCGGGCGCTCATCCAGTTTTTTCTGGACCTCGCCGCGGAGGCAGGGTACACCGAGATGCAGCCGCCCCTTGTCGTCAACCATGCGAGTGGTGAAGGAACGGGGCAGATCCCCGACAAGGAAGGACAGATGTATTCAACGTATGGAAGCGACCCGTTCGGAAGCTCTGGCGAGAAAGCAGCTTCCGGCGCAGAGGTCCTGAGAGTAGGGGCTGACACATTAAGGAATACTCAGCCGAGCCTCACCAGCGTCGCTCCTGACACCTTGGCCGCCTTCATGGAAGACATGGCAGGGACTCTAGAAGAAGTGGCTCAGAGCACACGCTTATTCCTCGTCCCCACCGCTGAGGTCCCCGTCACCAACTTCCACCGCGACGAGATCCTCGACGACGCGGCGTTGCCGATCCTGTACGCCGCATACACGCCGTGCTTCCGGCGCGAGGCCGGCTCGTACGGGAAGGACGTGCGCGGGCTGAACCGGCTCCACCAGTTCGACAAGGTCGAGCTCGTCCGGTTCGTCC
>DASPKS010000095.1:0-5325 GCA_035628035.1 Rubricoccaceae bacterium
CGCTCGCGGTGGAGGGGGTGTTCCCGAACCCCGTCCGCTCGTCGGCCGAGGTGGCGTTCCGGCTCCGCCGCGCGGCGCCCGTCTCGCTCGCCCTCCGCGACGGGCGCGGGCGGCTCGTCCGCGCGGCGGCGCTGGGGCCGCACGGGGCCGGCCCGCACCGCGCGCGCGTCGACGCGTCGGGGCTCGCCCCCGGCACGTACCTCCTCACCCTCCGCACGCCCGACGGGACGCAGACCCGCCCCGTGACCGTCGTCCGGTAAGGCAGCCACGGCCTCGCGTTAGCGGGCGGGGGCGTCTCGCGTACGTGACCTTCTGAGGCGGAGGAGCGGGGTAGGGGGCGCCGCGCGGCAGCGTTTGCAGCGGGCGGGGGCGTCCGTACCCGACGCCTCGACCCATGCCGCTCCGCCTCGCCCTCTGCTGCGTCCTTGCGCTGGCCGCCCCGGCCGCGCTGGCCCAAGCCCCCCCGGCCTTCCCGAACCTCCCCGCGTTCGAGCGGCCGACCGACCTCAATTACCTCCCCGGCTTCACGAACCGCCTCGTCGTGTCCGAGCAGGGGGGGCGGCTCTGGATCTTCAGCAACACGCCGGGGGTGAGCCAGCGCCAGCTCTTCCTCGACCTCCGGAGCCGTGTGTTTGAGGCCTCGGCTGAGGGCGGCCTGCTCAGCTTCGCCTTCCCGCCGGACTTCTCGATCAAGCCGTTCCTCTACGTGTACTACGTGGCGGGGGACCCCTCGAACCCCAACGGGACGCGGCGGAAGGTCGTCGCTCGGTACCACGTGCCGGCCTCGACGGGACTCCCCGACCCCGCCACGGAGACGATCATGATCGAGATCCCTGCGCCGGGGCCGAACCTCCACGGCGGGAAGATCGTGATCGGGCCTGACGGCCACCTCTACATCCCCACCGGCGACGGCGGGACGATCCCCGGCCAGTCCGCCGCCGCGCAGGACCTGACGACCTTCCATGGGAAGGTGCTCCGCCTCGACGTGGACAACCCCTCCGGCGGGCGGAACTACGGGATCCCCCCCGACAACCCCCTCGTCGGCAATCCGCACGGATGGCGCGAGGAGATCTGGGCGTGGGGCCTCCGCAACCCCTGGCGGTCGTCGTTCGACGCGCAGGGTCGCCTCTGGACCGGCGATGTCGGCGACCACGCGTGGGAGGAGGTGGACATCCTCGCGCGCGGGGAGAACTACGGGTGGCCCATCATGGAGGCGAACACGTGCCTCGAGACGCCGTGCAACCCTGCGCTCTACGAGCGGCCGGTGTGGGCGTACGCGCACGGCACGACGACCGGCTACTCCATCACGGGCGGCTACGTCTACCGCGGCACGCAGGCGCCGGCGCTCGCCGGCCGCTACGTCTTCGGCGACTTCGTGACGGGTCGCGTGTGGACGCTCAACGCGAACAACCCGTCGAGCCCCGACGTGCGGGAGCTCGGGCAGATCGTGCCCAACTTCGAGGGGCTCGTCGGGTTCGGGGAGTCGGAGGAGGGCGAGCTGTTCGCGCTCGGCTTCTCGGGCGGCCGCGTGTACAGCGTCACGGCGTGGGCGGCGACGGCCGCTGAGCCGACCCCGGGTCTCCCCGGCAACGCCGCCCTCCGGCTCGCGGGGCCGAACCCCTTCGCGGAGCAGACGACGCTCACGTTCACCCCCGAGCAATCCGGCCCGGCGCGCGTCGCGGCCTACGACGGCCTCGGCCGCGAGGTGGCAGTGCTCTTCGAGGGCACCGCGGTGGCCGGCGTCCAGCACCGGCTGGAGGTGGACGGACGCGCCCTCGCCGTGGGGGTGTACGTCGTCCGGATGGAGAGCGAAGCGGGCGCGTCGTACCAGCGCATCGTCCGCACGCGCTGAGGCGGACCGGGGGCGCAGCCCGCGCCCGAAGGCGGGCCGTTCTCCCCATCGGCCGGCGATCCTGCACGTTGCTGATCCATTCGGGCACGGAGGGCCGCCGTTCGGCAGGGAGAAAAAGCGTTGGTTAAAGAGGGAGGAAGGCGAACCGATACGGCTTCCGGCCGGCCGCTCACCCTTCCGCCGATGCTCCCTGCCGACGCCCTTTCCGTCGCTCCTGCCCTCGAGCCAGGGGCTGCTCTCGACCCCGCCGAGGTCGTGCTCGCCCGCCTGGCCCGGCTGGCGGCGAACGCGTTCGGCGTGCCGCTCGCGCAGGCCGTCCGCTACGGCGCCGGCGGCGACGGCGAGGCACCGAAGCCCATCAGCCACGGCACCCTCGGCGGCGGCGTGCCCGACCTCCGGCTCGCCTGCGCGGCCCTGCCGGCCGACGCCGCCCTCGTCGTCGTGCAGGACGCCGCGAAGGACGCCCGCCTCGTGGGGGTGCTCCCGCCCGCGGCGCGGTTCTTCGTCCTCGCCGCGCTCGAAGGGGCCGACGGCGGCGCCCACGGCGCGCTCTGCCTCCTCGACGAGCGACCCCGCGAGTGGTCGGCCCTCCACGGGGAGGCCCTCCTCGACCTCGCCGCCCACACGGCCGATCTCCTCGGTGCGGAGGCGCGCCACACCGCCGCGCAGGCCTCGCTGGCCGAGGCCGAGGCGCGGTTCCAGGCCCTCGACGAGGCCGTCGACGTGGCGCTGTTCGTCCTCGAAGACGGGGTCGTGCTCGACGCCAACGCCCGTGCCCTCTCGCTCCTCGGCCATGCCCACCTCGATGATGTAGCCGGCCGCCTGCTGACAGGGCTAGCCGACCCCGCCCATGCCCCTACGCTCGACGCGCTCGGCGCCTCGGCGTCGCCGGCGCCGTGCGAGGTAACGCTCCGCCATGCGGGCGGCGAAGCGGTCCCGGTGCGGATGCGTGCGTGCCCGTTCCCCTACGAGGGGCGCGTGCTCCGCTTCCTCGTCGCCAGCCCCCTCGGCGCGGCGTGAGCGCGCGGCCGGTCGGCGCTACCTTCCGCCGGGAGTAAGCAACCGGCGCCGTGCCCGAACCTGCCTACCGGAAGCCCGAGGTCCCCGGCCTCCACATGGGCTTCGACAACTCCGTCGCGCTCTACCACATCGTGGGCGCCGAGGACTCCTTCGAGACGGCGGCGCAGGCGGTGTTCGGCCTCCTCCGCGACGCGCAGGCGCGCTTCCCCAACTGGCCGCGCATCCTCTACCTCGACGTGGAGGGCCACGCCGGCACCGCCGCCGGGTTCGACGCCGACTTCTACGAGTTCCAGCAGGAGTTCCTCTTCGGCGTCCTCGCCCCCTTCCTCACGGCGTTCGACGCCCCGCTGACGGGGCCGCTCCTCAACCCCGAGCCGCAGCGGAACGACGTCCCCGACGTCCTCCGCATCGGGGAGGACTCGCGGCCCCACGCCGGCCGCGTCGTGCCCGACCACGCGCCAGGCCAGCAGGATTGAGGGGCCGGGCTGGCCGGCTTCCATTCGGCGGCCGTCGCGTATCATAGGGGCACTCGCCGAACGAGCGAGCGCGTTCCTCCGCTATCGCACCACGCCTATCATGGTCCGCACCCTGATCGCCTCCGTCGCCCTCGCGCTCTTCGCCGCCGCGCCGGCCCTCGCCCAGCCCCGGGGCTTCCCGGCGCGCGAGCCCGGCGGGCTCCGCGTGAGCGCCGCGCTCGGCCCCAGCTTCAACTGGCTCGGCGACGTGACCGTCGTCGAGGCCGACTCGGCGGAGCAGGAGGGGCAGACGACGGAGTACCCCGTCAGCGTCGGGTTCAAGGGCGGGCTGATGGTGGGGTACCGGAGCGGCCCGCTCGGCCTCCGCGTCGGCGCCAACTTCCTCAACACCGGCTCGATCTTCGACGGGACGACGTTCCTCAACGAGGACGAGCTCAGCGCCAACTTCGTCACGCTCGCCGTCGACGCGCAGGTGGTCCGCCCCGTCACGCCGTTCCTCGACCTCTACGCCTTCGGCGGGCCCGAATTCCGCTACCTCCTCGACCTCTCGGGCGTCTCGAACTTCGAGGAGTTCCGCGACGGGTTCGAGTCGGTGAGCACGACGGCCAGCTTCGGCGCGGGCGTGCGGCTCCACCTGCTCGGGTACTCGTTCGGGCCCGAGCTCCGGTACGGGCTCGACCTCGGCGGCTTCAGCGGCGACACGTTCGAGACGGAGGGGGGCGGGACGGTCCGGCTCGACGAGGGGTTCTCGATGAACAACCTCCTCTTCGGGCTCGTCTTCGGCCGCTAGCCGAGGAGGAACACGAGGAGGTAGAGCAGCCCGCCGACGAGGCCGCCGACGAGCGTCCCGTTCAGGCGGATGTACTGGAGGTCACGCCCGACCGTGAGCTCGATCTGCTCCGAGACCGTCTCGGCATCCCACCGGTGGATGGTGTCGCGGATGAGGTGGGGGAGGCGGTGGCCGTGCTCGCGGAGGGCCCACGACGCCGCGGCCTCCACCTTCTCGTTGACGGCGTGCTGGAACCCCTCGTCCTCCAGCATCGCGTGGCCGAGCTCGACGGCGCGCGCCTCGAGAAAGGCGAACGTCCGCGAGTCCTCGTCGCGGAGGTCGCGCGCGAGGAACGCCTTGAAGTCGTGCCAGCGCGCGAGGGCGAACGCCTGGACGGCCTCGTTGGCGAGGAGGCGGTCGCGCCACGCGTCCACGCGGGCTTGCGTGGCCTCGTCGTGCTCGAGCTTCTCGATGAACCCGTTGACGGCCTCGTGGATGCGGAGGCGGAGGGGGTGCTGGCGGTCGGCGATCATCTCGTCGAGCGTGGTCTCGATGGCGCGGCTGACGGCGTCGCGCGCGATGTCGACGAGGCCCTCGGGCACGAAGCGGGGGAGGCGGGCCCGGATGAGCTCGCGGAGGGTGTCCTTGTGGTCGGCCGCCATGGCGAGCGTACCGCGGAGGAGCTCGTCGAGGAGCTCCTCGTGCTGGTTGTCCTTGGCGAGCTGAAGCAGCAGATCGGAGAGCTTCGGCGCGAGGGCGACCTCCTTCAGCTGCGGCATCACCTCCCGCGTGACGAACGCGGCGATGCGCTCGTCCTCCAGCCGCCCCACCGAGTCCTCGACGAGCCCGACGAGGCGGTGGCGCGTGGCGCGGAGGTGCTCGGGGTCGTTGAGCCACTGCCCGGCCAGCTCGGCGAAGTTCACCCGCTCCAGCCGCGCCATCACGTTCTCTGGCGAGAGGAAGTGGCCGCCGACGAAGTTGGCCAGCGCGTTCCCGATGCGGTCCTTGTTCTCGGGGATGATGGCCGTGTGGGGGATGGGCACGCCCATCGGGTGGCGGAACAGCGCCGTCACGGCGAACCAGTCGGCGAGGGCGCCGACCATCGCCGCCTCGAAGATGGCCGCCGCGAGGCCCACCCAGAACGCGGCCGGCGACGCCTCGCCGAGCCCGCGCAGGACGAGGTGGAGCGCCACGAACCCGACGGCCGC
>DASPKS010000096.1:0-7843 GCA_035628035.1 Rubricoccaceae bacterium
CGAGGCCAGTACGTCACCCGTGAGGAGCAGCGCGAGTACGTGGGCCTCGTCGTCATAGGTACGGTCGTGGCTCTCGCCGGCGCCCTCCTTTTCTGGGGCCTCCAAGGGGAGTAGCAGTTGCCCCAAGGTGACATGTCGCACGGAGCTAGGAGTCCTTGATGAGGGGGCGTAATTCGATCCTGAAACGAACCGGCCACCGTGCGCGCTTACGCTACGGGCTGACGCCGAGGCCCTCGGGCACGGCCGAGAGCCGGTAGAACGCCGCCACGCGCGCGTCCACCTCCTCGGGCCGGAGCGCGAGCAGGCGGTCGGCCCCGAACGCCTCCACGCAGAACGACGCCAGCGCGCTCCCCATCACCACGGCCAGCTTCATCGCGTCGGCGTCGTAGGTGCCGGTGCGGGCGAGGTGGCCGGCGAACCCGCCGAGGAACGCGTCGCCGGCGCCGGTCGGGTCCTGGAGGTCTTCGAGCGGGTAGGCCGGCGCGGAGAACACGGTGTCGCCCGCGAACAGCAACGCGCCGTGCTCGCCCTTCTTGATGACGACGGTGTCGGGCCCCATCGCGCGGATCTTCCGGGCGGCGCGGATGAGGTTCGGCTCGCCCGAGAGCTCGCGCGCCTCGGCGTCGTTGACGACGAGCACGTCCACGCGGCGGAGCGTCTCGCGGAGGGCGTCGGGGGTGTTCGCGATCCAGTAGTTCATCGTGTCGGCCACGACGAGGTCGGGCCCGTTCCCGTCGGGGCCCTCCACCTGGTCGAGCACCTCGGCCTGCACGGTCGGGTCGAGGTTGCCGAGGCAGACGACGCGCGCGGCGCGGCAGGCCGCGGTGAGGTCGGGGCGGAACGTCGCCAGCACGTTGAGGTGCGTGGCGAGGGTGTCGCGCTGGTTGAGGTCGTAGTGGTAGCGGCCGGCCCAGAAGAACGTCTCGCCGTCGGGGTCGCGGACGACGCCCTCGGTGTCGATGTCGCGCTCGCGGAAGAGGTCGAGGTGGGCCTCCGGGAAGTCCTTCCCGACGACGGCGTTGAGGCGGACGGGCGCCGCGAGGAAGCGCGCGGCGAGGGCGATGTAGGTGACCGACCCGCCGAGGATCCGCTCGGCCCGCCCGAAGGGGGTCTCGATGGTGTCGAAGGCGAGGGTGCCGACGGCGAGGAGGCTCATGGGGGCGGGTGAGGAGAGCGGCGGCGAAGATACGCGGCCGCCTCGGGCCCGCCTAAACAGGGCGCGGGGGCCGCTCACCTAAAGCGGCCCCCGCGCATCGGTAGTGCCTCGGGTGGAGGCTACCGCTTCATCTTCTTGAGCCAGCTGTCGGTCTTCACCGCGACGGCGTCGGCCACGGCGTCGGCGACGACCTCGGCGAGGTCCTTCGTCCGGTGGTAGCCGGTCTCGGCCTTCGAGGCGGCCGTCTCGGCGGCGTCGCTGAGGGCCTCGGCCGCGCGGGCGAGCTGCTTCGAGAGCGCCGCGCCGGCGTCGTCGGCGTAGCCCTCGGCGTCCTTGCGGAACTGCTGGGCGCGGCGCCCGACGCGCTCGGCGAACGTGGGCGGCTCGGGCTCGGGGACGAGCGCCATCACGAGGCGGCCCACGACGAGGCCGATCCCGGCGGCGGCGGCGACGGCGAGGACGGGGTTCTCCTCGACCCACTGCCGCGTGCGCTCGAGCCAGTCGGCTTCGGCGAGGTCGTCCTGGAGGTCGTAGTGCGAGGGGGCGTAGGATGACGAGCCGTTCTCGCTTCCGAAGGAGCGGCTCGCGCTACCGCCCGCGGTGTCGGCGACGGCCTGGGCCTCGGGCTCCAGCCCGGGGTCTTGCTGCGACGGCGCGGCCGGGTCGTCGGGCTCGTTCGCGGGGGGGTTGTTCTTCTCGGCCATGATGGGGAGGGGCAATCGGAGAGAGAGGGCAGAAGGGTGCGCGTGGTACACCGGCCGGGGGGCGCTTTGTTTCGTCGCGGCTAGCGCCGTCACATACGAGGGGCCTCCCCTCGAACGTATACTGCGCATCGCACGGGCGGCCCCGACGGGTCGGGGCGCCCGACCGCCGCCCGCTGCCGCCACCTCGCGTATGCCCGTCCGGTCCGCCCGCCGCGTTTTTTTCCTCTCGATCTCGTTCCTGGTTTTCTTCGGCGTCCTGCCTGCGAGGGCGCAGCTGGTCCTGCCCCAGAGCGGCGCTGATCCCGCCCGCGCGGAGGCGATTTATGAGGAGGCCCGCGCGCTCTACGATGCCGGCCTCTACGCCCCGGCCGCGCGCGCCTTCGCCGACTTCCGCGAGGCGTACCCCACGCACCCGCGCGCCGGCGACGCGCTCTTCTACGAGGCGCAGGCCGCCCTCGCCGCAGGCGACGACGCCGGCGCGGCCGAGCGCTTCCTCCGCTTCCGCGAGGCGTACCCCGCCCATCCGCTCGCGACGCGCGCCCGCCTCTCGCTCGCCGAGCACTACTACGCGCAGGGCGCCTACGACGAAGCCGCCACCGCGCTCGAAGAGGTCCTCCGAGATGAGCTCCCGCCCGACGACGAGGCCGGCGCGCGCTACCTCCTGGGCCAGACCCGCCTCCGCCTCGCCGACTACGACGCGGCCCTCGCCTCCTTCGAGCGTGCCGCGAGCATCGAGGCGTCGCCCGTCGCGCCGCGGGCGCTGTACGCCGTCGGCGCGCTGCAGCTCGGGATGGGCGAGGACGCCGCCGCCGCCGACGCCTTCGAGCGCCTCGGCGCCCGCTACCCCGATGCGCCCGAGAACACGGCGGTCGGCCTCGGCCTCGCCGATGCCTACGCCCGCCTCGGCCGCTACGAGGAGGTAGTGACGGAGACGGAGCGACGCATGGAGACGCTCACGGGTCCTGAGCGCGACCGCGCCGCCTTCCTCCGCGGCGACGCCCTCCTCCGCCTCGGCCGCGCCGACGAGGCGCGCCGCGCGCTCACCGCCGTCCCCGATACGAGCGGCCTCTCGCGCCCGGCTACGTTCGCTCGCGCCCGCCTCGCCTTCGACGCGGGCGACTACGAGGACGCCGCCGCGCTCTTCGCCGCCGTGCGCACGGCCGAGACGGCGAGCGGCGACGACACCGACGACGACCTCGCGCACGAGGCGACGTACTACGAGGGCCTCGCGCTCAAGCGGATGGGCACCCTCGGCGAAGCGGAGCGCCGCCTCGCCGCCGCCACGCTCCGCCGCCCCGACGGCCGCTACGCCGACGCGGCCCTCCTCGAGCTGGGTCTGCTCCGCTTCGAGCGCCGCCTCCACGAGCAGGCCGCGCAGTCGTTCGAGGCACTCCTCCGCGACTACCCGGACAGCCCGCACGCAGGCGAGGCCGCTCGCATGGCCGGCGAATCCTACGCCGCCCTCGGCGACACGCGCCGCGCCCGCGAGGCGTACCGCCGCGCCGAGCGGCTCGGGGCCGGCTCGCCCGAGCTGCGCACGGAAGTCGAGTTCCAGGACGCCTACGCCCTCTTCCGGGAGGGCGACTACGCCGAGGCCACCGACCGCCTCCTCGCCGTCGCAGAGGACGACCCGCGCGGGCCGCGCGCGGGCGAGGCGCTGTTCTGGGCGGGCGAGAGCGCGTTCCAGGCGCGCGACTACGCCCGCGCCGAGCGCATCCTCTCCACGTTCCTCGCGTCGCACCCGGACCACCGCCAGGCCGATGCCGCCCGCTACGTCCTCGGCTGGACCCACTTCAAGCGGCGCGACTACGCCTCGGCTGCGCGCGCCTTCGAGCGGTTCCTCTCGGCCTACACCCCCGGCACCGAGAGCGTCCCCTACTACGCCGACGCCCACCTCCGCCTCGCCGACTCGTACTACGCGCTCGGCCGCTTCGACGAGGCGGAGGCCGTCTACGCCCGCGCGCGCGAGGCCGCCCCCGCCGAGCAGGGCGCCGACTACGCGCTGTTCCAGTCGGGCCAGGCGGCCGCCGCTGCGGGCCGCCCCGACGATGCCCTCGCCGCGTGGGACCGGCTGCTCGCGGAGTTCCCCTCGTCGTCGCTCCGCGCCGAAGCCACCTACGCGAAGGGCGACCTCCACCTCCAGCGCGGCGCCTACGCCGAGGCCATCCCGCTCTTCGAGGAGGTGATGACGCGGTACCCGCGCAGCCCGCTCGCGGCCAAGGCCGCCCTCGCCATCGCCGACGCGCACTACAACGCCGAGGACTACGACGAGGCGGAGGAGCGCTACCGGGTTGTGCTCACGGACTACACGGACAGCCCCTTCGTCGCCAATGCGCTCGAAGGGCTGGAGTTCACGCTCCAGGCCCAGGGGCGCGGCGCCGAGTTCGAGGAGGTCGCGCGCGACTTCGAGCAGCGCGTGGACGACCCCGCCGCGCGCACGCGCCTCCGCCTCCGCCAGGCCCAGCTCGCCTTCGACCGCGAGGACTTCGCCGCCGCCCTCGACGCCGCCGATGGGATCGAGCGCGACCTCGACGACCCCGAGCTCGCCGCCGAAGCGCTCCTCGTGCAGGCCCGCGCCCTCCGCGGACTTGGCCGCCCTGGCGAGGCCGGCGCGCGCCTCCAACGCCTCCTCACGCGCTACCCCGACACCGCCGCTGCCGACGACGCCCGCGCGGACCTCGACGGCGGCGCGCCGCCGGACGAAGACACGGAGGACCGCGATGGCGAAGAGTAAACGGAAGACGGACCGGGTCCCCAGCCAACCGCTCGCGATGCGCCGCCTCGCCCTCCTCACGTTCTCGGCTTTGGGCTGCTTGCCGCTCACCCTCCGCGCTCAGCCGGAAGACGAGCGCCTCCCGAACCTCACGCCGAGCGAGTTCGAGATCCGGGGCGAGCTCCAGATCGACCTCCCCCAGATCGAGCGGCAGCCGCTCTTCGGGTTCGGCCCGCCGCCGCGCACCTACGTCGTCCCCGCCGACCGGCAGGCCGTCACGGGGCCGTACGACCCGCCGCCGCTCTCGAGCCTCGTCCTCCCCGCCCCGCCCGAGCCGTCGTTCGACCTCCTCGCCGGGCAGAGCGGCCGCGTCGAGGGCGGGTTCGGGCGGTACGTCGCGCGCTACGGGCGGTTCGACTTCGCCGTCCCCAGCGCCGCCGGCTCGTTCTTCCTCGACGCCGACTACGACGGCCTCCGCCGCGACTGCGACGACTGCGCCAGCCCCGACGACGCCTTCGACCGCCTCGGCGCGACGGCCGGCTTCCGCGGCTTCGGCCGCATTCGCCCGCGCGTCGAGGGGAGCTTCTTCACCGACACCTACACCCTCCACGGGGCCAGCTCAGTCTCGGAGACGCCGGAGCGCCGCCGCACGGGGTTCGCCCTCCGCACCCGCCTCGAAGCCGACGCCGTCCGCGTCCCCTTCGCGGTAGCCCTCCGCTACGCCGGCACGCGCGTCGCCCTCACCGACGACACGCCCGATGCCCTCGCCGAGGAGGGCCGCCTCGACACCGAGGCGCACGTGGTCCTCCCCGTCTTCAGCGGGCTCCGCTTCGACGGCAGCTACGGGACGTCCGGCCTCGACGGCGCCCTCGGCAGCGACGTGCAGCACTACAGCGTCGGTGCCGCGCTGCAGTTCGGCCGGCCGGGCGCGATCCAGCTCGCCGTCGGCGCCCGCGGGCTCGGCTACGACGCCTCACCGGCCGGAGGCGGCGGCTCGCACCGGACCGTCGCGCCGGTGGCGCGGCTGGAGGTCCCCTTCCGCACGGGGCGGCTCTACGCACACACCGAAGGCCGCGTGGTCCCGCGCGGGCTCGCCGAGCTTTTTTCGGAGAACCCCTACGCCGCCCACGACGCCCTCCCCCGCCCCGACCTCCACCTCGTCGATGCCGAGGGCGGGCTCGACCTTCGGCCGGGCCCCTTCGGGATCCGCGCGTGGGGCGGGTTCCAATACAGCCCTGTCCGGCTCTTCTTCGAGCGCGACCCGCTGACCAACCTCTACGAGGCGAATTACGACGACTCCGACACCCGCATCCTCCAGGGCGGCGTGGACCTCACGGCGAGCGTGCCCGGCCTCGTGGAGGTCTCGGCTGGCGTCGCCATCCGCGACGGGCGGCTGACGACGCTGGAAGGCGAGATCCCCTTCTTCGCTCCGGTCGTGGGGCACGTTGGGCTCCAGGTGCTCGTTGCCGAGGGGCGCGGGCGCCTCGGCCTCGCCGGCTACTTCGAAGACGAACGCCCGGAGGACCTCCTGAACACCGAGACCGCCCCGGGCTGGGGGACGCTCTCGGCGGAGGCGTCGTGGGAGGTGCTGCGCGGGCTGGGCGTCGTCCTCCGCGGTGAGCGGCTCGTCGGCGACGCCGAACGCTGGCCCGGGTACCCCCAGGCCGCCGGGACGATCATGGGTGGCGCGCGGCTGGTGTGGTGAGGGCCGACCCTCCGTTCCAAAGGCTCTATTTTCCGGGAACGTGACCCCCGCCGCCATGGCTGACCCCCACCCCGACCTGCTCGCCGCCCTCCGTACTCGCCTGGAGCGGGGCGCGCCCGTAGCCCTCCCCGGCCTCGGCACGCTGCGGCAAGCGCACGTGCCCGCCCGCGTCGAGACCCGACCCGATGGCTCGCGCGTGCTTCTCCCCCCCGGCCAGGTCGTCAGCTTCGCGGCGGACGAGCCGACGCCCGACGCGCTGGACGAGACGAACGCGGCCCTCGCGGCCACAGCCCGGATGACCCCCGACGCCGTCCACGCCGGCCTCGACGCGCTCGCCCTCCCCGTCCGGGAGGCCCTCGCGTTCACGGGGGAGGCCAGCCTCCCCAGCGTGGGGCTGTTCCGCCGCACGCCCGACGGGACCACCTTCGAGGCCGACGAGGCCCTCGCGTCGGCGGTGAACCGCCCGTTCGCGGGGCTGGCCCCCGTCACCTCCCTCTCGCCTCCGACCGCCGCGCCCCCTGGAGAGGGCGCTGCGTCCGAAGTGCGCGAGGCGGCGACTCCGGCCCTCCCCGCCGAGCCCCCCGGGTCGTATGAGGATGCGGAGGTGGACCTCCAGGAGCTGGAACCGCTCGCGTTGGAGGAAGGGGCCCCCCTAGGAGGCCTCGACGCACCTGCCCCCCTCCCTGCCTCCGGCTCGGCTGGCGAGGGCGACGACCGGGTCGCGCCGCTCGAAACTGCTCCCCTGGAAAGCACCGAGGCGTCGGATGAGGCGACCGCGCCCGATGCCGGGGACATCGCAGGGTTCGGGACCGCCGTCGCCAGTGCCGCCGCCTTGGAGGCCGCCGCCTCTGCGCTCGACGAGCCGGAGGCTCCCTCGGCCGAGGAGCTTCTCACCGTAGCGGAGCCGCTCTCCCCGGCCCCGGCGGAGGACGCCCCCGCCTTCGCGCTCGACGATCCCTTCGCACGCGAGGAGCCTTCGGGAGCAGCACCCCCGGTAGAACCTTCCGTGCTCCCGGTGGAAGCGCCTTCGTGGACGGTGCTCCCGGAGGAACAAGCCCCTTCGTTGGGGGTGGACTTCGTGGAAGAACCGGCGATTTCGCACCAGGAAGGACCGTTGGGGGAGGGCGTGCTCCCAGCCGCAGGCGTGCTCCCGGATGCGTCGCCCTTGATAGAGGGCGGGGCCGAAAGGGATACCGAGACTCGGTCGGAGCAGGGGGCGCGCCCGGCCTCGGCGACGGGGGAGGAAGGATGGGCCGACCTCGATGCCCTCCTCGCCGGGGTGTGGACGCCCCCCGAGGCGCCCGAGCCGGACCACCCGCTCGGCCCGGCCTCCGAGCCCCCCATCGAGGACGCAGAGTATTCCGTCGTCGGGGCCGCGAGGAGCTCCGAGCCCCTCCCGCCCCCCGAACCGGAGATGCCGCGCGAGCCGGAGCCTGCCTTCGGCATCTCGCCGGAGTTTACGCTGGGCGCGGCAGCTGCAGGCCTCGCTGCCGAGGAGGCAGCCGCGCGCCCTCCTGCTCCGCAGGCCTTCTCTCCTCCTGTCCGCACGGCGCCCCCCCCACGTG
>DASPKS010000097.1:0-41426 GCA_035628035.1 Rubricoccaceae bacterium
CATCGAGGGGCTCCGGTTCAACACCGCCATCGCGGCGATGATGGAGCTGGTGAACGCGATGTACAAGTGGGCCGACGTGCCGCGCGCCGTCGCCGAGCCGTTCGTGCTGCTCCTCGCGCCCTTCGCGCCGCACCTCGCCGAGGAGGTCTGGGCCGCCCTCGGCCACGCCGAGACGCTCACGTACGAGCCCTGGCCTGCCTACGACGAGGCCCTCGTCGCCGCCGAGGCGCTGGAGATCGCCGTCCAGGTGAACGGGAAGCTGCGCGGCACCATCACCGTCCCCGCCGACGCGCCGAAGGAGGCCGTCCTCGCCGCCGCCAAGGCCGAGCCGAACGTGCAGCGCCACCTCGACGGCCTCCCCGTGCGGAAGGAGGTGTTCGTCCCCGGCCGCCTCGTCAACTTCGTCGTCGGCTGACCGGCCGCCGGGCCAAAACGGAGGCCCGCACGCGCGGCGGAAGCCTCGCGCGTTCTCTCGTCGTACTCTACGCCCTTCCCGCCCAGCCCGACCGCTGCATGGCCCCGCCCGCCGCCTCCCGTGCCCTCCTCCTGATGGGCCTCGTTGCCACCCTCACCGCGTGCGACACCGCCGGGGACCCCGACCCCGTCGAGGACCCGACGGCCACCTACGAGGTCCTCTTCACGGCGACGTGGAGCGCGCAGACGCACCCGACGGAGTTCCCGGCCAACGCGCACTTCTCGCCGCTCGTCGGCGCGGTGCACAACGACGACGTGTCGCTGTGGGCCGTCGGGCGGGCGGCCTCCATCGGGATCCAGCGGATGGCCGAGCGGGGGCGGACCGACTCCCTCGCCGCCGAGGCCGCGCGGGAGCCCGGCACGTTCCGCGTGCTCGTGGACAGCGCCGCGCTGTCGACGGGCTACCCCTCGCCGTCGCCCCCCGGCCAGGCCGTCCGCTTCGGGTTCGCGGCGGACCATGAGCACCCGCTCGTAACGCTCGTCACGATGGTCGCCCCCAGCCCCGACTGGTTCATCGGCGTGAGCGGGTTCGACCTCCGCCCGAACGGGCAGTGGGTCGACGCCGTGACCGTCCCCCTCGTCGTGTACGATGCTGGCACCGACAGCGGGCAGACCTACACCGCCCCCGACGAGCCGACCGTCCCGCGCGGGGTCGTCCACGTGAGCGACCACCCCTACTTCCTGACGGGCGGCCAGCCGGGCGGGGAGCCGACGCTGGTGGGCGTCTTCCAGTTCATCCGCGTCGGCGAGTGACGCCGCCGATGGCGGACGCGCCCCCGCTCGATTCGCCCGCGCCCGGACGCCCTTCGGGCGTGCTCCTCCGGCTGCGGCGGCCGGGCTGCCTCGTCCTCACGCTCGTGCTCGTCGGGGCGGCCCTCGTCTTCAGCGTGTTCACGCTGGCGTGGCTCCGCCCCCGCATCACCGACCGCGACGTCGACACGGCGGTGCTGACGACGCTCACCCGCGAGGCGCCGGCCTCCTTCCTCGTCACCGGCACGCTGGAGTTCGCCACGACGAGCGTGCGCCAGAGCACGCGGAGCTTCGAGGCCGGGCCTATCCAGCTCCCCCTCAGCACGACGACCGTGACCGTGCGCGTGCCCGGCCGGGCCGCCTACGGGTTCGACGTGCGCACGCTCCGGGCCGAGCACATCCGCCTGGCCGAGGACGGCTGGGTGGAGGTGGAGGTCCCCGCACTCACGGTGTTCTCCGTCGAGCCGGACCTGGAGCGGACGCAGGTGCAGACGCAGGCGGGCTGGGCGCAGGCGTGGAACAGCCCCGAGCGGCGGCTCGTCGAGGGCGCCCTCGCGCAGATCCAGCGGGCCATGCGCGCCCAGGCCGCGGGCCACCTCCGCACCTCGCCCGCGCCCCGCGCGAACACCGCCGAGGCCCTCCGCGCGATGCTCACGCCGCCGCTCGAGGCCGCCGGGCTGGCCGCGCCGAGGTTCCGCTTCCGCCTCGGCCCGGAGGCCGTGCTGGAACTGCGCGGACGGGGTGACTGAGCGCCTGGAAAGACGAGCGGTTCTTGTAGGACAACCTCGGTTTCTGGATCTGACGATTTAGGAGGCACTATCACGGGCCGATAGGAGCGGTGGGAGGGACAGTCCGCAGGACGTGTCCGTTAACCCCTCATGCCCGCCGATCCGTCCCCCGCTGCCCCCCGCCTCCGGGCGCCCCACGCGGCCTTCCGCGTCGACGCCCGCGTGCTGGTCCGCGACCTCGTCGTGGTGATGTTCACGCTGGAGGCGCTCGTGGTGGTCTTCGACGTCTGGCTCGGCTACGGCCGGGTCTTCGCGACGCCCGACCTCCGGGCGTTCTTCGACGCCACGCTCGAAGGCGGCTTCGCCTCCTGGCTCGCCGTGACGCAGACGGCCCTCGTCGCGCTCACGCTCGCGGCGATGGCGGCGGCGTACCGGCAGATGGGGTACCCCCGTCGTCGGTGGGGGGGCTGGGCCGCGCTGGCGGCGTGCTTCGCCTACCTCGCCTTCGACGACGGGACGCAGTTCCACGAGCGGATGGGGACGGCCTTCGCCGAGGCCGAGGCGTCGGGAAGGGGGATCGGGGCGGCGTTCCCGAGCTACTACTGGCAGCTCCTCTTCGGTCCCCTCTTCCTGGGGATGGCCGTGTTCATGGCAGGCTTCCTGGCGCAGGAGCTCCGTTCGGCCCGGCTCCGCCTGCTCGTCGGCGTCGCGTTCGGGCTGCTCGCCTTCGCCGTCGTGCTCGACTTCGTGGACGGGCTCGACGCGGACCACCCGATGAACCTCTACGCCCGCCTCGCCGAGGGCCACGACGCCCTCGCGTTCTCGCTCTTCGGCGTGCGCGCCTTCGAGGCCGCCATCCACCTCTCCCGCGCGCTGGAGGAGGCCGTCGAGATGGCGGCGATGACGACGCTGTGGGCGGTGTTCCTCCTCCACTTCGCCGGGACCGCCGCCGAGGTGCGCCTCCGCTGGGGGCCCGTGCGGAGCCCGCGCGCGCCGCGCCGCCCGGCCGGCGTTCGTCAGCTCCCGTACCCGTACGCGCGCAGCATCCCCTCCTTATTCCGCCAGTCCGCCCGCGTCTTGACGTGGAGCTGGAGGTAGAGCGGCTTCCCGAGGAACGCCTCGATCTCGCGCCGCGCCTCCGCGCCGAGCCGCTTCAGCGCCGCGCCCCCCTTCCCGATGAGGATGGCCTTCTGCGCGTCGCGCTCGACGACGACCTCGCAGTCGACGAAGTCCTTCCCGTGCTCCCGCGCCTCGTACGTGACGACGTTGACCTGGGTGGAGTAGGGGACCTCGTCGCGGAACAGCTTGAACACGGCCTCGCGGACGATCTCGGCGATGAAGAACCGCTCGGGGTGCTCCGAGAGCTGGTCCTTCGGGTAGAACGGCGGCCCCTCCGGGACGCGCTCAAGGATCGCGCGAAGTAATACGTCCACGCCGCTGCCCTTCAGCGCCGAGATCGGGATCACCTCCTCGAACGGGTGCAGCGCGAGGTAGCGCTCGACGAGGGGGAGCGCCTCCTCCTGCGCGATGAGGTCCATCTTGTTGAGGGCGAGGAGGGCGGGGCGCCCGGCCAGCCGCTCGGCGGCGTCGCGGGCGTCGTGGGTGGGGTGGGGCGCCGTCGCGTCGGCGAGGAACACCGTCACATCGGCGTCGGCAAGGGCGCGGTCCACGTCGGCCAGCATCAGCTCGTGGAGGCGGTAGCGGGGGCGGACCACGCCGGGGGTGTCGAGGAAGACGAGCTGGTAGGGCGGGCGGCCGTCGGCTGCATCCGCGGAGAGGATGCCGAGCACGCGGTGGCGCGTCGTGCTCGGGCGGGGGGTGACGATGGAGAGCTTCGTGCCGAGGAGCCGGTTCAGCAGCGTGCTCTTCCCCACGTTCGGCGCGCCGACGAGGGCGACGTAGCCGCTCTTGTGGCCCGGGGGGACGGCGTCGAGGTCGAGGAGGGGTTCCATCGGGGGGAGGGGGTTGCGCCTCCAACGCCCTGCGCGGGCCCGGCGCTCCGCCCGGAACAAAAAAGGCGGCGCGGAGCCGGAGCCCCGCGCCGCCTGAGGGTCGTCAGGCCGCGGTCCGTCGTCAGCCGCCGGACCCCCCCGAGCCGCCCCGGCCGCCGCCCGCTCGGCAGGCGCCGAGGTAGTCGCCGTGCGCGAGGTGGGAGGGGAGCGCGTGGAGCTGCGCGGTCATGGTGCCCGAGGAGCCGCGGCCACGGGTGTGGCAGATGGTGACGGTGCCGTCGCCGTTGTCGGGGTTCGAGCCGCCGGCGTACCCGCCGCCGATCTCGCGGGCGTCCCAGTGCTGCGCCCACTGCCCGACGTTGTGGATCTCCTGGCCGTCGAAGTTCAGGCGCTGCCCGATGAGGCGGATCGGCTCCATCGCGTAGTTCAGGCGGACGTTGGCGCCGGTGGTGAGGCGCGTCCCGAAGGCCTGCCCGCTCTCGATGCGCAGGCGCCAGGCCCGCTCCTCCTCGAGGTGCGCGTTCACCTCGTCGGGGCGGAGGTGCCAGTACATCGCGGCCTCATACATCGTGCGGTGGTTGTCCGCCCGCTTGACGCGGAGGGTGAGGGCGCCCGAGCGGTTCCGGTCGTTCCCCACGCAGTGCGGCCACTCGCGGCAGCCGGACTCGTCGAAGAGCGGCTGGAGCATGCGGAGGCTCCGGATGTCCACCGAGAGGTCCTTGAGCTGGTCCACCCGGAAGGGCTGGCTCCGGTGGGGCGTGGACGGGCCGGCGGCGAAGTCGCCGAAGCCGTTGCGCACCATGCCGAACCGGTTGGGCTGCCCGTTGATGTTGAGGTCCCACCGGGCGAGGCCGTGCATCTCGGGCCGGGCGAACTCGAGGTAGACCTGCTGCGTGGTCCCGATGCCCTGGAGCGTCGAGAGGAGGGAGGTCTCCACCTCGTGGGGCCAGTTGGCCGAGTTCGTCCACGTGGTGTTGTTGTAGCGGCGGAAGAAGACCTTCTTCCCGCGCGGGGCCGTCGACGGCGTGAGGTCGAACCGGTGGGTGTGCTGGAACCACGGGAAGTTGCCGTACACCGTCCACGGGCTGCCGGTGCGGTTGCCGTAGGGCTGCGCCCACGTCCCGGCGAGGTCGCGGAGCACCGTCACGTCGAGGTGGCCGCCGGGGGGCGCCCCCTGCTGGTCGACGACGAGGGCGCCGTCCACCGTCACGGTCCCGTTGAGGACGATGGGGAGGTAGTCCGCTTCGGAGTGGATGATGACGAGGCCGTCCCAGTCGAGGACGCCGCCGGTGTTCACGGCGAAGGTGCCCGTCACGATGAGCGCGCCGGTCCCGGTGATGCGGCCGCCGCTGTTCACGGTGAGGTTGCCGTTGACGTGGACGATCTTCGGCGAGCCGGCGGTCCCGTACGTCCGCGTGTTCGTGATCGTCTGCGCGCCGGTGAGCGTGACGTCGGTCGCGTTCATCGCGTTGAGCGCGGTGTAGTAGAGCTCCTCGGCGTCCTCCACGTTGAGGTCCTCGAGCACGCGGTCCCAGTCGAGCGGGACGGAAACGCCGCGCGTGGAGCCCGACGTGCCGGCGACCTGGGTCGAGAGGGCCGTCCGCATGTTGGTGAGGTTGACGAGGTTGCCGAGGCGGAGGTCGTCGAACTTCCGCCGGTCGAAGGCAACGTTGAGCGCCTCCGTGCCGCCGTTGATCTGGGTGTTCCGGTGGAAGCTGCCCGTGGCGTAGGGGACGTCGAGCCAGACGGGGCTGGGGAAGTCGACGTCGTCCCACGCGTAGCGGCTGTGGACGCGGTGGACGCTCCCCCCCTCCAGCGAGGTCACGACGACGTCGGCCGTGTCGCGCTCGGGCGAGACGGTGTACTCGATGTCGGCGCGGCCGCCGGCGTACTCGAGCTCGGAGATGTTGAGGGACGGCTGGAAGCCGTCGTCGTCGAGCATGGCGTTGACGATCATGCTCTGAGCGGTGGACGAGATGTCGCGGGCGAGGAGGTTGCCTTGCGCCGCGCGCCGCCCCCGCGTGCCCTCGAGGCCGAGGGCGTTGTGGCTGGCGGAGAGCATCGCGCCGCCGAGGGCGAAGGCGAGCACGAGGAAGAGGACGAGCTTACCCATGGTGGGGAGCGGTCTGTGGCCGTTCGGAGGGCGCCAGCGGGTCCGGTCGGGTCCCTGCGCGGGGGGCGGCACCCCACGCAGGGCTCAGGCCGGGAAGCGTCTCGAAGAAGCCAGTGGTTGGGAGGCTGGTGGGAGGATTAGCGGATGTCGGGCGGGTAGCACGGGGTGCCGGGGGCCTGGTATCCGGGCAGGTTCGTGCAGGCGTCGAGGCAGCGCGTGCCGGGCGCCTGCCACCCCGGGTCGGGGCACGCGTCGGGCGTGCAGGCCGTGCCGTAGGGCTGGTGCCCGGGCTGCGGGCACGCGTCGGGGCACGTCGTGCCGGGCGCCTGCCACCCCGGGTCGGGGCACGCATCGGGCGTGCAGGTGGAACCGGGCGCCTGCCACCCGGGCTCGGGGCAGCCATCCGGACGGCACGTGCTCCCGTAGGGCTGGTAGCCCGGCTCGGGACAGGCGTCCACGCACGTGGTACCGGGGGCCTGCCAGCCTGGCTCGGGGCACGCGTCGGGGCGGCACGTCGTGCCGGGCGCCTGCCACCCGGGCTCGAGGGGGCACGCGTCGGGGACGCAGCTCGTCCCATAGGGCTGCTGGCCGGGCTGCTCGGGGCACGCGTCGATGCAGCTGCCGGGGGCCTGCCACCCGGGCTCGGGGCACCCGTCGGGCGTGCAGATGGTGCCGGGGGGCTGCGTGCCGGGCTGGTCGGGGCAGACGTCCTCGATGGTCGGCTCGGGCACCGGCGGGAGCGTGGCCGGCGGCGGCTCCACGGGCGGGGTCCAGTTCGGCGGGATGGCCTGGCCGAGGGCGAAGGGCACGATGGTCAGCCCCGAGCGCGAGAGGTTCATCCGCCCGGCGGCGTACTGGTCGCCCGCGGTCCGAACGACCCCGTCCCGCCCGGTGGTGGCCTCCACGCGAACGCGCTCGAGGTTGTCCGGGCAGTTCCCCGACGTGATGGGGGCGCCGCCCCGAGGCGTGAGCGCGACGTCGAAGTCGGTGATGATCTCGGTGCTGCCGCCGGCGTAGGCCCAGTTCCGGCCGGGGGTGGCGACGAGGCGGGCCAGGCGGTAGAGCGGGCGCGCGACGCCGTTGACCTGCAAGACGCGCCCGGTCGGCTCGCGGCGGTACGTCACGAGGGCTGGCCGCGAGGCCTGCCCGCTGTCGGGGCGCGCGAGCGTGGGGAACGTGAACCGCGTCGTCATCCCGCCATCCTGCTCCACGACGCACTGGTAGAACGTGCCCATCGCCTCGCGCGTGCGCATGTTCTCGACGTCACGCTCGAAGGCGTCCATGAACGAGAGCGTCTGCGCCTGCGTAGCGGTGTGGATGGTGGTCTCGACGGCGCGCTGCTTGCTGCGCTGCTGCACCACCACGAGCGCGAGGATGAGGACCGCGCCGACGATGATGGCGACAAGGTGGTCGAGGATGGCGGCCATGGCTGTGGAGGGCTGGTGAGAGGGTGCGCCCCGCCACAGGGCAGGGCGCCAGGCCGGAGGGGTTATCGGCGGAAGAACTGCTCGGCTGCAGTCACCACGCGGCGGAGCGTGCACCGGGCCGGCGGGCGGTTCCCGGCGGGGCTCCGCTCCACGACCGTCACGACCACTTCCTTCGCCAGCGTGGGCGTCGCCGAGCCCGTCCGCGGGTTGGCCGGGTCCACGTAGCGCACCGTGACGGCGACGTCGAACCGGAGACCGGACCCGTCGAACAGCATGGAGTCCGTGAGGGCGAGGCCGTGGAAGTCGTCGACGTCGTCGTAGGTGGCGAGGGTCTCGCCCAGCTCCGGCCCGAGGGTGGGGGTGAGGCCCACCGTCGTAAGGCGGAGGGGGGCCTCCGGGAGGACGTCGGCCTCGTCGTAGGCGCGGCCGAGCGCGCGGACGAGGTACCCGCTGGCGACGTCGGACGCGGCCAGCTCGAGGTTGCCCACGACAGCGCGGTGCTCCGACGAGGCGAAGCTGCGGTGCTCGCTGAGCGCGGTGAGCGAGAAGACGAGGAGGGCGGCGAGGGCGAAGAGGGTCTGCTGCATGGCAGGGCTGCTCGGGAGGCAGGGGAGGCGTCAGAGACGACCAGCCCCTCCGCGAGCACCGCGCCACGCGGCCCGCCGCCGCTTTTATGAGACCACATTGCAACGGGCACGCACGCCGCCGCGAGCCCTCTCGCGTTCAAGCGCGCGGGCGGTCACTTCCATGCGACAGGCCGTCGGGGTGAACCTCTGCGCCCTCCTCGGGCGGGGATCAAGTTGAGATGGGGGCCGGCGAATCGGAGGCGTTACAGCCTCTCGGTTTAATCGGAAAGCGCTCTCAGAGTGAGATCAAGATGAGATAGGGGATGGAGTCTCAAGGCGCAGCCTGAAAGAACTGCCCGGCTGCTGTGACCACGCGCCGGAGGCTGCACCGTGCCGGGGGGCGGTTCCCGGCGGCGTCGCGCTCGACGGCCGTCACGATGACCTCCTTGGCGAGCGTCGGCACGGCCGACGTCCGGGTGGGGTCGGCGGGGTCGACGTAGCGCACGGCGACGGACACATCGAACGGGAGCGCGGTCCCCTCGAACGAGATGGCGTCGGTGGTGGCGAGCCCGTGGAAGTCGTCGATATCGTCGAAGTCCGCCAGCGTCTCCCCGGCCTCAGGGCCCAGCTCGGTGGTGAGGCCCACCGTCGTAATGCGGAGCCCGGCCGCGGAGTCGGTATCGGCCTCGTCGTAGGCGCGGCCGAGCGCGCGGATGAGGTACGCGCTGGCGATGTCGGAGGCGGCCATGTCCACGTCGCCTGCCACGGCACGGTGCTCGGCCGTAGCATTGTTCTGGTGCATCGTCAGGGCGACGGTCCCGAACACGAGGAGGGCGACGACGGCGAGGAGGGTCTGCTGCATGGGAGGGGGAGGAAGGGCTCCAGCGGCGGCCTCTATCACAACAAGGCCGGACCCACCCCAGCCCCCATCACCGGCTTTTTCTGGAACCGGTCCGTGCCCGAACGGCGGCGCGCAGCACGCCCGTTTCAGGTCGATCCCCGAGCGGGACGGGCGGTCCGCCCCGCTCGCGCCCTCACGGGGGGGGAGAGAGGAGGGCGAGGTACGCCCGGACGGCCGCCTCCAGCCCCCGCTCCAGCGCGTCGGCCGTGAGGGCGTGCCCGATGGACACCTCCCGCACGCCGGGGACCGCACGGAGGAAGGGGCCGAGGTTGTTGAGGTCGAGGTCGTGCCCGGCGTTGACGCCGAGCCCTACGGCGTTCGCCCGCTCGGCGGCGGCGACGTAGCGGGCGAGGAGCTCCTCGCTTTCGCCCTGCGCGAACGCCTCCGCCCAGGGGCCCGTGTATAGCTCGACACGGTCGGCCCCTACGTCGGCGGCACGGGCGATGGCCTCGGGGTCGGGGTCCATGAACAGGCTCACGCGGCAGCCCAGCGCGCGCAGCTCCTCGACGAGCGGGCGGACGCGGGCGCCGTCGCGGGCGAGGTCCCAGCCGTGGTCGGAGGTCCGCTGGCCGGGCGCGTCGGGGACGAGGGTGGCCTGTGCCGGGCGGGTCTGCCGGAGGATCTCCATGAAGCCGGGGTAGCCCGGCTCCGGCCCGGAGAAGGGGTTGCCCTCCACGTTCAGCTCCGCAGGCAACCACGAGGCCAGCTCGAACACGTCCTCGGGGAGGGCGTGGCGGCGGTCGGGGCGGGGGTGGAGCGTGATCCCGTGCGCGCCGGCGCGGAGGCACGTCTCGGCGGCCCAGCGTACGCTCGGCCGCGCGCCGCCCCGCGCGTTCCGCACGAGGGCCACCTTGTTGAGGTTGACGCTGAGCGAGGTCACGAGCCGGTTCGTCGGAGCGTCGTTCAAGGTACCGACGCGCGCCCGCGCGTTTGGCACCGCCGCGAGCGCCGGTCTACCTTCCTGACGTGACCGCCGAGGCTCCCGCCACCCACGCCGCCCTCGCCCTCGCCGGGCGCACGCTCCGTTACGCCGAGGTGGAGCGGGAGGGGAGCGGTCCGGGCCACCTCCGCCGCCTCGGCGCGTGCGAGTTCGACTTCGATGTGGACCACGCGGTCCTCGGGGGCGCCGGGCCGACCTACCTCGAGACCGTCTCGACGGCCGTCTGCGAGGTGTTCGCCCGGACGACCGCGCGCGTGCTGACCGTTGTGGCCCCGCCCTCGGCCCTGGTGGGCTTCTCGACCCCGCTTCCCGATGGGCTACCGGCCGTGCAGCGGTACGAGCAGCTCCGCCAGGAGGCCGCCCTCCTCGCCGACGTGAGCCCCACGCAGCCCGCTCGCATTCGCGCGGCGCCGGTGCGCGTCGAGCGGCTCCCCAGCGGGCCACACGTGTGGCACCACGTGCTCCACGTCCCGGAGATGGTCCATGCCCGCCTCGTCCTGCTCGGGCGGAGCCTCGGGATGGGGGCGTATGACCTCGTCGAGGCCACCCGCGCCGCGGCGGCCGTGATCCGCACCGCCGTCGCAGGTACGGAGGTGGGGGAGGAGGGGCCCCCGCAGTACGAGCTGGTCGTCGGGCTGTGGGGCGGCCGCGCCGAGTTCGCGCTCTGCCGGCAGGGCGCCTGGTACGCCGGGCACCACGGCCCCGCGCACACCTCCGAGGACGCCACGTACTTCGCCCTCGCGATGCTCGAGCGGATGCGCGTGTCGCCGGTCCACCTCCGCCGGCTGTTCGTCTACGGCGACGAGGCGGCGCCCGCCCGCTTCAGCCTCCTCGCCGACTTCCTCGGCCTGCAGGCCGAGCTGCTCGACCCGCTCGCCCTGTTCGGGCGGCGCCCTCCGAACGCCACGCCCGCCGCGCTCTCCGCTTACGCGCCGTGCATCGGCGCGCTGCTGGCGTAGGGCCGCGGCCATGCGCATCATCGGCGGCCGGTTCAAGCGGGCGGCCCTGCGCGCGCCGAAGGGGCTCGACACCCGCCCTACGTCGGACCGCGTGCGCGAGGCCCTCTTCAACCGGCTCGAAGCGCGGCTCGACCTCGAAGGCACGCGCGTGCTCGACCTCTTCGCCGGGACGGGCGCGCTCGGGCTGGAGGCGATCAGCCGGGGCGCCGCCTCGGCCGTGTTCGTCGAGAAGAGCGAGGGGGCGTTGCGGGTGCTCCGCCAGAACGCGGCCACCCTCGGCGTTGAGGGCGCCTGCACGTTCGTCCGCGCCGACGCGGTGGCGTGGCTCCGCCGCGCGGGCGGCCTCTACGACCTCGCCTTCGCCGACCCGCCCTACGACCTCCCGGCGCTGCCCGACCTCCCCGCGCTCATCAGGCCGATCCTCGCGCCCGGCGGCCTCTTCGCGCTGGAGCACGACGCGCGCCACACGTTCGCCGAGGTGCCGAGCCTCGTCGGGTCGTGGCCCTACGGCCGCACCGTCGTGAGCCTGTTCGCCGCCGAAGGCTGAGGGGACGGGGGTTTGTCGGATCTTCCCCCCGGCTGACCGCTCCCGCCCATGCGCCTTGCCCTGTATCCCGGCACCTTCGACCCCATCACGCGGGGCCACCTCGACGTGCTCGGCCGCGCACTCCGGCTGTTCGACCGCGTTGAGGTCACCGTCGCCGTCAACGTGGCGAAGCAGACCCTGTTCTCGACGGAGGAGCGCGTGCGGCTGGTGGAGGAGAGCCTGGAGGAGCTGCCCGCCGACCTCCGCGACCGTGTGGCTGTCGTCGCCTTCGAGGGGCTGCTCGTAGACCAGGCCCGGGCGCGGGGCGCCTCGGCGCTCATCCGCGGGCTCCGGCAGGTGTCCGACTTCGAGTACGAGATGCGGATGGCGCTCGCCAACCGCCGCCTCGCGCCGGAGATCGAGACGGTGTTCCTGATGCCGAGCGAGGAGCACGCGTTCACGGCGGCCACCATCGTCCGCGAGATCCACCGGTGGGCCGGAGACACGTCGTCGTTCGTGCCCGCGGCCGTCGAGCGGGCGCTTCGCACGAAGCGGGGGTAGCGGCGAGGCCGACGAACCCCCGGCGATGGGGAACGTATGCTCGGGGCCCCTCTGTCTTCCTCCCTTCGCGTCATGCCCCCCGCCGCCAGTAGGCTCGGGCTCGTCGTTTTCGCGCTCGTCGCTGCGCCAGCCGCGGCGCAGCCGACCACGGATCCTCCGGCCGACACGACCGGCACCCCCCTCATCCATCTGGAGCTCGCCGACGGGACGGCGCTCGTAGGGAGGGTCGTGCGCGAGGACGACGAGCAGGTCGAGTTCCGAACGACAGGGGGCGCGCTCGTGATCGTCCCGGCCGCGCAGGTCCGAAGCCGCCGCCCCTTCGAAGGGGCGGTGCGCGGGGGGAGGGCCGTCGCAAGCGACCCCAACGGGACGCGGCTCTTCTTCGCACCCACAGGACGCCCGCTCGGCCGTGGGCAGGGCTACGTCGCGGCGTACGAGGTGTTCTTTCCGCTCGTGGCCTACGGGATCACCGAGCGCGTGAGCGTGAGCGGGGGCACCGTCCTGGCGCCGGGGGCCTTCGGCAGCGTCGTCTACGCCGCGTCGAAGGCGACCTTCCTCCGCACGAACGCGGTGGACCTCGCGGCGGGCGTGTTCCTTCTCACCGCGTTCTTCGAGTCCGTTTGCTCGGACGAGGGGTGCGAGGAGAGCAGCGGCGTAGGCGGGATCGCCTATGGCGTGGGCACCGTCGGCGACGACCAGCGTGCGGTAACACTGGGCGCCGGGGCCTCCGTCGGTGCCGCTGAGGGGGGCGGCTTGGTCCTCGTGGGCGGCGAGCTCCAGGTCTCGAACTCGATCAAGCTCCTGTCGGAGAACTACGTCGCGTTCGCCGGGGGCGACGCCGGAACGGTGATCTCTGCGGGGGTCCGGTTCTTCGGGGAGCGCCTGGCCGCCGACCTCGGGCTGTTCACCTCGCCCGACCTCCTGCTCGAAGAGGAGGTGGACCTCGCCGACTTCCCGTTCTTGCCCTGGGTCGGGTTCACCTACAACTTCGGGCGGTAACGGCCGGGGATCCTGAAGCCTCTGCGTTTGCGGCCCTCCGTACCTTTGCGCGCCCCTCTCCCGCGCCGATGCCGACCGCCTACGCCTTGGACGACCTCAACCCGAACGTGGCCGCGATGCGGCCCTCGGCCACGCTCGCCGTCTCGGCCCGCGCCAAGGCCCTCGTCCGCGCCGGCCACGACGTGGTGGACCTCTCGGCGGGCGAGCCCGACTTCGACACGCCGGCGCCCATCGTCGAGGCCGCGCACGAGGCGCTCCGGCAGGGGTTCACGCACTACACCCCCAACGCGGGCATCCCCGAGCTGCGCGAGGCCGTCGCCGCCAAGCTCCACCGCGAGAACGCGCTCGACGTGAAGCCCGCGCAGGTGCTCTGCACCAACGGCACCAAGCAGGCCCTCGCCATGGCGGTCCTCGCGCTCTGCCGCCCCGGCGACGAGGTGATCGTGCCAGCGCCGTACTGGGTGAGCTACCCCGAGATGGTCCGCCTCGCCGGGGCCGAGCCCGTGTTCATCGAGACGACGGCGGAGGGGGAGTACAAGCTGACCGCGGAAGCGCTGGAGGCGGCGATCACCGAGCGGACGCGGCTCGTCTTCCTCTGCTACCCCTCGAACCCGACGGGGGCGGTGCTGGAGCCGCCGGAGCTGGAGGAGCTCGCGGCCGTCCTCCGCCGCCACGAGCACGTCTTCGTGATCTCCGACGAGATCTACGAGCACGTCATCTTCGACTCCGCCTTCCGCTCGTTCGCCACCTTCGACGGGATGGCCGACCGGACGGTCACGGTCAACGGGTTCGCGAAGGCGTACGCGATGACGGGGTGGCGGCTCGGCTACCTCGCCGGCCCGAGGTGGATCGTCGACGCCGCCGACACCATCCAGAGCAACTTCTCGTCGGCGCCGAACTCCATCGCGCAGAAGGCCGGCGTGGCGGCGCTCGGGATGGGGCTGGAGGAGGTGCAGCGGATGACGGCCGCCTTCCGCCGCCGCCGCGACTTCCTCCTCGACAAGGTGCAGGCCCTCCCCGGCGTGCGGTGCCCGAAGCCCGAAGGGGCGTTCTACCTCTTCCCCGACGTCTCGGCCTACTACGGCCGCACCGCGCCCGACGGCACGCGCCTCGACGGGAGCGAGGCGCTGTGCCTGTACCTCCTCGACGCCTGCGAGGTGGCCCTCGTGCCGGGCGCGGCCTTCGGGGCCGACGCCGGGGTGCGCGTCTCTTACGCCGCCGACATGGACACCCTGGCCCGGGCGATGCAGCGGATCGAGAAGTGCCTGGCTTCGCTGCGCTAGGCGGGATCGCCGCGCGGGGTTCATCGTTTGGGCCCGCCCCTGCCCCTTCCCGACGCCGTGCCTGAAGACTTCCCGCCGCATGCCGTGACGCCTTCTGAGGAGGCGGCGCGCTCGGTGCTCGTCGAGCCCGGCCCGCCGCGCGAGCGATACGGCCTCCACGCGGTGCTCTTCCTCGCCACGCTCCTCTGCATGGTGAACGCGGGGATCGTGCTCGTCGGGCGCAACCTCGTGTACGAGGCGGGGGGGTGGGGGGCCATGGTGGCCGACGGGCTCCGCTACGCCATTCCCTTCCTGGGCTTCCTTACGGTCCACGAGTTCGGGCACTACCTCGCGGCGCGGCGGCACGGCATCGCCGTCTCGCTCCCCTACTACCTCCCGATCCCCTTCGCTCTCGGGACGTTCGGCGCCGTCATCCGCATCCGCGAGCCGATGCGGCGCACGCGCCAGCTCTTCGACGTGGGCGCGGCCGGGCCGCTGGCGGGGTTCGTCGTCGCGCTTGGCCTGCTCCTCGCCGGGCTGCTCACGCTCCCACCGCCGGAGTACCTCCTCGGCATCAGCGGGCACGAGCCGGTCGTGTACGCCGCGCGCGCCTTCGGCGCGTTCCCGGAGGAGTTCACCGCGCCCCGCGGCGCGATGCTCCTCCTCTTCGGCGACACGCTCCTCTACAACGGGATCACCTCGCTCTTCCCCTTCGTGCCGCCGGCCTACGAGCTCCAGCACTACCCGCTCCTGCTGGCCGGCTGGCTCGGGCTGTTCTTCACGGCGCTCAACCTGCTCCCCGTCGGCCAGCTCGATGGCGGGCACGTCGTCTACGCGCTGTTCGGGCCGCGCGTGCACCGCGTCGTCGCGCGCGTGACCACGCTCGTGCTCATCACCTCCGGCGCCCTCGCCGCCCCGCGCGACGTGGCACCGCTCCTCAGCGGCGGGCTGGCGGAGCTGGGGCTGCCCCCGGGGGGAGGGGGGGTGCTCGTCTGGGCACTCCTCGCGCTCCTCCTCTTCGCCTATCTCCGGCGGCTCTTTAGGAACGACCTCCGCGTGGCGCTCCCCGCGCTCCTCGCGCTAATGGGGCTCGTGGCCGGGGCCAACCGCTTCGCGCCAGGGGTCGTCGAGGCGTTCGGCTACACGGGGTGGCTCTTCTGGGGCGCGCTCCTCCTGTTCCTCATCCGCGTGGACCACCCGCCCGTGCTCGTGCGCGAGCCGCTCACGCCGCTGCAGAAAGCCCTCGGGTACTTCTGCCTGCTCCTCTTCGTGCTCTGCTTCTCGATCCAGCCCATCACGGAGGGCATCGTGCAGTAGGGCAGGCAAAAACGCCGCCCCGCCGGGTGGGCGGTTGTGCCCGGCGGCCCCTGCCCGTACCTTCGGGCCCCTGTCGTGCCTTTGCCCCGGAGCCCCGCGCCTGCCCCTTTCGCTACGAGCGCCCCGCGCCGGACGGTACCGGCGCCGCTGACCCCCGACCCGCCCGACGCTCGATGCTTCCTCCGGGAACCTTACGGTTTCGCGTGCGCCGCACGGCGGCGCTCCTGGCCCTGCTCGCCTTCGTAGGTGGGTGCGACGACACCCCCGGTGTCCGGGACCCCTTCGGCCGCCCGCCTATCATCACGGCGTTCACGTTCTCTCCGGAGGAGTTCCTCCTCGACGAGAGCGCGCCGCAGGCCGAGATCCCCGTCACCGTAGAGGCCACCGTGAGCGCCGCCGACGGCGCGCCGCCGACGGTGCGCTACCTCGTCCGGCCCGAGTTCGGGTCGGCGCCCGTCGCCGAGGGCACACTCACGCGCGGGGCGAACAACCGCTGGACCGCCGCCTTCACGCTCACGCTCGACCGCGGCGCCACCGGGCTCTACGCCGTCGTGGTGTACGCCATCGGCGCCGACGGCCGCGAGGGCGACCGCGCCACGGGGCTCCTCCGGTTCACGGCCACCTCGCTCGGGCCGCCCGTCGTCGAGAACGTGGAGCACCCCGAGACGGTCACGCGGCCGGCCACGTTCAACATCGTCGCGACGGTGTCCGACCCCGACGGGCGGAGCAACATCTCGCGCGTGGAGCTGCGGCAGCCGGGCGAGGAGCCGGGCACGTCGCAGTTCCTCCTCCGCGACGACGGCGGCGCGGGCTCGAACAGCGGCGACGAGGTCGCCGGCGACGGGCGGTTCACCATCCGCGTGCAGGTCACCGAGGACAACGCGCCCGGCGTGTACGCCTTCGAAGTCCAGGCCTTCGACCGCACCCGGCAGGCCAGCAACGTCTTCCCCATCAGCATCACCGTCGAATGAGCCGGATGACGCGAACGGCCGGAATCTTTTGCTTCACGGCGCTGCTCACAGCGTTCGGGGGGAGCGCGCGCGCGCAGGTCTACAGCGGGGGCACCGTCATCGAGGCGCTCCCCCTCGGCGCGCGCAACGCCGTCACGAACCTCCACGCCGAGGGCGGGCGGCTCTTCGCCGGCCCCCGCCTCGTCATCATCGAGGCGGACGGGACGGCCCGCTTCGTAGACCACGACGCCTTCACGCCGCCCGCCGCCCCCGACGCGAGCATGTTCTCCATCGACGTGGAGGGGGACACGATCTGGGTCGGGCTCGGGTTCGTGGATGAGGACGCCGAGGGGGCGCCGCAGACGGCCGCCGGCTTCGCCTTCTCCACCGACGGCGGCGAGACGTGGGCGTTCCGCGCGCCCCAGCTCGACCGTCCCGAAGACACCACCGTCCAGTACGGCATCTCCACGCTCGAGGCGCTCCCCATCATCGTCCCCCAGCAGAGCCCGCCCTTCGACCTCGACTACGACCCCGCCACGGGCGACCTGTGGGTGGCCGGGTGGGCCAGCGGCATCCGCCGCTCCACCGACGACGGGGCCTCGTGGGAGCGAATCGTTCTCCCGCCCGACACGCTGTTCGAATTGGACCCCCAGACGCCCTACTCTTTCCGCTACGCGCCCGAGCGCGCGCCCGGCGAAGAGGGCAACAACTTCCTCGGCTTCTCCGTGCTCGTCGACGAGGCGGGGACGATCTGGGCCGGGACCGTCTCCGGCGTCAACCGCTCCGACTCGTCCGACGTCGACCCCGGCACGGGCGACCGCGCCTGGCGCCGCTTCGCGTGGGACGGCACCGAGACCGGCCTCGTAGGCAACTGGACGATCTCGATTGAGGAGCAGCCCCGCGCCGGGCAGCGGAACCCGGTGTGGATGGCGAACTGGCGCGCGCTCGAGCCCGCCGAGGAGTTCGGGCTCACCGTCTGGACCGGCGACGACGACGAGGGCAACCCGATCTTCGAGCCGATCCTCTTCGGCGAGAAGATCTACGACGTGGCCTTCGACGGCGAGACCGTCTACGCCGGCGGCGACAACGGGCTGTTCCTCTGCGAGAACTGCCTCGCCGACCGGACGTGGCGCGCCCTCCGCAGCTTCCGCGCCCCCGACGGCACCGTGCTCCCGGTGCGCCCCGGCACCCCCGTCTACAGCGTCGCC
The DNA here is from genome assembly GCA_035628035.1 of Rubricoccaceae bacterium. Lineage (GTDB taxonomy): Bacteria > Bacteroidota > Rhodothermia > Rhodothermales > Rubricoccaceae > DASPKS01. Next base: position 17,634 of record DASPKS010000097.1, read on the forward strand.
GTGACCGACGCCGGGACGGACGACGCGGTGGTCTGGGCCGGCACGGGCGACGGCCTCCTCCGCAGCACCGACGGCGGGGCGCGGTGGGCGCTCTTCCGGACGAGCGTCCCCACGAACCCCTCGCAGCCGACCGACGAGGTGCCGGAGGTGGAGGCCTACGCCTACCCCAACCCGTTCTCGCCCGCCGCCGACGCCTTCGTCCGCATCCGCTTCGACCTCGAGAGCGCCGCCGCCGTGCGCGTGCGCGTGTTCGACTTCGGGATGCGGCTCGTCCGCGAACTCGACGGCGGCTCGGCGCCCGCCGGTCCCGTCGAGGTGACGTGGGACGGGCGCACCGACGAGGGGACGCGCGTCGCCAACGGGGTCTATTTCTACGTCGTCGATGCCGGGGGGCAGGAGGCCACCGGCAAGATCCTCGTGCTGGAGTGAGGCAGGCTATGACGCACCGTCTTCTCGTCCTCGTCGCGCTCGCGGCCTTCGTCGCCCCGACGGCCTCGGCGCAGTACGCCGGCGCCTTCGCGCGGATGGGCGTGGGCGCCCGCGCCGCCGCGATGGGCGGCGGCCAGACCGCCGACGTCTTCGGCGGCGCCAGCGCCTACTTCAACCCGGCCCTCGCCCCCTTCGCCCCTGCGCAGGCGTTCGAGCTCACCGCCGGGCTCCTCTCGTTCGACCGCCAGCTCCAGCACCTCCAGTTCTCGACGCCGCTCCGGCCCCGCGCCGGGATCGCCGGCGGCGTCCTCCATGCGGGCGTCTCCGACATCGACGGCCGCGATGGGAGCGGCTACCACACCGAGGACTACAGCACCGACGAGTACGGGTTCTTCGTCGCCTTCGGGACGCGGATGAGCGACCGCCTCTCGGCGGGGCTCGGCCTCCGCTTCTACCGGAACGACCTCTTCGAGGGCGTCGACGCCGCGCAGACGCTCGGCCTCTCGCTCGGCCTCGCCGCGCGGCTCTCGGAGTCCGTCGCCCTGGGCCTCGCGGTGGACGACCTCCTCGCCCGCTACGCCTGGGATACCTCCGAGATCGGCGGCGGCACGACGACCGACCGCTTCCCGATCCGCGTCCGCGTGGGCGCCGCCGCGCAGCTCCTCCAGGGGCGGCTCACCGTCACGGCCGAGGCCGAGGGCCAGATGCGCCAGGCCGAGACGCGCACGACGACGGTCGAGCCCGTCAGCGGCACCCCCGTCGTGACGACCACGACGGAGGACCTCACGCTGGCCGGCGCGCAGGTGCGCGTCGGGGGGGAGTACTGGCTCGTCGAGCCGTTCGGCGTGCGCGTGGGGTACGACCGCTTGGGCGACGGGAGCTTCGGTGAGGCGGCGCCGTCGGCCGGCTTCGCCCTCCGCCAGCGCGTCGGCACGCTCCAGGCGCGGCTCGACTACGCCGCCATCTACGAGGCTGCGGCCGGCGCCGCGGTGCACCTCGTCACGCTCCGCGTCGAGCTATGAGGCGCGCGCTCCTGCTCGCCCTCGGTCTCTGCGCGGCGACGGTGCAGGCGCAAGGTGGCATGGTCTTCCTCGCGATGGACCCCCACCCGATCGCGCAGGGGATGGGGGGGGCGTGGGCGGCCCGCGCTGAGGGGCCCCTCGCGCCCCTCGCCAACCCCGCGGGCCTCGCTACGCCGAGCGGGAACGCCGCCGGGCTCACGTTCATGGACGGCCTCGCCGGCGCGCGCGCCTTCACCCTCGGCGGCCGGTTCGCGGCCGGCGCGCGCGGCGGCGTCGGGCTCTACGTGACGACGCTCACCTCGGGCGACCTCGAGGTCCGCGACGGGCCGGGCGAGCCGGCGGGCACGTTCGAGGTGCAGTACCTCGCCGTGGGCGCGGGGGCCGCGCGGCGGTTCGGGCCGGTGCAGGTGGGTGTGGGCGTGAAGGCGCTCTCCGAGCGCGCCTTCGAGGCCTCCGCGACAGGCTTCGCCGTGGACGCGGGCGCGCAGGCGTTCCTCCTTCGCGACGGCCTCCGCCTCGGCGCGGCCCTGCAGCACCTCGGCCGCATGAACGCCCTCGACACCGAGCGCAGCCCACTCCCGACGACGGTGCGCGGCGGCGTCGCCGTCTTCCCCTTCCGCGTGGTCTCCTCCACCGAGAACGCCACGCTCGTCTCGACCTCCCTCAGCGTGGAGGGCGTCTACCGCGCCGACCTCGACGAGGAGAACACGCGCCTCCGCCTCGGCGGCGAGGCCACGCTGTTCGACCTCCTCACGCTCCGGGCGGGCTACATGACGGGCGACCCCGTGCACGCGTTCACCGCCGGCGCCGGCGTGGCTGTCGGCCCCTTCCGCGTGGACTACGCGCTGCTCCCGCTCGACGAGGGCTTCGGCACCGACCACCTCATCGGGCTGCGCTACCGCTGGTAAGCATTCCCTTCCGCGTCCCTATACTGCGGCACGATTCGGGCTGAGCCTCCGTGCCCCGCGTCTGTGGGGATGATGGAGGGAGGATCAGAGGGGAAGGGGCACCGGATCGGGAGGGTGCCTACATGCCAGCGCTGGGAACGTCAACGAGGCGTAGCCTCGCGGTTGTGCTCCTCGGGGGGCTCGCCGTGACGGCCGCCGTTGCCTGCCGAGGGAACATGGGACCTGGGGAAACTCGGACCGATCCGGACCGCCCGCCGGTGGAGGGCATCGTCGCCCACGCGGCCGTGCGGCTCGTCCCCCGCTACGCGGAGCGGCGGGGGATCACGGACCGACCGGCCGAGCGCGCGCTCCTGCTCACGCTGCTCCCGGGCGGGACGGGGCTCCTCGCCATCGACAGCCGTGATCGGCCCGGCGAGGGCGGCATGGATACCGTCACGTGGCGGCAGGCGGGCAACGAGATCACACTCACCCCCGGCGCCATCGGGGGCGAGTTCGAGGGCATCTTCCGGTGGGACGCGTGGCGCCTCCGGCTCGCCGACGAGGACGGCGACGGCGTGCTGGAGTCGGGGCGTGGCACCGCACGGGGGGACTACCACTCGATGCGGGGCGACGTGGCCGACGGCTCCGACTACGAGGCCACGCTGACCGCCTCCGCGCCCCGCGAGGGCCCGGTCGCGGCGGTCCGCGGTCCGGCGCCCCCGCTGCTGGGCGGGGGGTCGGGCCGCCCCCTGTCCGTGTTCGACCGCGTCGAGGTCGTGTTCTCGCAGCCGGTGCCGTGGGCGCAGGTCGCCTCCGGGCTTCGCCTCCTCCTCGACGGGCAGCCCGTGCAGGCCACCCCCACGCCGATGCACGAGGTCCACGGGTTCGTGACGGGCGCCGTCGTCCCGCTCGGCGACTTCCCACCGTTCGGCGCCACCTTCAGCCTCGATCCCGGCGCGATCACCGACCCCGCCGGCAACGCCGCCCGCTGGAACGAGCAGCCGCTCCGGACGCCGCCCGATCCGGGGCCGCTGACCACGAACCCCGGCTTCGAGCGCGGCCCGGCGGGATGGATCGTGGAGGGGAACGCCCAGGTACAAGGGACCTTCGAGGGGCTCGCGCCCGCCGAGGGCGCCGCGCACGCCGTCGTCACCTCCGGCGGACGCCTGACCGGCTACCTCGACGTGCCCGCCGAGGCCACGCGGCTGGAGCTGTCCGTCGCCGCCTTCGGCGAGGGGCGCGGATTCGATTCCGGGCGCTCGGGGGTCGTCGAGCTGCACGCCGCCGGCACGAGCGCCTTCGTGTTCGACGCGGCGGCCCGCGAGGCGGAGGCGGTGGAGTGCGAGGACTGCCAGAGCTACGGCGCCCGCATCGGCCCGCTCCGCGTCGAGGCGGACCTGGCGCCCTTCCGGGGCCGGCGCGTCTTCCTGACGGTCTCCGCCACCGGCTCCAACTACTTCGGCTTCAACTACTACGCCGTGGTCGTCGACGACATACGCGTCCGCTGAGCGCGCGGCCGGTGCTCACCCCCCGTACGCGCCTCGGAACGCTTCCGCCAGCGCGTCGAGTCCAACGCCAGACACGCCGGAGCGGGCGCGGAGGGTGCACCAGAAGTCGAGCGCGAGCATCTGCGCGGCGTGGATCGGCACGGCGATCCAGAACGAGCGGCACCGCCACACCAGCGCGCCGAGCGCGAGCCCGCCGAGGATGGAGAGGTACGCCTCCGCCGCCGGCTTGTCGGCGTGAAGCAGCGCGAAGGGGACCATCTGCACGACGATGGCACCCGCGCCGAAGGCCGGCGCCGTCCCGAACAGCACGAACCCGCGCCAGAGGTACTCCCACCCGATCCAGTAGAACAGGAAGAGGGCTTCGTAAAGCAAGAACACGCCCCAGTCGTGGGCGGCCTCTTCGAGGTGGGGGTACTGCGCCTGGAAGTCGGCCCCGTCGGAGAGCACCCACGTGCCGACGACGACGAAGGGGAGGTACACCGCGGCGATGAGCCCGGCCAGCCGCCAGTCGCCCAGGCCGAGGCCGATCTCGGCGGGCCGCCGCCGAAACCCGAGCACGAGGAGGAGCACCGGGAGCACGAACCCCGTGATGCCCTGCAGCCCGAACCACCACGCCCACGAGGCGAGCGCGCTCGATCCGGGCGCTACGTGCTCCTCGAAGAAGTCGCGCCCCCCGATCTGGTACTGCAGGAAAAAGAGCGCGACGGCCGCCACGAGGACGACCACCATCTGCCGGTCGAGGCGGCGGGCGGCGTCGAGGGCGGCGCGAACCTCGCGGCGGAGGCGGTCGATCATCGGGGAGGGAGCGAGGCGGAGGCGCCGAAGCTACGCGCCCTCGTCGTCGCACCCGACGAGAGCGTCGGGCCAGCGCGGCTGCGCCCACGCACCGCTGAAGACGGTGTCGGCGAGGCAGCGGCGGCCGCGGCGGTGGTCGTCGCGGCGGGCGAACTCCTCGGGGACGTCGTCGGCCGTCTCGCCGGGATAGCCGAGCGCGAAGGCCACGACGGGCGTGAACCCCTCCGCGATGGCGAACGCCGCGCGGGCCGCCTCCGCATCGAAGCCGCCCATCTGGTGGAGGGCGAGCCCGCTCGCGGCGGCGGCGAGGCCGAGCGCCATCATCGCCGCGCCGGTGTCGTGGCGGGCGTTCTTGTTGGGTGTCCCGTTGTGGGTGAACGTCTCGGCCGAACAGGCGAAGCCGAGGACGGGCGCGCGGTGGGCCCACACCCGGTTCCGTTCGAGCAGCGCGCCGAGCGCCCGTGCGTGCGCGTCGCCGTCGCCCTTCGCGGCCACGACGAACCGCCACGGCTGCTCGTTGCGCGACGACGGCGCCCACCGCGCCGCCTCGAAGAGCGCGCGGAGCGTCTCCTCCGGCACGGGCGTGTCGGCGTAGACGTAGGGGCTCCAGCGAGCGTGCGCCAGGTCGAGGAGGGCATCGAGGGTGAGGGGCTCTGAGACGGGCATCGGACCGAAAGAGAGGGAATACCAGAACGACGCGCCGATCTCCAGCGATCCGCCTGCCTCAGGCATCGAGGCCGACGGCTTCGGCGACGGACCCGAGCCGGTCGCGCTCGAAGAGGCGGAGAAGGCCCCGGTTGATCCGCTTCACGACCCCGGGTCCCTCGTACACGAGCGCGGTGTAGAGCTCCACGAGCGAGGCGCCCGCGCGGAGGCGCGCGTAGGCGGCCTCGGCCGAGTCCACCCCGCCCACGCCGACGAGGGGGAGCACGCCGTCGGTCGTGCGGTAGAGATGGCGGAGGAGGGTCGTCGCCCGGTCCGCGAGGGGTCGCCCGGAGAGGCCTCCCGCCCCGATCCGGTCGAGCGTCGCGACGTCGGCCGTGCACCCCGAGCGGTCGGACGCCGTGTTCACTGCGATGAAGCCCGCCACGCCGTGCCGCCGGCTGATCGCGACCAGCTCGTCCACGGCGCCGGTGTCGAGCCCATCGGGTCCCGGCGGCGAGAGCTTGACGAGCACCGGCACCTCGGACAGCTGCACCGTGCGCTCGGCGAAGACGGCCGCGAGGAGGGCGTCGAGCGCGGCGGGCTCCTCGAAGGTCTTTCCCTCGGCCGTGTTGGGGCAGGAGACGTTGAGCGCGAGGAAGTCGGCGTGGGGGAGGAGGCGCCGCACGCTCTGGCGGAAGTCCTCAATGGCCTCGTCGCCGAGGATCAGCGGGTCGTGGGTCTTCGCCACGTTCACGCCCAGCACGAACCCCTCCGGTTTGCGGAGCCCGGCCAGCCGCGCGGCGATGGCCTCGGCCCCATCGTTGTTCAGCCCCATCCGGTTCACGAGGGCGCGGTCTCGTTCGAGGCGGAAGGCGCGGGGGCGGGGGTTGCCCGCGCTCGGCCGCGCCGTCACCGAGCCGACCTCCGCGAACCCGAACCCCAGCGCTGCCCAGAAGGGCACGAGCGCGGCGTTCTTGTCGAACCCGGCGGCCAGCCCGACGGGGCTGGCGAACCGGAGCCCCCACACCGTCTGCGCCAGCCGCTCGTCCTCCACGCGGTACAGCGCGCGGACGAGCGGGCGCGCCCGCTGGCCTACGTGCGCCGCCGCCGCGCCCATGCCGTGCGCCCGCTCGGCGTCGAGCCGGAAGAGGAGCGGGCGGAGGTATCGGTAGACGGAGGACAGAAGACGGAGGGGAGCGGACGGCGGGCAAGCTACGTTGTCCCCCATCCGATGCCTTCTGGCCTCCGAATCACCAGCCCGGGAGGAAGTTCAGCCCGAAGACGGCCGTGCGGTCGTCGCGCGAGAGCGGGAACGCATAGTACGGCTCGAGCACGAGCGCGCCAAGGATGTTGAACCGGATCGAGCTCCCCACCGAGAAGATGGGGCGCTGCTCCGAGAATGGCGTCCCGATCGCGATCGTGCCCTCGCCCCCAGGCCCCTGCAGCTGAAACTCCTGGATCGTCCCCCACGCCATCCCCGCGTCGGCGAAGAACGTCAGCTCGGCGGGGGCGAAGGGGAAGTTGACGAGGCCATAGCCGGTGGTCCCCAGAAGGGGGAGGCGGATCTCGGCGTTGGCCACGCCGAGGCGGCTCCCGAAGAGGCGGTCCTCGAACGCATTGTAGGCGGCGTTCGACTCGAACGAGCTCGACGAGTACCCGCGCACGAGGGCGCCGTAGCCGAGGTAGAGCGGGGTGAGCCGGCCGCTCGTGGCGTCGGGGCCGTACCGTCCGTAGTGGAGCGCCCGCGCGGCGAACGTAAGGGGGAGCCGCTGCGGGAAGCCCGGCACACGGAGGAGGAAGTACCGACGGTAGTCGGCCGTGACGGTGGCGAAGTCGAGCGAGCCCAGGATGCCGTCGACGCCGAGGCGGTAGCGGCCCCCACGCGCAGGCGAGGTGAACCCGAACGAGGAGTAGTCCCCCACGAAGGCGACTCCGCCTTCGGCGAGGTGGAGCGCGTCGAAGAGGGAGTCGGAGCCGGGCACCTCCTCGCGGCCGAGGAATTGGATGAACCCGTCGTCGGTGATGACGTAGCGGTCGTAGTCGAGGTCGTACCCGATCCGGCGGTAACCAACCTCGCCCTCGAAACGGCGCGTCTGGCTCAGGGGGTAGGCGGCAAGCGCCGCCGCCTGGGAGACGAGCGTGCGGTAGTAGTAGCGGGTAGGGGAAGCCGCGTCGGGGTCGCTCGATGGGGCTACGTCAATGAACGTCTGGAGGTAGGGGATATGCCCGATCTGGACGCCGTAGTTGAACCGGCTCTTCCGGTTGAGGTAGATCGCCTGCCCGCCCACGTCCTGGATCGTCCCGTTGGCGGCGATGGCCACCCCGAGGACGTGGTCGGAGAGCTCGTCGGAGAACAGGAACGAGACGCCGCCGGCCACGCCGAACCCGCTCCCGTAGTACGGGTCGTAGATGGCCCCGACGGAGGGCTGGCTGACGTAGTCGAGCTGGAGGCCCGGGCGGTAGGAGCGGTCCGGGAAGGCGCGCGTGGCGGGAAGCCCGCCCGTCTCGTCGGCGAGGTAGCCCTCCACGACCGACCGGGAGTGAGCGGCGGCCGGCGGGAGCAGTACGGCCTGCTCGGCCTCGGGCCCGACCGGCTCGACGGGGGTCCCCTGCGTCTGCTCCCGCTCGAGGGCGTAGACGGTGTACTTCTGCGCCTCGAACACCGAGTACATCATACGCCCCGACTGCTGCGCGACGGAGAGAGCGGGGGAGAGGTCGGCGATCCCGGCCACGCCGGTGGCGAGGTCGGTCACGCGGAACAGCCCGCCGGTGTCGCGGTCGAGGCGGTAGACGTTGTTGAACCCGTCGCGGTCGGAGATGAAGAAGAGGCTCCGGCCATCGGGGCTGAAGGCAGGGTTGATGTGCTTGGCCCCGGCGAAGAGCGTGAGCGTCTCGATCTCGCCGGAGGAGAGGTCGTAGAGGGCCAGCCGCATCGGGGCGTAGGTGAGCCGGTCGAAGTCGGTCCCCGGCCCGCGGTCGGTCACGAAGGCGAGGGTCTGACCATCGGGGCTCCACGCCGGCTGGAGGTCGGCGTACCGGTCGTTCGTGAGCTGGCGCACCGTGCCCCCCTCGACGTCGACGACGTAGAGGTCGGCGATGCCCCCGCGGATGCCGGTGAAGGCGATCCGCCGGCCGTCGGGGCTCCACGCGGGGTCCTTGATGGCGCCGATGTCGCGGACGGCGATGCGCTGCTCGACGTCGCGCGAGCGCACGTCGAGGATGGCGATCTCGTTGTCGCCCCCGGCGAAGACCACGTAGGCGAACCGCCGGCTGTCCGGGCTCCACGTCCCGGCCGACTCGATGAACCGGATGGCGTCGATGTGGGGGTCGGTGCCGACGGACTGGAGCTGCTTGAGGATGCGGCCGGTCTCGGCGTCGGCGAGGAAGAGGTCAATCCCGAAGAGGTCGCGCTCGGAGAGGAAGGCGACGTAGCGCCCATCGGGCGAGACCTGCGGGGCGATGTTGAGGTCGCCGGCGTCGAGGTCGCGCGCGAGCACGCGGCGGGCGGCGGTGGGGCGGAGCGCCGCGCGGACGGAGTCGGGGAGGGGGCGGGCGTCCTCGTCGGGGTCCTCCTCGTTCTCGCGGATGGCCTCCGCGATCTGGTTGGGGAGGGTGCGGTCCTCGACGGTGGGGAGGAACGCCTCACGGAGGGCGTCCTCCCAGCGGGCCGAGAGGGTGTCGGACGGGAGCCCCGTGACGGTTACGATGGCGGAGTCGAGCGGCATTTCGAGCGCCGTCTTGAACAGGCGCACGGCCGCCTCGTCGCCGTAGACGCCGCCGACGTAGGCCCAGAACGGCTGCCCGTACTGGTACTCGTTGAAGCGGGGGTTCGAGACGAGCTGGTCGACCGTCGGGAAGGCGTCGCGGAGGAGGGCGTCGCGCATCCACATCGCCGTGAGGGCGTCCTCGCGCCCGACCGAGAGGTATTCCGCCAGCCCCTCGATGAGGAACAGCGGGAGCCGGACGAACTGCTGGAACCGGTTCCCCCGCTGCGCGATGTCGTACTGGAACTGGTGGACGAGCTCGTGGCCGAGCACGTGGTCGGTCTCGGCGTAGGTGGCGCCCACGGGGAGCACGACGCGCTGCTTCAGCCCCTCCGTGACGCCCTGCGTCCCCTCGCCGATGAGCCCGCTGACGGCGTTGGTCTGTCGGAAGTCGGCGTCGTCGGCGTAGAGGATGATGGTCTTCCGCTCGTCGAAGGTGTGCTGGAGGATCGCGCTCAGCCGGGTGTACCACCGCTCGGCCATGCGCGCCACGTCGCGGGCGGCCTGCTCCTCCTCGGGGTAGTAGAAGAGGTCGAAGTGCTCCGTTTCGAGGACGCGGAAGTCGAAGTCGTCGTAGCGGACCTTGTTGCGGCCGAAGTACTGCGCGTCGGCCACGGGGGCCAGGAGGGCCGCCGGGACGGCCAGGGCAAGGGCCGCGAGGGCAGGGCGGAGAAAGCGAAGCTTCCTGAAGGGAAACGAGCGCATGGGCGTGGGGTGGTGAGGCGAGGGCCCAGAAAGACAGGGGGCTAGGGAGGGGCCGCCCGGCGTCGCGCGAGGTCACAGAGGGCACGCGGAAAGGACCGGAGGGGGCGCTCCCGTCGTTCCGGCGCCGAGGGGGTCTACCCCCGACCTTCGTTCGGGTTCTTAGGCGGTCAACCGTTCGGACCGCCCTGGGGCCGGGCGGGAGGGCCGGCGCGCCCGGCCAGCGTTTTTTGTAGAACCCTCGCGCGTTCGGCCGAACCCCGCGGAGCGACGAGGGTATGTTGCGCGACCCGCCCCACCCCGCCGTGGCCCCTCGCTTCTCTCCCTCCACCAGCAAGGACGAGGCCCGCCTCCGCCTCCGGATCTTCTCCGGGCTCGTCATCGCCGTCGTCGCCCTCCTCGGCGTGCGCCTGGCGCACATGCAGCTCCTCGACCGCGAGCGCTACGCCGTCGAGGCCGAGGGCAACGCCATCAAGACGAACATCGTCCGCCCGGCGCGGGGGTACGTCTTCGACCGGAACGGGACCCTCCTCGTCGACAACCAGACCACGCTCTCGATCACCGTCACGCCGCGGTACTTCGACGAGGCGAACCTCCCCCTCATCGCGCGCCTGACGGGGTTCCCCGAGGCCGACGTGCGGCGGAGCTACGAGCAGGTGAAGGCCCGCTCGTCGTACCAGACGGCGACGCTCCTGCGGGACGTCCCCTTCGCCGCGTTCGCGCGGCTCCAGGAGCACCAGTACCACCTCCGGGGGATCGGCTTCGAGGAGAGCCAACAGCGGCGCTACCACGGCCCGCCCCGGCTGTCCCACGTGCTCGGGTACGTCCGCGAGGTCTCGGAAGCCCAGCTAGAGGCGCTCCAGAACCAGGGCTACCGCCAGGGCGACATGGTGGGCATCACGGGGATCGAGCGGGAGTACGAGACAGTGCTCCGCGGGCGGCCCGGCCGCGAGTTCGTCCTCGTGAACGTGCACGGGATGGAGGTACAGCCCTACGAGGGCGGCGCGCTCGACGTCGAGCCGCAGTCGGGGTACGAGCTCCGCCTCACCATCGACGCGCGGACGCAGGCCCTCGCCGAGAGCCTCTTCACGGGGAAGCGCGGCGGCGCCGTGATGATGGACGCCCGCACCGGCGGCATCCTCTCGATGGTCTCCGCGCCTGACTTCGAGCCGTCCGGCTTCAGCGGGCGCATGACGCAGGACTTCGTCGACTACGTGTGGCGGAACCCCGCGCAGCCGCTGTTCAACCGCGCCACGCAGAGCTACCAGCCGCCCGGCTCCACGTGGAAGCCGTTCATGGCGCTCGTCGGCCTCGAGGAGGGGCTCATCCGGGAGGACACGAAGCTGTTCTGCGGGGGCGGCTACTTCCTCGGGCGGCTCTACCGCTGCCACGGCGGGAGCCACGGGTGGATCGACGTGAAGACGGCCATCCAGCGGTCGTGCAACACGTTCTTCTTCCGCGTGATGAACGACCACCTCCTCGAAGGGCGGCGGCTCGACCTCAACGTGTGGGCGACGTGGGCGCACCGGTTCGGGTTCGGCGTCCTCGCGCCGCTCGACCTCCCCGACCAGAGCACCGGGCTCATCCCCGACACGTCCTACTTCGACCGGGTCTACCCCGCCGGCTGGACGAGCGGCTACACGGTCAACCTGGGGATCGGACAGGGGAACATGGGCACGACCCCGCTCCAGCTGGCCCGCTACACCGCGGCCATCGCCAACGGGGGCACGCTCGTCACGCCGCACCTCGTCCGCGAGCAGGTGGACCCCGCCACGGGTGTGGCCCGCGAGCCCGCCCGGCCGCGGCCGCGCCGCCTCCCCGTGAGCCCCGAGAACTTCCGGATCGTCCAGCGCGGGATGGAGCTGGTCTCGGAGGCGGGTACGGCGCGCGGCCTCCAGATCGAGGGCGTCACGATGGCGGCCAAGACGGGGACGGCGCAGAACCCCGGCGGCAAGGACCACTCGGTGTTCATCGCGTATGCCCCCATCGAGAACCCTCAGATCGCCATCGGGGTGATCGTCGAGAACGCCGGGTTCGGCGCGCAGGCGGCCGGCCCCATCGCGAGCCTGATGATCGAGCAGTACCTCACCGGGCGGATCGCCCGGCCCGAGCTCGTCCAGATGGTGATGGCCCGCCGCTCGGAGGGGGACACCTGACCGCCCATGCGCCCCTGGTATAAGAACCTCGACTGGACGGTCCTCGCCGCGTGGGTTGGGCTCGTCAGCATCGGGCTGACGGCGATCTACAGCGCCACGCACGGCCCGGCGCGGGAGTTCTTGCTCCTCTCGGTACAGCAGAACTTCGACCGCCAGCTCCAGTGGTTCGTGATCAGCGCGTTCGTGCTGACCGTGATCCTGTTCACGCCGGCGCGGCTGATCCAGCGTCTCGCGCTCCCTGCGTACGCGGGCGGGATCGCGCTGCTGCTCGGCGCGCTCGCCTTCGGGACCGAGGTGAACGGGGCGAAGGCGTGGCTCTACCTCGGGCCCATCGGTCTCCAGCCCGGCGAGATCGCCAAGGTGGGGACCGTCCTCGCTCTTGCCTTCCTCCTTTCGACGAAGGAGGCCCGCACGGGCGGCTTCCGCTTCGTCCTCCTCGCGGGGGGCGTCGTGTTCCTCCCCGCCGCGCTCCTCCTTGCCGCGAACGACACCGGGACCGCGCTCGTCTTCCTCGCGCTCGTCCCGGTGATGCTGTTCTGGTCGGGGCTCGTCCCACTCACGTGGATGGCGCTGATGCTGGCCCCGGCGGTGGCGGCCTACCTCGCCATCGTCAGCCTGACGGCCGCGCTCGTCTTCGCCGTCGCGTTCACCGCTGCGATGCTCATGCTTGCGCGCTCGCAGGCGATGGCGGGCCTCGCCCTCGGCGTCTCAGGCGGGACGGGCATCGCCGCGTGGCTCGGCCTCAACAAGATCCTCCAGCCCCACCAGGTCGGCCGCATCAAGGCGTTCGTGGACCCCGAGGCGTACCGGCTCACGGAGGGGTTCCACGTGATCCAGGCCAAAGCCGCCATCGGCTCGGGCGGGTTCCTCGGGAAGGGGTTCACGAACGGGACGCAGACCCAGCTCGCCTACATCCCCGAGCAGTCCACCGACTTCATCTTCTGCGTGATCGGGGAGGAGTTCGGGTTCGTCGGCGCGATGGTGCTCCTCAGCCTGTTCGCGTGGCTGCTCATCCGGCTGGCGTCGGTGGGCGCGGCGGCGGCGTTCTCGTTCCCGCGCCTCGTCGCCGCCGGCGTTACGGGCGTCTTCCTGTTCCACATCCTCATCAACATCGGGATGACGGTGGGGCTGATGCCGGTGATCGGGATCCCGCTCCCGCTCATCTCCTACGGCGGCTCGGCACTCCTCGCCAACACGATGCTGATCGCGATCACGCTGAACCTCGCCGCCCGCCGCGACGAGTTCGCCGTGTATAGCGGCTGACCGCGAGGGCGCGAGTCCTCAGCCGGAGATGCGGCGGTAGACCGTCGTCACGCCGAAGGGGTCCTCGAGGTGGAGCCGCCCGCGCACGACGCGGAGGATCGCGCTCCCGCTCAGCCCTTCGAACGTGACGCGCCGCCCGTCGAGCTGGCCGCGATACGTTTGCGTGCCGCCGCCGGCCCGGCGGTCCACGCCCGAGAGCGTGACGCGCCCTCCGGCCGTGATCGTGAGCGTCTTGACGAGGACGTCGCGCTCGAGGTCGCGCGTGGCCTCGGGGTCGCCTAGCACCTCCACGGCGTCCCACGCGCCGACGACCACGACGCCGTCGATGACCGGCTCGCTCCCGCCGGGCGCCGGGCCGGGGGCGTAGGCCGGGGCACACCCGGCGGCGAGGAACAGGAGGCTGAGCACCAGGAGCGTGCGCATAAGGTCAGCGGCGGCGGAGGGGGCCGTCGGCGTCGAGCAGCGGGCGGAGCTCGTCGTAGCCGAACGAGACGTAGAGCGTGCCGGCCGCGTAGGGGGCGACGGCGTAGGGCGCGAAGTAGAGCGTGAGGCTGTCCGGGCCGAGCGTGTAGACGGAGAGCGTCGTGGCGTCCGCCGGCACGCGCTCCTCGAAGAGTGTCCCTCGGCCATACAGGTCGATCAGGCGCGGGAGCGCCCACGCGGCGAGGGAGTCGCGGTAGGCGACACCGGGGCGGAAGAGGGCCGAGAGCGGGATCGGCCGGCCCGTGCGGAGGTCGTAGTTGAGGGGCAAGAGGAAGTGGTTGCCATGCGCGCCGCCGGTGTAGGCGTACGCGCTCAGGAGCCCGCTGTAGAGCGTGCCCGAGACGTGGGCCGTCTCATACCCGCCCTCCACGTCCGTTTCGAAGGGGAAGTCGGCCGGCGGTGGCTCGACGGGGCGGACCGCCGCGACGAACGCGCGCACGCTGTCGGCGATGGCGGTGTTCACCGCGGCGAGGGCCGGGTGCGCGCCGTCGAGCTGGGGATAGGTGACGTGGGCGCGGTAGCGGAGCGCGCGGTCCGCCTCGACGAGGGAGTCCTCCCGGAGGGCCGGCGCCGGGGAGGTGTCCTCGGTGGCTACGCCATCGGTCGATGGTGCGTCATTGTCTCCCACCGCGCAGGCTGCGACGAAGAGCGCGAAGAGGGCGGCGGAGAGGGGACGCATCCGGACGGGGGAGGGGTGAAGAACGCGGAAAAGCCGCGCCCGTACCGCACGGGGCGGGCAACTTACGAAAGCCCCGGAAACCCCCCGGCGTAGCTTCGCCTCCCCTCTCATCCGCTCCGTGCCCCTCCATGCAGGGCTACCTCGCCGACCGCTTCCGCCAGGCCCTCGCTGCGCTCCCCGACCTCCCGGAAGGCTTCGACCCGCAGGCCGTGGCGGTTACCTTCGAGGCGCCGAACAACCCGGCCCACGGCGACCTCGCCACGAACGTCGCCCTCCAGCTCGCCAAGCCGCTCCGCCGCGCGCCGCGCCAGGTGGCCGAGCAGCTCGTGATGAAGCTGGCCAGCCAGGGCGTGATCGACAACCGCCGCGTGGCGACGCTCGAGGTGGCCGGGCCCGGCTTCATCAACGTCCGCCTCGCTTCCGCCTACCTCTCGGAGGCGGTCGCGGAGATCCTCCAGCGGGGCAACGCCTTCGGCCGGACCGACGCGGGCGCGGGGAAGACGGCCATCGTGGAGTACGTCTCGGCCAACCCGACGGGGCCGCTCACCGTCGGCCACGGCCGCAACGCCGTCCTCGGCGACACCTTCGCCAACCTCCTCGGCTGGACCGGCTGGCAGGTTACGCGCGAGTACTACTTCAACAACGCCGGCCGGCAGATGCGCATCCTCGGCCAGAGCGTGAAGGCCCGCGTCGAGGAGCTCCTGAACCCCGACACCCCGCTCAAGACCGTCGACCTCGGGGCGGGGGAGGAGGTGGACGTGCCGGAGAGCTTCCCCGAGGACGGCTACGTCGGCGAGTACATCATCGACATCGCGCGGCAGGTGCTGGATGCGAACGGGCCTTCCGTGCTGGAGCGGCCCGACGAGTTCTTCCAGCAGGCCGCCGAGCAGGCCATCTTCGCCGACATCGAGCGGACGATGGGGCGGCTCGGCATCCACATGGACACGTACTTCAACGAGCACTCGCTGTACGAGAACGGCGCCGTGTGGGCCGTGCTCGACCGGCTCAAAGAAAAAGACCTCGCGTACGAGCAGGAAGGCGCGTGGTGGTTCCGGACCGGCCAGCTCGGGAAGGTCATCACCGACCAGCACGGCTCGCGCGCCGTCGACACGGTCCTCGTGAAGTCGTCCGGCGAGCCGACGTACCGGCTGCCCGACATCGCCTACCACCTCGACAAGCTCGCGCGGGGCTTCGACCTCGTGCTCGACGTGTTCGGCGCCGACCACATCGCCACCTACCCCGACGTGCTCCGCGGCATCGAGGCGCTCGGGGAGGACGCGAAGCGGATCGACGTGGTGATCTACCAGTTCGTGACGCTCGTGCGCGGCGGCGAGCCGTTCAAGATGAGCACGCGGAAGGCCCGCTACGTCACGCTCGACGAGCTGATGGACGAGGTCGGCGCCGACGTGACGCGGTTCTTCTTCCTGATGCGCTCGCCGAACACCCACCTGGAGTTCGACCTCGACCTCGCGAAGGAGGCCAGCGAGAAGAATCCGGTCTTCTACCTCCAGTACGCCCACGCCCGGATCTGCTCGATCCTCCGCAAGGCGAAGGAGGTGGGGGTGACGACCGATGGGGCGAACTTGTCCCTGCTCACCCACGAGAGCGAGCAGGGGCTGATGAAGGAGCTGCTCCGGCTGCCCGAGGCCGTCCAGCAGGCCGCCGACCTCCGCGAGCCGCACCGCCTCGCCAACTACCTCCGCGACGCCGCGACGGCGTTCTCGGCGTTCTACCGCGACTGCCGGATCATCGGCGAGGAGGCTGCGCTCGCCGCGGCCCGGCTCGCGCTGGCCGACGCCGCCCGGCTCGTCCTCAAGAACGGCCTGACCGTCTTGGGCATCAGCGCCCCGGAGCAGATGTGAGCCGGAGGCGGGCGCGTATTTTCCGCGCGCCTCCTCCGCCTCCCCCTCGGCTCTGCCCTATACCGTTCGCGAAGGGCTCGCCGGCTTCCGCCGCGCCAGCTTCGCCGCCGTCATGGCCGTCACCGCGCTCGTGGTGGCGCTCGTGCTGATGGGGCTGGTGGCCCTCCTCGTCTGGCAGGGCCGGGCCAACGCGGCCTACCTCCTCCAGCGCGTCGGCGAGGTGCAGGTGTTCCTCCGCCCCGCCACGCCCGAGGCGACGGCCACGCTCCGGCAGGCACTCGTGGCCCACCCCGGCGTCGACTCCGTCGCGTACGTCTCGCGCGAGCAGGCGGCGGCCATCTTCCGGGAGGAGTTCGGCGAGGAGGCCGACCTCTTCGACGACGAGCTCTTCCTGCCGGCCTCGTTCCGTGTCCGCCTCAAACGGGGGTGGGCCGTGCCCGATAGCCTCGAACGGTTCAAGGCAGAGATCGAAGGCTGGCCCCGCGTGGACGAGGTGGCCTACGAGGCATCGCTCCTCCAGAACGTCCAGCGAAACGTCCGCGTGTTCTCGATGGTGGGGCTGGCCGTCGGGCTGCTCGTCGTCTTCGCGGCGCTGCTCCTCGTGGGCAACACGGTCCGCCTCACGATCTACGCTCGGCGGATGCTCATCCGCACGATGAAGCTCGTCGGCGCGACGAACGGGTTCATCCGGCGGCCCTTCCTGGTAGAAGGCGTCGCGCAAGGATTGGCGGCCGGGCTCCTCGCCGTCCCACTGCTGTGGACGGTCTACGCGCTGCTCCTCCGGAGCGTCGAGCCGCTCCGCGCGCGGGGCTGGCCGATGGGCTCGCCGTGGCCGACGCTCCTCGGCCTCGTGCTCGTCGGCGCGCTCCTCGGGTGGTTCGCTTCATGGGTGGCCGTGCGGCGGTTTATCCGGCAGGTGCAGATTTCTTAGCATGGGCACCCACAAAGGCCGGGGCGAAAGGCGGCATACGCGCCGATAGGTATTGAGCGTTACGGACGCAGGGCCGAACGTGGCCTCGCGTTCCATCACATCAACCGTTTGAGACCATGCGCCTTGCGCTCGCTTTCTTCCTCGCCGTCGCGACCGCCGCCCTCGCCTCGGCCCAGGGCACCGGCACCCTCGCGGGCACCATCGTCGACCAGAACGGCACCCCGTTGCCCGGCGCCTCTGTCCTCATTGTAGGGACTTCGCTCGGCGCCGCGACCGACGCTGATGGGCTCTACCGAATCATCGGCATCCCCGTCGGTCGCTACGAGGTCACGGCCCAGTTCATCGGGTACCAGACGTTCTCCATCCAGAACGTCGAGATCCGCTCGGGCTACACCACGACGCTCGACTTTACGCTGGCCGAAGAGGACCAGCAGCTCAGTGAGGTCGTCGTCGAGTACGAGCGGCCCATCATCCAGCGTGACGCCATCGGCGCCCCGCGCACCGTCACGAACGACGACTACGAGGCCCGGAGCAGCCCCGGGCGTAGCCGGCGCGCCGAGGCGCGCTCACCGGCGCCCTCATCCTCAGCGGCCGTGCGCGAGCAGGAGCAGCTCGTGGGGACCATCCCGGCGCAGTACGGCGACATCCGCGGGGGCCGTGAGGGTTCGGTGAGCCACTACGTGGACGGTGTCCGGGTGGCTTCGCCGCCGGGCGACGCGGGGCGGTACGCACCGCCCGTAGACCGCGAGAACTACGCGGCCGTCGAGGAGGTCGGCTTCCGCCGTCCCGACGAGCACCCCCTCTCCACGTTTGCCATCGACGTGGACCGGGCCTCCTACGCCAACGTCCGCCGGATGCTGCTCGACGGGTACCTGCCGCCGCCCGACGCCGTCCGCATCGAGGAGTTCGTCAACTACTTCACGTACGACTACGCCGACCCCGAAGGCAGGCACCCCTTCTCCGTCACGGCCGACGTGACGACGTGCCCCTGGGCGCCGGCGCACCGGCTGGTCCGGGTGGGGCTGCAGGCGCGTCGGCTCGACCCGGAGGACCTCCCGCCGTCCAACCTCGTCTTCCTCGTGGACGTGTCGGGCTCGATGAACAGCCCCGACAAGCTCCCGCTTGTCCAGCAGTCGCTCCGCCTCCTCGTGCGGCAGCTCCGCCCGCAGGACCGCGTGGCCCTCGTCGTCTACGCCGGGGCCGCCGGGCTCGTGCTGCCCCCGACGAGCGGGACCGAGCGCGCGACGATCCTCGCCGCCATCGACCGCCTCCAGGCGGGCGGCTCCACGGCCGGCGGCGCCGGGCTCCGCCTTGCCTACGCCGTCGCCCGCCAGCACTACGACCGGCAGGGCAACAACCGCGTGATCCTCGCCACCGACGGCGACTTCAACGTGGGCGTCTCGTCCGACGCCGAGATGCAGCGGCTCGTGGAGGAGGAGCGGGAGAGCGGGGTGTTCCTCTCCGTGCTCGGGTTCGGCACGGGCAACCTCCAAGACGCCAAGATGGAGGCGATGGCCGACCACGGCAACGGCCAGTACGCGTACATCGACTCCATCCAGGAAGCACGGCGCGTGTTCGTGCAGGAGCTCGGCGGCACGCTGGCCGTGCTCGCGAAGGACGTCAAGATCCAGGTCGAGTTCAACCCGGCGCGCGTGGCGGGCTACCGCCTCATCGGCTACGAGAACCGCGCCCTCCGCGATGAGGAGTTCAACGACGACACGCGCGACGCCGGCGAGCTTGGCGCGGGCCACTCGGTGACGGCGCTCTACGAGATCGTCCCCGTCGGCGTGCGGACCGCCACCGAGATCCCCGACAGTGACCCCCTCCGCTACCAGACGAGCGCGCCCGCCACCGGCCCCTTCGCCGACGAGCTGCTCGTCGTGAAGCTCCGCTACAAGCCCTCCACCGGCCCCGGGCAGTTCGCCGACGAGAGCGTGCGGCTGGAGGAGGTCGTGCGTGACCGCGTCGAGGCGCTGGAGGACGAGTCCGACGACCTCCGCTTCGCCGTGGCCGTGGCCGAGTTCGGGATGCTCCTGCGCGGCTCGGCCTACCGGGGCGACGCCTCGTGGGCGCACGCGCGCGAGCTGGCCCGGGCCGCCCGCGGCACCGACGCCGACGGATACCGCGCCGAGCTGGTGCGGCTCATCGAGACGGCCGAGACGATCGCCGGGGCGCAGGCCGATGCCTCGCGTGTGATGGATGGCAGGGAGTAGGGGAGCGCGCGGCCCCCTTCCTGCGCGCGCGGGAGGGGGGCCGTGACGGCTTGGCCATACGAGGCGGCGTATCACGAGCGTTCCTTCTCGCGCGGGCCCAGACGGGGCGCGCAACTCCCTGCCAGTGGCCGTGTAAGAGCGGGGCCTTGAGCCCGTCTCCTGCCGGCCGATACCCTACCGGCCGCACCTCGCCCCTCTGATGGCCCGTCGCCGCCGCCCCGGCTTCCTTCGCCGCTACTGGCTCGCCCTCCGCGACCCCACGCGCCCGCGCCGGGAGCGGGTCTGGCTCGGCGTGAAAGGGGTGCTCACGCTGTGGCTCTTCGGGGTCGTCGTCCTGGGGCTCTACGTGCTCTACCTCATCCCGACGACGCCCGACGGGTGGGAGCTCCAGCGGATCACGTCGGCGCAGCCGACCGTGGTGCTCGCCGCCAACGGCGACAAGCTGACGCAGTTCGAGCCGGCCCACCGCGAGTGGGTCCCCCTCGACTCCGTCCCCCGCCACGTCATCCAGGCCCTCATCGCGACGGAGGACCGGCGGTTCTACGAGCACCAGGGCGTCGACATCCGGCGCACCATCGCCGCTACGTTCCGCACGCTCACGGGGCGCCGCGAGGGCGGCTCGACGATCACGCAGCAGCTCGCGCGGAACCTCTTCCCCGAGGAGATCGGCCGCAGCGCGACGATCCCGCGCAAGCTGAAGGAGCTCGTGACCTCGCTCAAGATCGAGCGGCTCCACACCAAGCGCGAGATCCTCGAGGCATACCTCAACACGGTCCCGTTCCTCTACAACGCGTACGGCATCGAGATGGCGGCGCGGACGTACTTCAACAAGCCCGCCTACGAGCTGGACATCCACGAGGGGGCCACGCTCGTGGCGATGCTGAAGGGGACCTCCGCCTACAACCCCGTCCGCAACCCCGAGCGCGCGCTGGAGCGGCGGAACCTCGTGCTCCGGCTGATGGCCGAGAACGGGTTCCTCGACGCCGAGACGGCCGAAGAGCTCCAGGAGGAGCCGCTCGGGCTCGACTTCCACCCGCAGCCCGGCGAGGCCAGCCTCGCGCCGCACTTCACCGAGGCTGTTCGCCACCGCGCCGAGGAGTGGGCCCGCGAGTACGGGTACGACCTCGCCGCCGACGGCCTCGTCATCCGAACCACGCTCGACCTCGGGCTCCAGCGCGCCGCCGAGGCTGCGGCGCGTCGCCAGGGCGAGCGCCTTCAGGCCGTCGTCGACGTGGAGTGGAGCCGCCGCGCGATGCCCTCCCTCAGCGGCGGCATCACCTCGTACGTGGGCTACCGCGACCGCGTGGACCCCTTCGCCTACTTCTGGGCCGCGCACGGGGGGTTCCTCAACACCCTCATCCGGCGGAGCGACGCCTTCCAGGTCGCCGTCGAGAACGGGGAGGACGAGGAGGAAGTGCTTGAGCGCCTCCGCGACGACGACGCCTTCCTCGACTCCCTCCGCCGCGCGGCCACCCGCCTGGAGGTGGGCCTCGTCGCGCTTGACCCCGAGACGGGCGACGTCCGCGCGTGGGTGGGCAGCCGCGACTACCGCCGCGACAACTTCGACCACGTCGGCACGGCGCGGCGGCAGCCGGGCTCCGCGTTCAAGGCCGTCGTCTACGCCGCCGCGCTTCAGCGGGGCTGGGGCCCGAGCGACCTCGTCCGCGACGAGGCCGTCGAGGTGGACCTCGGCAACGGGCAGGTGTGGCGGCCGACGAACTCCGGCGGCGGCGTCTCGGGCGCGGAGATGACGCTCGCCGACGCCCTCGCGTACTCGAAGAACACCGTCTCCGTCCAGCTCACGCGCGAGGTGGGGCCGAGCCGCGTGGCGGCGCTGGGGCGCCGGATGGGGATCACCGAGAGCCGCCTCCGCTCGCTCCCCTCCATCGCCCTCGGCACGAGCGAGGTGACTCTCCTCGAGATGGCGACGGTCTATGGCACCATCGCCAACGACGGGCTCCGCCGCGACCCCCGCCTCATCACCCGCATCGAGACGTCCGACGGGCGCGTGCTCGCCGAGTTCGGGAGCAGCGGCGAGATGGTCCTCACGCGCCGCGAGGCCCGCTCCCTCCTCGACATGCTGCGCGGGGTGATCCGGCGCGGCACCGGGCGCGGGCTCGCCGCCTTCGGCATCCGGGGAGACCTCGCCGGCAAGACCGGCACCTCCCAGCGCGGCGCCGACGGGTGGTTCCTCGCCATGCACCCCGAGCTAGTGGCCGGCGCGTGGGTCGGCTTCAACGAGCCCACCGTCACCTTCCGCTCGACGTGGTGGGGGCAGGGCGGCCACAACGCGCTCCTCGTCGTGGGCGACTTCCTCCGCCGCGCGCAGGAGATCGGCCGCCTCCACGACCGCCACTTCCCCGACGCCCCCGACTACGGCCCGCGCTTCGACGAGGACTCCCTCTACCTCCCGCTCCCGGGCGCGTACTACGCCGAGGACTACTCCTCGGAGTACGACCCGTTCTACGACGAGGACCCCATGCGCGGGCTCCGCCCGGAGGACTTCGAGCAGGGGCACTATGACGATGAGGAGTACGACTACGAGGACGACTACGAGGGCGATGAGGGCGAGGGGTACGAGCCGCCGCCCAAGCCCTCCCCTTACGATTCGCCCGAGGACGAGCCCACCGTGCGCGGGCGCCTCGGTGAGCCTCAGCGCTTGCCCCCACCCCCTCCGACGCCTCCGCCCGATTTCGACGCCCGCGACCGCCGGCTGGGACGTACGCCCCCGCCGCCCCCGGCCCCGCCAGCGCGCGACCCCGCACGGGTGCGGCGCCCCAACCAGGGCGGCGTGGGAGGGACGGGCGCGGACCGCGACACCACCGGCGGCTGAGGCGCGGAACCCGAGGGCGGGGGAGGCTCGAATAAACCCGGTCTGAGCGAACCGAGTCCTCTGCCTGCGAGATGTCAGCCCTCCGCTTCGACCTCTTCACAGCTGCCTCCGACGTGGAGGCGGCGCAGTACCGGATCCTCGCGGGGCTCCAGGAGGCCCACGAGGCGTTCACCCACAACCGCGTCTACCCCCACCTCGCCGACCTCGTCACGCTCCGCCGCACCCTCGCCGACCTCCTCGACCGCGTCGACGCCCTGCGGCAGCACGCGCCGGGGCGGCTGCGCGGGATCGACTGGGAAGCGGGCATGCTCCTGTACGAGCCGGAGGAGGGGGAGGAGGTGGCCCCCTTCCTCGTCGAGCCCCTCGCGCGGTGGGCGCTCCCGCTGCTGGACGAGCAGATCGAGGAAGGCCGCGCGCTCTTCGAGTTCGCCGCCGAGCAGGCCGCCCTCATGGCCGTCGGCCTCGTGCCGCCGTACCAGGACGAGGGCTTCTTGCTCGTCCCCGACGACGAGGCCCTCCTCGCGCTGCGCTACAGGGCCTCCGTCCTCACGGGGCACGACGGCCGCTACCGCAGCCTCGCCACCACACCGGTTCCCGTCACGCTCTCGCCGCTGACCCCGCCGTCGGCGTGGAAGGAAGCGCTCGCCGAGGCGTACCCCGACCTCCCCGCTCCCGCTACCTACCGCGTCGAGAGCGCCGTGCCGCTCCCGCTGGAAGCCACCGTGCTCCCCATCGCCAAGCGGAAGCTGCTCCGGCTCATCGCCGAGCGTGGCGAGGCCTGAGGGCGGGGGAGGGAGGCGCGAGGTAGTTTCCCCTCCCGCTTCCCTTTCCCGATGGCTTCGTCCCCTGACGCCCCCGCGCCCGACACCGAGGCGCCCGCCGGGCCGTTCCCCCTCGGCACGCCGGCGCCCGCCGACGCCGCCTACGAGGCGCGGCGCGCCTACCACGACCGGCTCATGGAAGACCTCGCCGCCCGCGCGGCCGAGGTGCGGCGGGGCGGCGGCGACCGCGCCATCCGTCGCGAGCACGCGCGCGGCAAGCTCACCGCCCGCGAGCGCGTCGCGCGGCTGATCGACGAGGGGAGCGAGTTCCTGGAGCTGGGGCTGTTCGCCGGGCGGGGGATGTACGAGGAGGAGGGGGGGTGCCCGGCCGGCGGCACCGTGATGGGGCTCGGCCGCATCCACGGGCGCCTCTGCCTCGTCGTCGCCAACGACGCCACCGTGAAGGCGGGCGCATGGTTTCCCATCACGGCCAAGAAGAACCTCCGCGCGCAGGAGATCGCCCTCGAGAACCGCGTCCCCATCGTCTACCTCGTGGACTCGGCCGGCGTCTTCCTCCCGATGCAGGACGAGATCTTCCCGGACAAGGAGCACTTCGGCCGCATCTTCCGCAACAACGCGCGGCTCTCGGCGCTCGGCGTCCCCCAGATCGCCGCCATCATGGGCTCGTGCGTGGCGGGCGGCGCGTACCTGCCCATCATGTCCGACGAGGCTCTAATTGTAGAAGGCACAGGTAGCGTATTTCTGGCCGGGCCGTTCCTCGTGCGCGCGGCCATCGGGGAAGTGACGGACAACGAGACGCTCGGTGGGGCCGCCACGCACTCCGAGATCTCGGGGGTGAC
>DASPKS010000098.1:0-4280 GCA_035628035.1 Rubricoccaceae bacterium
CCTCACCTTCAAGCTCGTCGCCATCAACCCGCAGGTGGCCGTCACCGACGCGGGCGGGGAGCTCCTCCTGTACATCCAGCAGAAGGCATTCCGGCTGCGGGAAGACGTCCGCGTCTTCGCCGACCGCGAGCGGACGCGGCTCCTCTACACGCTCCGCGCCAACCGCGTCCTTGACCTCCGTGTGGCCTACCAGATGGCCGACGCCGACGGCCGCCCGTTCGGGGCGCTCCGCCGGGAGGGCCTCCGCTCGATCTGGAAGAGCCGCTACGACGTGGAGGGGGCCGATGGCACCCCCGCCTTCCACATCCAGGAGGACAACCCCTGGGTGAAGGTGCTCGATACCTTCCTGGGCGAGCTCCCCTTCGTGGGCGCCCTCACGGGATACTTCTTACACCCCAGTTACACGGCCACTCGGCCCGACGGGACGCCCGCTTTCCGCCTCACGAAGCAGCCGGCGTTCTTCGAGGGCAAGTTTCGGCTGGATCGGCTCGTTGATCTCCCGCCCGAGGACGAGGTCCGCGGCCTGCTAGGACTCCTCATGATGGTGATGCTCGAGCGCGTGCGGGGGTAGCCGGAAGGGCGCTGGACCCGTATCGGGACGGTTCGTATTCTTTGTGTTTCGAGCCCGTTGCGACGTGCCCACCGCCGAGCCCCACCCCCGCCCGCCCCTCCGCGCGCCCGCCGTCCCGGCCGTGCAGACGGCCTTGCGCTCGGCCGTCATCATCCCCACGTACAACGAGGCGCGGAACATCGGGCCCCTCCTCCAAGAGGTGCTCGCCCTCGACACCGGATTCTCGGTCGTCGTGGTCGACGATGGCTCGCCCGATCGCACCGCCGACGCCGTCCGGGCCCTCCAGGCTCAGCACCCCGACCGGATCTCGCTCATCGAGCGCGAGGGGAAGCAGGGGCTGGGGACGGCCTACATTGCCGGGTTCCGCCAGGCCCTCGCCGAGGGGTTCGACTTCATCTGCGAGATGGACGCCGACTTCTCGCACAGCCCGCACGACCTCCCGCTCCTCGTCGAGGCGTGCCGGGAGGGCGCCGACGTCGCTATCGGGAGCCGGTACGTCGGGGGGGTGCGCGTCGTGAACTGGCCGCTCTCGCGGCTCCTCCTTTCCTACGGCGCCGGCATCTATACCCGCCTCATCACCCGGCTCCCCGTGCGTGACGTCACGGCTGGGTTCAAGTGCTTCCGACGGCGGGTGCTCGAGAGCATCGACCTCGACCACATTCGCTCCAATGGGTATTCGTTCCAGATCGAGATGACGTACCGCGCCTGGAAGCGGGGGTTCAAGATCGTCGAGGTGCCCATCGTGTTCACCGAACGGGCCGAGGGGCAGAGCAAGATGAGCAAGGCCATCATCCGCGAGGCCATGCGGAAGGTGTGGGAGCTGCGCTGGCTCGACCTCCGGGGGAAGCTGTAGGGTGGCCGTAGGAAGGGGCGCTGACCGGCTCCGGGGAGTAGCTTCCCGCGTTCCGATTGACCTCAGCCCCTCTCCTGTCTGACATGGCCGACCCGTCCACGCCTCAAGGCGAACGCATCTCGATGGAGGGAGCGTCCCTCCGCGTCCCCGACCGCCCCGTCATTCCCTTCATCGAGGGCGACGGGACCGGGCCCGACATTTGGGCCGCCTCCGTCCGTGTGCTCGACGCCGCCGTCGAGAAGGCCTACGGCGGAAGCAAAAAGATCGTCTGGCGCGAGGTGCTCGCCGGCGAGAAGGCGTTCCACCAGACCGGCTCCTGGCTCCCCGACGAGACACTCGACGTCATCCGCGAGCACCTCATCGCCATCAAGGGCCCCCTCACGACGCCCGTCGGCGGCGGCATCCGGAGCCTCAACGTGGCGCTCCGCCAGCTCCTCGACCTCTACGTGTGCCTCCGGCCGGTCCGCTGGTTCACCGGCGTTCCCTCGCCCGTCAAGGAGCCTGAGAAGGTGGACATGGTCATCTTCCGCGAGAACACCGAAGACATCTACGCGGGGATCGAGTGGGCCGCCGGGACGCCCGAGGCCCAGAAGGTGCTCGACTTCCTCCAAGCGGAGTTCCCGAAGATGTTCGAGAAGGTCCGCTTCGGGACGACCGACCGCGCGGCCGAATTCTGGGACCGCGTCGGCGCGCCAGAGCGGTTCGACGAGGGCGTGGAGGTCGGCGTGGGGATCAAGCCCGTGAGCCGGTCCGGCAGCGTCCGGCTCATCCACAGCGCCATCGCGTACGCCGTCCGCAACAACCGGAAGAGCGTGACGCTCGTCCACAAGGGGAACATCATGAAGTTCACCGAGGGGGCGTTCCGCGACTGGGGCTACGACGTGGCAAAGCACTACTTCGGCGCTGAGGAGATCGATGGCGGGCCGTGGTGCCGCATCCCCGACGGGAAGCCCGGCGCCGGCATCGTCATCAAGGACGCCATCGCCGACATCACCCTCCAGCAGGTGCTCACCCGTCCCGACGACTTCGACGTCATTGCCACGCTCAACCTCAACGGCGACTACCTCTCCGACGCCCTCGCCGCGCAGGTGGGGGGGATCGGGATCGCGCCCGGCGCCAACATCAACTACGTCACGGGCGCGGCCGTCTTCGAGGCTACGCATGGGACGGCCCCGAAGTACGCCAACCAGGACAAAGTGAACCCGTCGAGCGTGGTCCTCTCCGGCGAGATGATGCTCCGCTACATGGGCTGGACCGAGGCCGCCGACCTCCTCATCCGTGCGATGGAGACGACGATCCAGCAGAAGCGCGTCACGTACGACTTCCACCGGCTGATGGACGGCGCCACCCTCCTCAAGACGAGTGAGTTTGGCGACGCCCTCATCGAGAACATGGGGTAGCCCGGGTGGTGAAGGCCCTCCCCCGATTCCTAATCGTCGTCGCCCTGCTCGCCGCCTGCGGGAGGGCGCCCGCGCCTGCCCCTCCCCTCACCCCCCTCACGCCTGCGGACACCGCCGCGGTCGCCCGCCTCGACGCGGAGGGGGTATGGCGGCAGACGGCCTACGTCCCCGTCTACTCGCATATCTACTTCGAGGACGAGGAGGCCACGATCAACCTCTCAGCCACCCTCACCGTCCGTAATACGGACGCCGCACATTCGCTCTACGTGACGGGCGTGGACTACTACGACACCGAAGGTCGACTCGTGCGGCGTTACGCGGAGGCGCCGTTCGTGCTTGGCCCCCTCGCCACTGCCGCCTTCGTCGTCGAGCGCGACGATACGGCCGGCGGGGTGGGCGCCAACTTCCTCGTGACGTGGGCGGCGCCGGAGCCCGTAGCGCCCCCCATCGCTGAGGCGGTGATGATCGGGACGTTCTCGGCGCTTGGCCTCTCGTTCGTGAGCCCAGGCCGCGTGGTGTCGTCCCCGCCTGGCGAAGGAGCAAGGCCCGCCCCACGATGACGCTCCTGAAAGGGACCCTCGTCGCCTTTCCCGTCCTGCTCGCCTCCGCGTTCGGGGGCGGGTATGCCTGGTTGCGGGCCAGCCTGCCCATGCTTGAGGGCGAGGTTGCCGTCGCCAGCCTCACCGCGCTCGTGCGCGTGGAGCGCGACAGCCTCGGTGTGCCCACGATTACGGCGGCGAGCCGCGTGGACGTGGCCCGCGCGCTCGGGTTCGTCCACGCGCAAGAGCGGTTCTTCCAGATGGACCTCCTCCGGCGCACGGGCGCGGGCGAGCTGTCGGCGCTCTTCGGACCTCAGGCGCTCGGGATGGACAGCGTGCTCCGCATGCACCGTTTCCGCGCGCGGTCGGCCGTGGTGCTGGAGCGGATGCCCTCAGCGGACCGCATGGTCGTGCGCGCCTACACGGAGGGGGTGAACGCCGGGCTGGACGCGCTGGGGGCCCGGCCGTTCGAGTACGTCGCGCTGCGCGAGGCGCCGGTACCGTGGCGCGAGGCCGACGTGCTCCTCGCGGCCTACGCCATGTTCATGGACCTCCACCTGAACTTGGGGATCGGTGATGAGCTGGAGACCGAGGCCGTTCGTGAGGGCCTCCCCCCCGCCCTTGCCGCCTTCCTACGGCCCCTCGGCGACGAGTGGGATGCGCCGCTGGCAGGGGACTCCATCCCGCCGCCTCCCATCCCGGCCCCTGACGAGCTAGAGGGGCTCGGGCCGGCCGGGGTTCCCCCCGAGACCGCTCCAGGGCGTCCCCCCGTCGGCAGCAACAACTTCGCCGTCGCCGGCGCGATGACCGGGCACGGCGGCGCGGTCGTCGCCAACGACATGCACCTCGGGCTCCGGCTCCCCCACGTGTGGTTCCGCGCCTCGCTCGTCTACCCCGGCCCCGATGGGCGGCCACGG
>DASPKS010000099.1:0-8120 GCA_035628035.1 Rubricoccaceae bacterium
CGCTCGCGGCGATCCCCGTCTCGCTCATCGGCGCGTTCGGGATCATGGCGCTGGCAGGGTTCTCGATCAACGTGCTCACGCTGCTCGCGCTCGTCCTCGCCATCGGGCTCGTCGTCGACGACGCCATCGTGGTGCTGGAGAACATCTACACGAAGGTGGAGGGCGGCCTCGCGCCGCGCCCGGCGGCCGTCGTCGGCACGCGCGAGATCTACGTGGCCGTGCTCGCCACCACCATCGCGCTCGTGGCGGTCTTCCTCCCCATCATCTTCCAGGGCGGCATCATCGGCGCGCTCTTCCGGGAGTTCGGGCTCACGCTCGCGGGCGCCGTCGCCATCTCGGGGTTCGTGGCCCTCACGCTCACCCCGATGCTCGCCTCGAAGCTCCTGAAGCGGCGCGACGAGCACCCGTGGCTCTACCGGAAGACCGAGCCGTTCTTCGAGCGGCTGAACGCGGGCTACCAGGGCGCGCTCCACGGGTTCCTCCGCTGGCGGTGGATGGCGTTCGGGATCATGGCCGGCGCCGCCGCGCTGATCTACGTGCTGTTCAACACGCTCGAGAGCGAGCTGGCCCCACAGGAGGACCGCTCGCAGATCCGCATCAGCGCGAACGCGCCGCAGGGGCGGGGCTACGGCTACATGCTCGACTACATGGCGCGGCTCGAAGCGCTCGTGCGGCAGGAGGTGCCCGAGGCGTCGGCGGTCATCACGAACGTCGCGCCGGGGTTCGGGTCGGCGGCCTCGGTCAACTCCGGCAACATCAACCTCATCCTGCCCCCACCGGAGGAACGGGAGCGCTCGCAGGACGACATCGCGAACGCGCTCCAGCGCGCCGTGCGCCGCCTGCCCGGCGCGCGCGTGAACGTCTCGCAGCCCGCGACCATCGCCACCTCGTCGGGGCGGGGAGCGCCGGTGCAGTTCATCCTGCAGGGCCCCGACCTCGAAGCCCTGCGCGCGGCGATCCCGCCGTTCATGGAGCGGGCGCAGCAGGACCCCGCCTTCCAGTTCGTCCGCGTGGACCTGGAGTTCACGCTGCCCGAGTTGCAGGTGGAGGTGGACCGCACGCGCGCGCAGGCGCTCGGCATCGACCCGCTCGACGTGGCGCAGACGCTCCAGCTCGCGCTGTCGGAGCAGCGGCTGGGGTACTTCGTCCGCGCGGGTGAGCAGTACGAGGTGCTGGCGCAGGTGGAGCGCGAGGCGCGGAACACGCCCGGGGGGCTGCGGAGCCTGTTCGTGCGGAGCGCGTCGGGCACACCGATCCCCCTCGAGAACCTCATCGCCACGCGCGAGGCCGCCGCACCGCCGCAGCTCTTCCGCTACAACCGGTTCACGGCCGCGACGGTGTCGGCGCAGCCGGCCGAGGGCGTTCCCCTCGGCGCCGCGCTCGACGCGATGGACCGCATCGCGGAGGAGGCCCTCCCGCCCGGCTTCACGACGGCGCTGGCCGGGCAGAGCCGCGACTTCCGCGAGTCGAGCGGGCAGGCGTACGTGGCGTTCCTCCTCGCGCTCGTGCTGATCTACCTCGTGCTGGCGGCGCAGTTCGAGAGCTTCCGCGACCCGTTCATCATCCTCCTCACGGTGCCGCTCGCGCTCGCCGGCGCACTGTTGTTCCTCTGGTACTTCGACGCCACGCTCAACGTGTTCAGCCAGATCGGGCTCGTGATGCTCGTCGGGCTCGTGACGAAGAACGGCATCCTCATCGTCGAGTTCGCGCGGCAGCGGCGCGAGGCCGGGCTCGGCGTGCGCGAGGCCGTCGAGGAGGCCGCCGCCGCGCGCTTCCGCCCCATCCTCATGACGACACTCGCGACGATCCTCGGCACGCTCCCCATCGCGCTCGCCCTCGGCGCCGGCGCCGAGAGCCGCATCCCGATGGGGCTCGCCGTCATCGGCGGCCTCTCGGTGGGGACGCTCCTCACGCTGTTCGTCATCCCGGCGCTCTACACGTTCCTCGCCGGGAGGCATGAGGCGGCCGCGCACGACGCCGAGCTGGACGTGGCCCTCGCCGAGGCCGAGCGCACGAACGGTCGTCCGGTGCTCAGCGGCGACGGGGCCCCCGATGGCGCACCGCAGACCGCCCCCGCCGGCGCCACGGAACGCCGCGATGGTTGACCGGATGTGGCTCCTGGCGCTGGCCTTCGTGATGGCAGCAGGGCCGGCCGTCGCGCAGGTGCCGGGCCGCGATGGGCTCCGACCGGACTCGCTCCCGCCGCTGCCCGATACCCTCCGTCTCTACGGCGAGGCGATTGTCGTCCGCGCCGAGCTTCCAGACCTCAATCCACTGCCGGGGGCGGTGTTCCTCTCGCTCGACGACGCGATCCGCCTCGCGCTCGAACAGAGTCCGGGGCTCGGCATCGCCGTCGCGGAGGTTGAGCGCGCCGAGAATGACGCCACACGCGGCAACGCCGGCTTCCTCCCGACGGTGGACGCGAACGCCCAGCTGGGCGGCTTCAGCAGCCTCGACACCGGCACCGGCGACAGCACCGGGGCGAGCACGAGCGCGGTCACGAACCTCACCGGCGACGTCACGCTCGGCTACACGCTGTTCGACGGGTTCCGGCGGAACGCCACGCTCCGCCGCCTCCGCGCCGAGGCCGAGCGGCTTGGGCTCACTGCCGAGGCACAGGCCGAGGCGCTCGCCTTCGCCGTCACCGCCGCCTACCTCGACGTGATCCGGCAGGAGGCGCTCGTCGTCGCCTTCCAGGAGGCCGTCGCCATCTCGGAGGACCGACTGCGCATCGCAAGTGCGGAGGTGGAAATCGGCACCGCTGCCGAGATCGACGCCGCCCTCGCGCTGGCCGACCTCAACGCCGACCGCGCGGCGCTGCTCCGGCAGGCCGTCGCGCTCGCGCAGGCCCGCGCGACCCTCGGCGCGCTCCTCGCCCTGCCCGACCCCGAGGCCGTTGCCACGACCGACACGCTCACGCTGGGGCCGCCGCCGAACCTCGCCGCGCTGGCTGTGCGCGCCGAAGAAGAGAACCGTCGCGTCCGCGCGCTGGAGGTGGGCGAGGTCGCCGCGCGCGAGGCCGTCCGCGAGGTCCGCGCCGAGTTCTCGCCGGCCATCCGCGTGCTGGCCGGCGTGGGCGCGTCGGCGCTCGACCGGGGGCTCTTTCCCGCGAACGTGCCCGCGTTCGGGACGGACGTCCGCTACGGCCTCTCGGCCACGCTCCCGCTCTTCGACGCGGGCGACCGGCGGCGGCGCGTGGCCAACGCCGAGATCCGCGTGCGCCAGGCCGAGCTGGCGACGGAGGACGAGCGGGTCGGCCTCCGCGCCGACGTGGCGCGCCTCGCCGCGTCGGTCGAGGGGTTCCGCCGGCTCGCCGCGCTGGAGACGCAGAGCCGCGCCGTCGCCCGCCAGAACGTGCGCGTGGCGCTGGCCCAGTTCCAGCTCGGCCTCATCACGCCCATCGACCTCCGCCAGGTGCAGCTCGCCCTGCTCGATGCCGAGGGCCGGCTGATCGAGGCCGTCTACAACGCGCGCTGGGCCGAAGCCGAGCTGCGCTTCCTCGCGGGCGACCTGCTCCCCGAAGACGCCTTCGTGCCGGAGGAGCGGGAGTAGGGCGGGAACGGGGCGGTCCCTATCTTCCCGATGACCGCTCACCTCTCTCCCGATGAGCCGCCTCCTCGCCCTCTTCCTCGCCGCCCTCGTGCTGGCGGCAGCCTACGTCCTCTGCTGCGGCCTCGCGAGCGCCCAGCCCGCCGCCGAAGAGCCCGTCGCCCTGGTCGAAGAGGTCCCCGCCGGGGTCCCCGAGCAGCTTCGGTTCCTCGCGCCGTTTGTGGGCACGTGGCGTGCAACCCTCGGCGAGCAGAACGGGCAGCCCACCGTGGACGTGGCGCGCTGGGCGTGGGGGCTCGGCGGCAAGGCGCTCCGCGTGATCCACTCGGTGAACGACGGCGTCTACGGCGGCGAGACCGTCGTCGTGTGGGACGCGGCGCGCGGGGTCGTGGCCTACTACTACTTCACCACGGCCGGCTTCTACACGCAGGGCACGATGACGCCGCTCTCCGGCGGCACCGGATTCACCACCTATGAGGAGGTGGCCGGCAACGCAGAAGGGATCACGGCAGTGCGCGCCACCTACACGACCCGGCCGGAGGGCGGCTTTGCCATGCACGCGGAGTACCAGCAGGAGGGGGCGTGGCACCCCGCTCGTGAGGCGACGTACGCGCGGGCCGAGGGCGCGGAGGTCGTGCTCGACTTCTGATGCGGCGGGCTGTTCGCGTCGTCGCCCTCCTCGCGCTGGCGCTGCTGCTCGTCGGCCTCGGGGCGTGCGCGCTGAAGCGGCCGTCGCATGAGCGACGGTGGGCCCCCGAGCAGGCGGTGCTCCCGCACGTCGAGATTGACGGCGACACCGTGCGGATCGCGAACGTCCGCAACTTCACGTGGACCTCGGCGGAGCGGTTCACGCCGCGGTATGAGGAGCGGGTGTACGACCTCGACCTCCTCGACCGCGTGTGGTACGTCGTCTCGCCGCTGAGCGAGGACTGGCGCGGGCTCGCCCACACCTTCCTCACGTTCGGCTTCGCCGACTCCCAGTACGTCAGCCTCTCCGTCGAGGCGCGGCGCGAGCGCGACGAGGTGTACGCCCCCGTGAAGGGGGCCCTCCGCGCCTTCGAGTTGATGGTCGTCATCGGCGACGAGCGCGACGTGCTCGGGCTCCGCGCCGTGACGTGGAACACCCCCACGTACCTCTATCCCGGCCGTGCCA
Organism: Rubricoccaceae bacterium; assembly: GCA_035628035.1. Classification (GTDB taxonomy): domain Bacteria; phylum Bacteroidota; class Rhodothermia; order Rhodothermales; family Rubricoccaceae; genus DASPKS01. The sequence continues at coordinate 4,703 of DASPKS010000099.1, forward strand.
CCCCGGCGCAGGTGCGCGAGCTCTTCGTGACGATGCTGCGGCGCGCACAGGCGGTCGAGCGCCGCCCCGAGTTCTACCACACCCTCTCGAACAACTGCACGACCAACATCCTCGAGGCCGTGAACGAGGTCCGGGAAGAACCGATTCCCTATGGGTTAAGGGTGCTCCTGCCGGGCTACTCCGACGAGCTGGCCTACGAGCAGGGGCTTATCGACACCGACCTGCCGCTCGACTCGGCGCGGGCCGCGTTCCGCATCAACGCCCGCGCCGCCGCCGCATGGGGCGCGCCCGACTTCTCGTCACGCCTCCGGCAGCCAGGCTGACCCTTAATAGCAATACCGCTTTGAGGTAACCTGCCTCCGATGGGGTGGCCGCCCGGCCTGGTGATGCGAACTGTGGCGAACGGCGTCACCCGTGCCCACGGCGTCGTTCGCGCCACCGCTGCCAAGTGCCCTGCGCCATCGCGGCCGCGCCGAGACCGCCGAACAGCAGCACCAGGATGAGGACCGCCCGGCGCTCCTGCTCGTCGGAGCGCACGCCGAGCGCGAGCGGAGCGTCGACGCGCTCCGAGCGGATGCCCCGGATCCGCGGGGTGCGGGCATCCGGGTGTTCTACCCAGAGGGTGAGGCGCTCGCCCGGCACGAGCGCGGCCGCGAGCTCGCCGGCGTCGTACCCGATCTCGCGGAGGTACGGCCACTCCGCCTGGAACCGCCGGCCGCCGGCGTGGACGACGAGCCAGTGCCGCCCGCGCGCGGCGTACATCACCTCGGCGGAGGAGAAGCGGACGTCGAGGGCCACGTAGTCCCCCGGGTCGGGCGGGGCCATCCGGAGGTAGACGACGACGAGGGGGAGGGTGAGGAGGACGGCGAGGAGGCCGCAGCCGAACTCGGAGAGGGCGTACGTCCGGGGTGGGGGGGCGTTCACGGGGCGGGCGGGAAGGACGACCGGCGAGTGTACAGGAGGTCCCCCGCCAGTGCAACCGCCTGTCCGCCCCGCTGGCCGACGCGGGAGCGCCCCTCGCCGGATAAAGGCTCCCCGGGGTATGACTTCATCCACGACGGCGCGGCAGCGGCGCGGTCCTGCCGCACCCTCGCCGGCGTGTTAGGCGGCGGGTGTTCGCGGACGGACACTACCTTTGCTGTGGAAGCATCGTGGGGTTAGGAGCGATGAGCACGTTGCTCGAAGACATCACTTCCCGCGACCCCGCGAGGGTCTGGTCGAGTTCGTGCGCCATCATCAAGCTCCGAGACGCCGCCGAGCTCGCTCGATTGGCAGCGCACCTCCCTGAGATCGAGCGGAGCACCCGGGACCTCGCGCTCGGCGGAGCCTTGTTTCCCAACGTGGAACACCTGAGGTTCACTCTCCGGAAGCTGGCGTACCACCAACAATCAATGGGCTGCCTGTGCCGGCTGTACCCCGAGTACCTGCTGTTCAATCCCCGCCAGGAAGCGGAGGCCGGGAACGTTCGGATCGACGACGTTACGTACGTCGAGGGGAGGTGGGTAGACGCGTACGTTTGCACGTGCACAGCCTGCGGCGCGCGGTACCGGGTGGAGGAGCGGGAGTACCACTACACCTGGTGGGGCTGGAAGGCGCTGGCCCCCGAGCCGCTGCAGCCGACCACACGAGACCGCGCGCCGGCCTAGCGGCATCGCACCGCTGACGCCTAGAAACGAGAAACGGTCCGTTCTGATCAGAACGGACCGTTCGGGCGTGGAGCTAAGCGGATTCGAACCGCTGACCTCTTGAATGCCATTCAAGCGCTCTACCAACTGAGCTATAGCCCCGGCTGGGACGCGAAAAATAGCCTTCCGGGGGCGCCGGTGTCAATCGGAGGCTCTGCGAAGATCGGCAAACGGGAGGGCACGCAGGGCCCTACGCGGTAGCTTCCGCCGCCCTGCCTCTGCGCCCGATGCCCGACGTCGCCCGCCCCTACCACGTCGCCAAGTTTGGCGGGACGTCCGTCGGGACGCCGGAGCGGGTGCGGCGCGTGGTCGACCTCTCGATGGCGACGCCGGACGGCTTCCGCCGCGTGGTGGTGGTGAGCGCGTTCGGGGGCGTGACCGACCGCCTCCTCGCGGCCCTCGCGGCGGCCGAGCGGCGGACGGGCGAGCACCGCGCCATCCTCGACGAGCTGCGTCAGCGCCACGCCGAAGCCGTCGCCGCCCTCGCCCGCAACGACGAGGAGGAAACGCTCACCCAGCAGCTCGACACGCTCTGGGCCGAGGTGCGCGACCTCCTCGAAGGGGTTTTCTTGTTACGGGAGTGTACCCCACGATTCCAGGATGCCATTGTGTCGGCGGGCGAACGGGCGAGCGTGCCGCTCGTCGCCGCGGCCTTCCGCGCAGCGGGCCACGAGGCGGCCGCTTTGGAAGCCACCGCCTTCGTCCGCACCGACGACCGCTTCGGCGAGGCGACGGTGGACTTCGAAACCACCGGCCGGCTCGTCCGGGAGGCGTTCGACGCGCTGCCGGACGGCGCCGTCCCCATCGTGACGGGGTTCATTGCCTCCACACCCGAGGGCGTGACGACGACGCTCGGCCGGTCCGGCTCGGACTACACGGCCACCATCCTCGCGGGCGCGCTCGACGCCGCCGAGTGCGTGATCTGGACCGACGTCGACGGCGTGCTCTCGGCCGACCCCCGGCTCGTCCCCGAAGCGTTCACGCTCCCCGCGCTGAGCTACGCCGAGGCGGGCGAGCTGGCCCACTTCGGCGCCAAGGTGCTCCACCCGCGCACGATGCGGCCGCTGCAGCGAAAGGGCATCCCGCTCGTCATCAAGAACACCCTCAACCCCGAGCACCCCGGCACGCGGATCGGCCCCGACCGCCCAGCCGCCGCCGGCCACATCAAGGCGCTCACGGCCGTGCGCGGGGCCGCGCTCGTCCGCCTCGACGGCGCAGGCGTGCTCGGCGTGCCCGACCTCACGGCCCGCGCCTTCGCCACCCTCGCCGACGCCGGGCTCGACGTGCTCCTCATCGCGCAGGCCTCCAGCGAAGGGAGCCTCTGCTTCGCGGTTCGCGAGGGCGAGGCGGAGCAGGTCACGCGGCTGCTGCGGAAGGCGTTCGACCGCGAGTGCGCGCGGGGCGACCTCCAGGGGATCGACGCCGAGGGAGGCGCGGCCGTCGTCGCGGCGGTGGGCGACTTCATCGACCGCGCGCCGGGGCTGGCGGGGCGGCTCTTCGCCACGCTCGGCCGCGCCCACGTGAACGTGCGCGCCATCGCGCAGGGGGCGAGCGAGCACAACCTCTCGGCCGTCGTCGAGGACGCCGACGCCGCGCGGGCGGTCCGCGCGCTCCACGAGGCGTTCGCCCTCCGCCGCCTCCGCGCGCACGTGTTCGTGATCGGGACGGGTACGCTGGGCACGCGTCTCCTCACGATGCTGGACGAGCGGGCCGACGCCCTCCGCGAGGGTGGG
>DASPKS010000100.1:0-11519 GCA_035628035.1 Rubricoccaceae bacterium
GCGCGTACGGCCCCCGGGTCGCCGGTGTGCGCGGCGACGGGGAGGGCTTCGCCGCCGGCCTGCCGGATGGCAGCGGCGACCTCGTCGAGCCCCTCCTGCTTCCGACTGGCCAGCACGACCCGCGCGCCGGCCCTTGCGAACGCCTCCGCGATGGCCCGCCCGATCCCCCGGCTCGCGCCGGTGACGAGGGCCACCTTGCCGTCGAGGCGGAACGAGTCGAGCGGAGCGCGCGGCGTTTCCATGGCGCGAACGTACGGCCCGATGCTCAAATGCGGAGGCGGAGCGCGGCGGCCACCTCCCGCGCGGCCCGTCCGCCTTCGCCCTCTCCGTAGAACCCGAACACCCGCCGGTCGGGCCGGACGACGAGCGCCGCCGCGCCTCGTGCCCACCCCATCAGCTTCCCATCGGGTGCGCGCACAACGGCCTCCCCTGCCTCCGAGGGGGACAGGGGGGCTTCCGGGGAAAGAAGACACACGAAGCGCGCGCCGAGCGTCCGCCACACGGGGCTTCTGCCGGCCCACGCCTCCGCACTTTGGTTGAGGCCAACCACGGCGAACCCGTCGCCGAGTACCTCGTCGAGCCGCACCGAGGAGCCATCCGCCAGCACGACGCGCGGCTGCGGGAGCAACCGACCGGCGTGCCGGCCCCTCCCACCTCGGAGCACCGCACGGCGTGGCGAGAGGTCGGCCTCGACGCGGCGGAGGGAACGAGCGGCGGGGGGGACGCGATGCAGGGCACGGAGGAGCCTGTCTCGTGTTCGAGCGGCGACTCCTCGAAGGGCGATCGCGCGCCCCGCGAAGACCGCCCAGCGGATCGTCGTCTCGACGTGCGGGCGGCGCTCCTGTTCGTAGGCGTCGAGCAGCGAAGCGTCGGCACGGCCCGTTACGACAAGCGGGAGGGACCAGCCGAGGAAGGCCGCGTCGCGAAGGCCCGCGCCGAGGCCCTGCCCGAGGAACGGCGGCATCTGGTGCGCAGCGTCGCCCGCGAGCAGCAGCGGGCCCTTCCGCCACCCCCGCGCTACGACCGACCGGAACGTGTAGACCGCGGCGCGCTCCACCTCAACGGCCTCCGGGTCCACCCACCGCGCGAGGAGGCGGCGCACCATGCCCGGCTGCTCCACCGCTTCGGGCGTCTCCCCCTGCCGCAGCATGAACTCCCACCGGCGCCGCCGGCCAGGGAACGGGACGAACGTGGTCGGCCGCGACGGGCTGCACACCTGAAGGAGACGGTCGGGCAGCGGCACGTCGCGCGTGAGCAGGGTATCCACGACGAGCCAGTCCTGCGTGAACCGCGCGACCGGACGGAGCGGGCTCTGCATCGCCGCGCGGACGAGGCTCCGCGCCCCGTCGCCCCCGACGACGAACCGGGCACGCGCGCGGTACGTCTCGCCCGCGCCGTGCACCGTGAGCACGCCCTCGTCGCCGGTGGCCTCGACGGACACGACCTCGTGACCGAGCCGGACTTCGACGGAAGGAAAGCGCGCGGCGCCGTCGCGGAGGACGCGCTCCACGTCGGGCTGGTGGACGAGGGTGGCGGCCGGAAACCCCAAGGGCTCGTCGGCCGCGCCTTTCTTGAAGGCGCGCAAGAGGAGGCGGCCGTCCCCTGTCACGAGGTCCATCCCGTCGAGCGGGCGACTGGCCGAGAGAACCTTCTCGTGTAGGCCCGCCAGCTGGAGGATGCGGAGCGCCTCGTCGTCGAGGTGCGCCGCACGGGGGATCGCCCACGGCGCCGCCTCGCGCTCCAGCACGAGCACGCGGAGGCCGCGCGCGCCGAGGAGGTTCGCCAGCAGCGCCCCCACCGGCCCATAGCCGACGAGGGCCACGTCGTAGGGGGAGGGTGGTTGAAGGTTCAACGGGAAAGAGGCGGGGGGGCTTATCTGCCCCGACGAGGGCCGGCCCTCGCCTTATACTTGCGGCCCTGCCTTCTATCCCCGACCCATGCCCCGCCTGACGCGCCTCCTCGTTACTGCCGGCCTCTTCGCGGCCGCCTTCGCGGCCCTCGGCTTGATCTGGCTCGACCCCACGCCGGTCCCGGCCTTCGCCCGCCGGGGCCTGATCCCCGGCGCCTACCAGGCCCTCACCTTCTGGACCGACCAGCGGGCCTATCCGGCTCCCGATCTCCCGGCTGAAGGGCTGGCCCAGGCCCTCGCGCAGCGGCAGGCCCTCGCCGCGCGAGGCGGCGAGCCCGCCTCGGTGTGGCAGTCGATGGGGCCGCACAACCAGGGCGGCCGCACCCTCGCCCTCGCCCTCAACCCCCTCCGCCCGACGACGCTCTGGGTCGGCTCGGCCGGGGGTGGCCTCTGGCGCGCCACGCTCCCGACAGGCGGCGGCGTGAGCTGGACCCGCGTCGAGACGGGCTTCGCCGTCCACGCGGCGTCCGCCATCGCCATCGCGCCGAGCGACACGAGCGTGATGTACCTCGGCACGGGCGAGGTCTACAAGTACCAGGACATCCAGGGCGGCACCGTCAGCCGCCCCACGCGCGGGGCCTACGGCATCGGCATCCTGAAGTCGACCGACGGCGGGCAGACGTGGAGCCATGTGCTGAACTGGACGCGCGACCAGCGGCGCGGCGTCCAGATGATCCGCGTCAACCCCACGAACCCCAACGATGTGTGGGCCGCCACGACGGAGGGGGTGTACCGCTCAACCGACGGCGGCGCGACGTGGGCGAACGTCCACCCCGTCGTGATGGCGACGGACCTCCTCCTCCACCCCACCGACCCGAACTGGGCCCTCGCCGCGCACGGCAACCAGAGCAGCCCGGGCAAGGGGCTCTACCGCACCACCGATGGGGGGGCCACCTGGACGCAGCTCACGGCGGGCGTCCCCACCACATTCATCGGGAAGATCCTCCTCGACCGCCACCCCACCGACCTCAACACGCTCTACGCCAGCGTCGGCAACGGGATCTCCGGCTCGACGAGCACGTGGCTCCTCCGCACGACCGACGGCGGCGACACGTGGACGACCGTGACGACGGCGGACTACGCCTCCTACCAGGGGTGGTTCGCCCACTACGTCGCTGTCAACCCCCACCGGCCGAATGAGGTGTGGCTGGGCGGCGTGGACCTCTGGCGCTCGCTGAGTGGGGGGGCCAGCCCCACGCCCATCGGCAACATCCACCCCGACCACCACCACTTCGCGTTCCACCCCACCAACCCCGACATCGTTTACTTCGCCGGCGACGGCGGGCTCTACCGCACCACCAACGGCGGGGCCTCGTTCGAGGACCTTAACGCCGGCTACCAGACGCTCCAGCTCTACAACGGCACCTCCCACGCGTGGACGGATTCGACGCGCTCCCTCGGCGGCGCGCAGGACAACGGCGTCCGCGCGTTCCGCGGCACCCTCGACTGGGCCCACGTCATCGGCGGCGACGGGACGTGGACGGCCATCGACCCCGTGAACCCGCAGTACCAGTACGGCGCCTGGCAGAACCTCAACCTCCAGCGCTCGATGGACGGCGGGTTCACCTTCGCCCCCATCGTGCCCCCGACGGGCTCGGCCACCGCGTTCGTCGCGCCGTTCGCGCTGGCCCCGACGATGCCGCAGCGGCTCTACGCCGGGCGCGCCATCATCTACCGCTCCGACAACCGCGGGTCCTCGGGCACGTGGCGGACGACCAACGGCGGCGTCGCGCTCGACGGCAACCCCGCCCTCGCCCTCACCGTCGCCCCTTCCGACTCCAACACCGTCTACGTCTCGACGGCGCCGATCACGACGGGGGCCAGCCGCACGCGGCTCTGGAAGACCGTCAACGCGGGCGCCTCGTGGACGCAAGTGACGGGCACCCTCCCCGACCGCTACCTCATGGACGTCGCCATCCACCCGACGAACCCGGCCATCGCCTACGTCGTCGCCTCGGGGTGGGGCGCCGGCCACGTGTTCAAGACGACCGACGGCGGCGCCTCGTGGACCGACGTCACGGGCGTCCTCCCCGACGCCCCGACGACGGCCGTCGTCATCGACCCCCTCCGCCCGAACGACGTGTACGTGGGGAACGACGTCGGCGTGTTCGTCTCCCGCGACGGGGGCGCCTCGTGGGGCACGTTCAGCAACGGGCTGCCGGGCGTCACGCTCACGTCGGACCTCCAGATCTCCCCGTCGGACCGGACGCTCCGCGTGGCGACCCACGGGCACGGGATGTACAAGCGCGCCCTCGACGGCGACCCGACGGCGAACGAGCCGCCGGCTCCGGCGGCGGCCGTCGCCCTGGAGACGGTCGCGCCGAACCCGGTGCGGGACCGCGCAACGGTGACCTTCCGGCTCGACCGCCCGGCCCACGTACGGCTCGCGCTCTACGACGCGCGGGGCCGCGCCGTGGCGGTCGTGCTCGACCGCGCGATGGCGGCGGGCCGCCACACGGTCCCGGTCGAGGCCGCGCGTCTCGCGGGGGGCACGTACGTCGTCCGCCTCATGGCCGATGGCCGCGCCCTCGCCCGCCCCATGACGGTGGTGCGCTAGGAGGACATCGCGGCGGGGTATCCAAAGTGCTAAAAAAGCAACGGTAATAGACCGGTAGGAACCCCCGTTGGGAAGGCGAAAGCGGACCGCCCCGCCCGGCGCCGATGCGCGCCGGCCCGGGTGGCGGCGGCCGCGACACCCGTTTCGCCTCAACCCCCGACGGCCATGATCCGCTCGTTCCTCGTCGCCCCCCTCGCCCTGGCGACCGTCTACTTCGTCGGCGCGCCCGCTCTCCAGAAGGCGCCCCCACCGAAGCCCGAACCGCCCGTCGTCGAGCAGCCCCTCCTTGACGGGCGCCGCCCGCTCCCCCTCCCGGGCTACCTCACCCAGAGCCTCCGCTACCTCGCCGAGGCGCAGTTCGAGAACGGCGGGTGGGGCGCCGGCTCCCACGCCCGCCAGGACGTCCGCGACCCCCACGCGGTGCAGACGGACCCGGCCACGACGGCCTTCGCCGCGACGGCGCTCCTCCGCGCGGGCAGCACGCACCGCGAAGGGCCCTACGCCCGCAACGTCCGCCGCGCGCTCGAACACCTCCTCGACCTCGTCGAGGACACGCCCGCGAACGCCGACCGCCTCACCTCGCTCGAAGGGACGCAGCCGCAGGTGAAGCTCGGCCGCAACATCGACGCGTCGATGACGGCGCAGTTCTTTACGGCCGTCCTCCCCCACACGCGGAACGACCGCGCGCTACGCCGACGCATCGAGCGCGCGCTCGACCGCTGCCTCGGCATGATCCAGCGCACGCAGGCCGCCGACGGCAGCTGGAACGACGGCGGCTGGGCGCCCGTCCTCCAGTCCTCGATGGCGAACACCGCGCTGGAGCGCGCCGCCGAGGCCGGCCGCCCCGTCGACCGCGACGTGCTCGCGCGCTCGCGCGCGTACCAGGGCGGCAACGTGAGCGCCGAGCCCGGCGCCGCCCCTTCGGTGGATGCCAGCGCCGGCGCCGGTGTGGCCCTCTACAGCGCCACGAGCGCCCAGCGCGCGACGGCCCCCGAGGCGCGCCGCGCCCTCGAGGCCGTCCGCGAGGCGCAGGAGCGCGGCGACCTCGACGAGGACGACGGCGTGACGGCCGAGAACCTCGGCCGCATCGGGTTCGACCGCGAGGAGGCCGAGGCCCTCGCCGATGCGTACGAACAGAACCGGGCTTCGACCGCCGTCCTCGCCGACGACGCGGTGTGGACCGGGTTCGGCAACAACGGCGGCGAGGAGTTCCTGAGCTACCTCCAGACGAGCGAGTCACTCGTCATCGGCGGCGACGAGGACGCGTGGGCGCGGTGGCACGCCCGCCTGAGCAACCAGTTCGGGAGCATCCAGAACGGCGACGGCAGCTGGAGCGGGCACCACTGCATCACGAGCCCGGTGTTCTGCACGGCCGCCGTCATCCTCGCCCTGGCGGCCGACCGCGACCCGGCGCTGAGCTGAACGAGCCGAGGAAGAGACTGGGGGAGCGCAGCGCCGTCTGCGCTCCCCTCTTTCGTGCCCCTTCGCTATCCTCGCGTCCGATGCGCCCTGCCCTCCTCGTCCTGGTCCTCTTCACGATCGGCTGCGGCCGGCCCGACCCGGCACCCGACGCCCGCACGACGCTCGCCCGCGCGGCGGAGTGGCTGTGGGCGCAGCAGGCGGAGGACGGCGGCTGGCACAGCGAGACGCACGGAATCGTCCGCGGCGGGCAGGCCTGGACCGCCTTCGCCCTCGACGCCCTCCTCCAAGTACCGGACAGTGTGGCCGCGCCGCCGGAGGGTGGTGTGGAGCGCGCGCTGGCGTTTCTCCGTGCGCGGGTGAACGAGGACGGCGCCTTGGGCTACGCCGACACGCTTGTCTTCGAGTACCCCGTCTACGCGACGGCCTATGCCCTGCGCGTCTTCGCGCGGCATGATGCGCCCGGCGACAGCGCGCTCGTCCGTCGGATGGCGGCGTGGCTCGCCGCGCAGCAGTACGACGAAGACCGAGGCATCGCGCCGGAGCACCTCGCCTACGGCGCGTGGGGCTTCGGCGAGACGGGCCTCCCGAGCGGGCAGGTCGGGCACCTCGACCTCTCGCACACGCGCCGCGCGCTGGAAGGGCTCCGCGCCGCCAGCCACGACGACGCTGGCATGTGGACGGCCGCGACGCGCTTCCTCCGCTTCGTCCAGAAGCACCCGTCGGACACGCGCCCGCAGCCGCCAGGCAACGTACCCGCCGACTCGTCGCTCTACGATGGCGGCTTCTACGCCTCGCCCACGGCCGTGGGCACGAACAAGGCGGGCGCGCTCACCGGGCCAGACGGCCAGCCACGCGCCTTCCGCAGCTACGCCACCACGACGGCCGACGGGCTCCTCGCCCTCCTCGCGGCGGGGCACGCGCTCGACAGCGAGCCGGTGCAGGCCGCCGCCGCGTGGCTCCGCGCACACCCCGGCTGGAGCGAGCCCTCCGGCATCCCGCCCGACGACCCCGCCCAGTGGCACCGCGTGATGGAGCTGTACCACGCGGCCTCGCGGGCGGAGGCCTACGCCGCCCTCGGCGAGCCCGGGCGCTGGCGCGACGACCTCGTGCGCGAGCTGGCGGCACGCCAGCGCGACGACGGCTCCTTCGTGAACCCCGACGGCGCGCCGAACAAGGAGGACGACCCCATCCTCGCGACGGCGCTCGCCATCACCGCGCTCACGGCGGCGTCGCGCTAGCAAACGAAGGAGGCCCGAGCCAACCGGCCCGGGCCTCGCATCAACGTGTCGTCGGGGACGCTAGTTGAGGTGCGCCATGAGCTCCTCGCGGCGGTGCTTCTGGCGGAGCTTCCGGAGCGCCTTCTCCTTGATCTGGCGGACCCGCTCCCGTGTGAGCCCGAACCGCTGGCCCACCTCGACGAGGGTCAGCGGGTGCTCGTGGCCGATCCCGAAGTAGAGCCGCGTGATCTCGGCCTCGCGCGGGTGCAGCGTGGCGAGGGCGCGCTCGATGTCCACCTTCACCGAGTCGTTCGTCATCTCGTCGTCGGGCGCGTCGAAGCTGTCGTCGGCGAGGACGTCGAGGAGGCTGTTCCCATCGTCCTCATCGAAGGGGGCGTCCATCGAGAGGCTGTGGCGGGAGTGCTGCATCCCCTCGACGACCTTCTCCTCCTTCACGCCGAGCAGGCCGGCGATCTCCTCGACGGACGCCGGGCGGCCGAGCTCCTGCGCGAGCTGCGCGCTCGCCTTCCGCATCTTCGAGAGCGTGCCGACGCGGTTGAGCGGGAGGCGGACGGTGCGGACCTGATCGCTCAGCGCCTTGAGGATGCTCTGGCGCACCCACCACACGGCGTAGGAGATGAACTTGAACCCCCGCGTCTCGTCGAACCGCTGCGCTGCCTTCACGAGGCCGTAGTTGCCCTCCGAGATGAGGTCGGCCAGCGAGAGCCCCTGCCCCTGGTACTTCTTGGCAACGGAGACGACGAACCGGAGGTTCGCCCGGACCAGCCGGTGCAGCGCCACCTGATCCCCCATCTTGATCCGCTGGGCCAGCTCCACCTCCTCCTCCGGCGTGAGCAACGGGACCTGCCCGATCTCCTGGAGGTACTGGTCCAGCATGCGTTGCGAACGGGGGACGTACATGGGGCAGGTGGGTTGGCTTGGTGGATAAAAACAAAGCCGCACGAGGCGGACCGGGGCCCGGCGCCAGCAGCCGGGGTGCCGTGCGGGCAGTGCTGCCTGCTATCTGCTGCCGCCTTTGATGTTCCTGGGGCCCTGAATTTGGGCGTTTCTTCCTCGAACGGGCTTGCTTAGCCCAGCGCCGCCTCCAAGTCGTTCCAGAGGTCGTCGGCCGCTTCGAGCCCGACCGAGAGGCGAAGGAGGCCGCCCGTGATGCGCCCCGCCACCCGCACCTCCTCGCTCACGACGCGGTGTGTGAGCCCGGCCGGGTGCTGGATGAGCGTCTCCGTAGCGCCGAGGCTGACGGCGGGAATGATGAGGCGGAGGCCCCGCATCAGGCGGTCGGCCGCCGCGAAGCCGCCGGCCAGCTCGAACGAGACCATCGGCCCCGGCCCGGCCATCTGGCGGCCGAGGAGGCCGCGCGGGTCGCCGTCCGGCAGGCCGGGGTAATAGACGCGCGAGACGGCGGGGTGCGCGGCCAGCCGCTCGGCCAGCGCCTGCGCCGTCGCCTGCATCCGGAGGACGCGGAGGGGGAGGGTGGGGAGGCCCCGGTGGAGGAGGTAGGCGGCGAGCGGGTGTAGCAGCGCGCCGGTGTAGACCCGCGCGTGGCGGAGCGCGACCGCTCGCCGCTCAGCACAAGCCACGACGCCTGCGATCACGTCGCCGTGGCCGCCGAGGAACTTCGTCGCGCTGTGGAGGACGTACGTGGCGCCGAGCGCAGCGGGTCGCTGGAGCACGGGCGTGCCGAACGTGGAGTCCACGAGGACGGGGACACCGTCGGGGCCGCCGGCCTGACGCACCACGTCGGCGATGTCGTGGAGATCGAGCGTCGGGTTGACGGGCGTCTCGACGACGACGAGCACGGTGTCGTCGCGGAGGGCGGCGGCTACGCCATCGGCCGTCGTCCACGTCGTTTCGACGCCCAGGAGCGATCCGGAAAGCGCCGTGTCGTTCGATCCGTAGAGCGGCCGCACCCCGACGACGTGGCGCTGCTCGTTCGTCCGCAACGCCATCACGACGGCCGCGAGGGCCGCCATCCCGGAGGCGAACGCGACGGCCGCCTCGGTCCCTTCGAGCGCGGCAAGCCCGGCCTCGAACCGCGCGACCGTCGGGTTGTGCAGCCGCGCGTAGACGGGGTTCGACGCGGAGGCGGCCCCCCTCGTGAGCGCGTCGAGGCTCCGCGTGGCCTCGTCGGGGTCGGCGAAGGGGTACGTCGTCGAGAGGTCGATAGGCGGGGCGTGGACGCCGAGGGCAGCGAGGTCGCCGCGCCCGGCGTGGACGGCCAGGGTGGTCAGGTCGAGCGGGCGGTCGGAGGCGGCCATCGGGATCGAACGTTTTCTTGCCCGAAGCTACCTTGCCGCCATGCGCACGCTCGATCACATCTTCGAGAACAACCGCCGCTGGGCCGAGGAGGTCGAGCGCGAGCAGCCCGGCTTCTTCGCCGCCCTCGCTGCGCAGCAGAAGCCGGGCATCCTCTGGATCGGCTGCGCCGACAGCCGCGTGCCGGCCAACCAGATCACCGGGCTTGCCCCAGGCGAAGTGTTCGTCCACCGCAACGTGGCCAACGTCGTCGGCCACGCCGACCTCAACTGCCTCTCGGTGCTCCAGTACGCCGTCGACGTGCTCGGCGTGCACCACGTCGTCGTCTGCGGGCACTACGGGTGCGGCGGCGTCCGCGCCGCGCTCGACAACCAGCGCTTCGGGCTCATCGACAACTGGCTCCTCCACCTCAAGGACGTCTACTGGGAGCACCAGCAGCAGCTCGACGCCCTCGACGACGCGGCGCGGTTCGATCGCCTCTGCGAGCTCAACGTGATCGAGCAGGTGGCGAACACGTGCCGGACGAGCATCGTGCAGGAGGCATGGCGGCGCGGGCAGGCGCTCTCGGTACACGGGTGGATCTACCGGCTGCACGACGGCCGCCTCCGCGACCTCGGCCCTACCGTCACGGCGCCGGAGGAGCTGGAGCCTTTGCTGGCCGCCGCGCTCGCGGCCCCCTCGCCGGCCTGAGCGCCGCGTTACCTTCGCGCCGCTGTCCCGCACGCCGAAGGTCCTGATGCCCGACGCCTCCGCCGCGCTCGCCCGGCACCTCCTCGACGCGTTCCCGCCCTCGCGCGCCTACGCGAAGGCTGACCTCGACCGGCTCCCGCTCCCGCTCGGGCACTTCCTGTCGTTCCGGCTCGACGAACGCGTCGCGAACGCCGCGCACGTAGGCGAGGCTTGGGTGGACGCCGAAGCACCGGCCGTCCGCGCCGCCGCCGACGTGTTCCGCCAGGCCCTCGCCGACCACGCGCGCATCCCCGCCGCGGAGTGGGAAGCAGCGCTCACCGAGGCCGTCGAGCGCGTCGTGGCCTACCTCGCCGACCCCGTCGCGACGGCGAGCGCGTTTGCCTTCGAAGGACTGGAGGGAACGCTGACGGCCGAGCCGCTCCTGCACCGGATGGCGGCGTTCTCGTCGTACCCGTACCTCCGCGAGATCGCCGAGCGGTTCTTCCAGCGGAAGGCCGTCGAGGCAATGGACCGCGCGGCGTTCGAGCGGCTGCTCCGGCGGATCGACCGCCAGATGGTGGCGGGCTTCGGCCCGGCCGACTGGCTCACCCTCCTCGACCCCCTCTTCGACCTCCTCGCGCCCCTGTCTCCTGAGGGGCTGCCCACGCCCCTCCTCCAGCGGCTCTTCGAGGCGAAGGGGCTCGGCGACTTCGCGCGCGACCTGGAAGGGCCGGAGACCTACACCCAGGCCGGGCTCCGCTACGCGCTAGAGGAGGCGTTCCCGGAGCTCGACGACGAGGCACCGGCCCCGCCTGAAGCGGCCCCGCTGGCGGTGGTAGAATCGGAGCCAGCAGCCCCCGAGACAGAGGAAGGGGTCGTAGAAGCGTCCGTGCTGGAGGAGGCGCCCGAAGAGCCTAGCGCGGCCGCCACGCCCGAAGAGGCCATGCCGGAAGAACCCGGGCCGGAAGCGCCGCCGCAGGACGAATCCACGAGCGCGGAAGAGCCGCTCTGGAAGCGCCTCGCGCGCCAGCAGGAAGAAGCCGCCTTCGCCCCGCCGCCGTCTGCGCCCGTCGAGGAAGAGCCGCTCTGGAAGCAGCTCGCCCGGCAGCGGGGTGATAGCGCCGAACCTCCCCCGGCTTCACCCACGCCTCCAACAGGACGCCGCCCGCCGCCCCTCGCGCAACTCGAAGCACGCGTGCTCGGCGACGGCGCCGCGGAGCGCCGGGACTGGTTCGTGCGCGCCCTCGCGGGCGGCTCGGAGGTGGAGTACCGCCGCGTGCTGGAGCTCCTCGACCGCGCGGCGTCGTGGGACGAGGCGTGGCCCATCATCGCGCGGGAGCTGTTCCGCAAGCACGGCGTCAACATCTACGACGAAGCGGCCGTCGCCTTCACCGACGCCGTCGAAGCGCGGTTCAGCCAGCGCAGTTAAGCGGAAGCGCGGTTAAGCGGAAGCGCGGTTAAGCGGAAG
>DASPKS010000101.1:0-2105 GCA_035628035.1 Rubricoccaceae bacterium
TGCGCCTCTTCGAGCGGGGGCTCGCCTACGAGGCCGAGGTCCCCGTCAACTGGTGCCCGGACCTCGGGACGGTCCTCGCCAACGAGGAGGTGGTCGACGGGAAGAGCGAGGTGGGCGGCTTCCCCGTCTACCGCGTCCCCATGCGGCAGTGGGTCCTGAAGATCACGGCCTACGCCGACCGCCTCCTCGACGACCTCGACGGGCTCGACTGGCCGGAGTCGATCAAGGAGCAGCAGCGGAACTGGATCGGGCGGAGCGAGGGGGCCGAGGTCGTCTTCCCGGTCCAGGGCCACGACGACGCCATCGAGGTGTTCACCACGCGCCCCGACACGATCTTCGGCGCCACGTTCATGGTGCTCGCGCCCGAGCACGCGCTCGTCGAGGAGATCACGACGGAGGAGCAGCGGGAGGCGGTCAACGCGTACCGCGAGCAGGCCGCGCGGAAGTCCGACCTGGAGCGGACCGAGCTGCAGAAGGAGAAGACCGGGGTCTTCACCGGGGCCTACGCGATCAACCCCGCGACGGGGCAGCCCATCCCCGTCTGGATCGCCGACTACGTCCTCGCCACCTACGGCACCGGCGCCATCATGGCCGTGCCGGGACAGGACGACCGAGACTGGGCCTTCGCGGAGGCCTTCGGCCTCCCCATCGTACGCACGGTGCAGCCCCCAGAAGGGTTCGACGAGACGAAACCGTACCTGGGGGAGGGGCCCGCCATCAACAGCGGCTTCCTGAACGGGCTCGGCGTCGCCGAGGCCAAGCAGCAGATCACCGCGTGGCTCGAAGAGCAAGGGCTCGGCCAGCGGAAAGTGAACTACAAGCTGCGCGACTGGATCTTCTCGCGGCAGCGCTACTGGGGCGAGCCCTTCCCCATCCTCCACACCGACGAGGGCCCAAAGCCCGTGCCGGAGGACCAGCTCCCGGTGACGCTCCCCGAGACCGCCTCGTACAAGCCGACGAGCACCGGCGAGCCGCCGCTGGCCGCCGCGTCCGAGTGGGTGGACACGACCGACCCCGCCACGGGCAAGCCCGCGCGGCGCGAGACGAACACCATGCCGCAGTGGGCCGGATCGTGCTGGTACTACCTCCGCTTCCTCGACCCCCACAACGACGCGCGGCTCGTCGACCCCGAGAAGGAGCGGTACTGGATGCCGGTGGACCTCTACGTCGGCGGCGTCGAGCACGCCGTGCTCCACCTGCTCTACGCGCGGTTCTGGCACAAGGTGCTGTTCGACCTCGGCGTCGTCTCCACGCCCGAGCCGTTCCAGCGGCTCGTCAACCAGGGGCTCATCCTCGGCGAGAACGGGGAGAAGATGTCGAAGAGCCGCGGCAACGTGGTCAACCCCGACGACGTCATCGACGCCTACGGCGCCGACGCCCTCCGGCTGTACGAGATGTTCATGGGGCCGCTGGAGCAGGTGAAGCCGTGGAGCACGCGCGGCGTCGAGGGCGTCTCGCGCTTCCTCGCCCGCGTCTACCGCCTTTTTATTTCAGAGGACACGGGCAGCCTCTCCGCGGTCGTCCCGGATCGGGAGCCCACGAAGGAAGAACTGCGCGCGCTCCACGCCACGATCAGGAAGGTGGGGGAGGACATCGAGGGGCTCCGGTTCAACACCGCCATCGCGGCGATGATGGAGTTCACGAACGCCGCCTACAAGTGGGACGCCGTGCCCCGCTCGGTCGCCGAGGCGTTCGTGCGGCTGCTGGCGCCGTTCGCCCCGCACGTCGCCGAGGAGGCGTGGCACGCGCTGGGCCGCGAGGAGCCGCTCGCCTACGCGCCGTGGCCGCCCTACGACGAGGCGCTGCTCGCCGCCGACACCGTCGAGATCGCCGTGCAGGTGAACGGGAAGCTCCGCGGGAGCGTCGTCGTCCCGACGGGCGCGCCGAAGGACGACGTGCTCGCCGCCGCGCGCGGCCACGAGAACGTGGCGCGCTACCTCAACGGGGGCCACGCCGTGCGGAAGGAGATCGTCGTGCCGGGGCGGCTCGTCAACTTCGTCGTCGGCTGAGGACGGGGCCGGCCCGGACGGGCGGCGCGGATGTTGCGAGGCCGGCGTCGCGCCCGTTCGAGACGCGCGACGCCGGCCCGCGACGCCGGTAGGCCG
>DASPKS010000102.1:0-2367 GCA_035628035.1 Rubricoccaceae bacterium
CTCGGCCACGGCGTCCACCACTGGCTCCAGAACCCCCGCGGCGGGGGCCCCTCCAACACCGACGGCCTCAGCGAGGGCGTGGGCGACTACCTCGCCGCGTCGTACAGCCGGAGCACGGGCCTCCTTACGATGTCCGACCCCGAGTGGAACTGGGTGTTCAAGTGGGACGGCCACAACCCCTGCTGGTCGGGCCGCATCACGAACTTCGGCGGGACCTACCCTAGCGGCTCGGCGCCCCACCAGCGCGGCCAGCACTGGTCCACCGCGATGTCGAGGATCCAGGAAGACATCGGTCTCCAGCGGTCCGACCTCGCCCACTTCGAGGGGCTTGCCCTGACGACCGGCTCCTCGACCCAGCCGCAGGCGGCGCAGGCCGTCCTTCAGGCCGCCGCCAACATGGGTTACTCGGAGAGCGAGATCACCGCGATGCACGCTCAGTTCACGGCGAAGGGCTACAACGTCGTGATGCCGACGGCGGCGGACGATGGGCCGGGCACCGAGACGCCCGAGGCCTTTGTGCTTTCGCAGGCGTACCCGAACCCGTTCAACCCCCAGGCCACGTTCACCCTCCGCACGGCCGAGGCGCAGCGCGTGACGATCGCGCTCTACGACGCCCTCGGGCGCGAGGTCCGCACCCTGTTCGAGGGCGCGATGTCGGCGGGCGAGACGCGCGCCTTCACCATCGACGGGTCGGGCCTCCCGAGCGGGCTCTACCTCTACCGCGCCACCGGCGAGGCGTTCACGGCCGGGCACTCGGTCGTGCTGGCCAAGTAAAGGCAGCGGCCGGCTCGAAAGGCTCCGGAAGGGGAGCGGGGGAGGCCCTCCGCTCCCCTTCCGCTTGAGGGGAAGCCCGTTGAAATCCACCCCTCCGGGGGCTAGCTTGGCGCCCTCCCTGTCCCCGCGCCCTACTACCTGTGGCCGCTCGCCGCTCCGTCTACGACCACCTCCTCGCGATCCGCCGCGAGAAGGGGGCCGGGTTCGTCGTGCTCATCGATCCCGACAAGCTCGACGCCCCCGATGCGCCGGCCTTCGCTGCGCGGTGCACCGAGGCCGGCGCCGACGCCTTCTTCATCGGGGGGAGCCTCATGCACCAGGGCGAGCTCGATCGCTACATCGGCGCGCTCAAGACGGCCACGGACCTTCCCGTCGTGGCCTTCCCCGGCTCGCTCGGGCAGCTCTCGCCCGCCTTCGACGCCCTCCTCTACCTCTCGGTGGTGAGCGGGCGGAACCCCGAGCTCCTCATCGGGCAGCACGTCCACGCCGCGCCGATGATCCGGCGGCTCGGGCTCGAGCCGATCCCGACGGCCTACCTCCTCATCGAGAGCGGGCCGATGACGACGGCGCAGTACATGAGCGGCTCGCCGCCGATCCCGCGCGACAAGCCGGAGGTCGCCGCCGCGACGGCGCTCGCCGCCGAGATGATGGGGATGCGGCTGCTGTTCACCGACGGCGGGAGCGGCGCCGAGCACCCCGTCTCGGAGGCGATGATCCACGCCATCACGGAGGTGTGCACGATCCCCGTCATCGTCGGCGGGGGGCTGCGCACGCCGGAGGCCGTGGCGCGCCGCGTGGAGGCGGGGGCGAGCTTCGTCGTCGTCGGCAACGCCATCGAGCAGCGGGCCGGCGACGGCGCTTACGTGGCCGACCTCGCCGCCGCCGCGCACGCGCGCCTCGCGCACCCGCTCGCGCGGGCCTGACGCGCCGGCCGTTCTTCACGGCCGGCTCGCAGTCGGCACAGCGGCCGGTCCGTAGTTTCGACCCCGGAGAGGTGCCGGAGTGGTTGAACGGGCCGGTCTCGAAAACCGGAGTACCCTTCGGGGTACCGAGGGTTCGAATCCCTCCCTCTCCGCCCGAAGCGGTCCGCTTCAGAAGCCCGCGGGGCCCGGCCCACGCGGGCTTCGTCGTTTCTCAGCCAAGCCCCCCGAGGGGGCCGTAGGTAACTTCGGCGCGCCCTTCCGCCCCTCCCGCCGATGAACTTCTGCGTGTGCATCAAGCAGGTGGCCGACGTCACCGCGCCGATGCAAGTTCGCGACGGCCACCTCGCCTTCGACGGCACCCGCGTCGTCCTCAACGCCTACGACGCCTCGGCGGTCGAGGAGGCCCTCGTGCTCACGGAGAAGCACGGTGGCGAGGTGGAGGTCGTCCTCATTGGCCCCGAGCGCGCGGCGGAGACCATCCGGAAGGCCCTCGCAATGGGCGCTGCGCGCGGCGCGCACCTCGTCGTGCCGGAGTGGACCGAGATCGACTCCGCCGCCGTCAGCCGCCTCCTGGCCGACTTCTTCCGCGAGCGTCCCTACGACGTGATCCTCACGGGCAAGCAGGCGCAGGACACCGACGCCGGCCTCGGCGGGGCGATGCTCGCCGAGC
>DASPKS010000103.1:0-2336 GCA_035628035.1 Rubricoccaceae bacterium
CAGGCGCGTCTTGCGGGCGGAGTAGCCGAGCCCTTTGAAGACCTCCGGGAGGTACATGCGCTCCCAGAAATTCAGCTTCCGCTCGTTCGGCGTGGCGTTGTTGACGGGCGTTCCGGGCATGAGGGGCGGGCCGGGGAGGACGGGCCGGAAAGATACGGAGCGGGGTGGATGACCGCCGACGCGGAGGGGTTTCGGCCAGGCGCTACTTCTTCTTGAACGAGAGCGTGAGCGGGACGCCCTCGAACCCGAACGCCTCGCGGAGCCGGTTCTCGAGGTAGCGCTGGTAGCTCTCCTTCACCCCCTCCGGGTGGTTGGTGAAGAACGCGAACACGGGCGGCCGCTCGCGGACCTGCGCGGCGTACTTGATCTGGACGTAGTTGCCCCGGTGCGTCGGCGGATGGGTGGCCTGGACCGCCGCCTGCACGACCTCGTTCAGCGCCGCCGTCGGGACGCGCTTGGCGCGCTCGTCGAACACCTGGAGCGCGCGGTCGAGCACGCGCGTGGCGCGCTGGCCCGTGAGCGCCGAGACGAACTCAACGGGGACGTAGTCCAGGAGCCCGAGGCGCTCGTGGATCGCCTTCGCGTAGTCGCGGGCGGTGTTGGTTTCCTTCGCCACGAGGTCCCACTTGTTGACGGCGATCACGAGGCCCTTCTTCATCTGCTCGGCCTCGCGGAGCACCTTCGCGTCCTGCGTCTCCAGCCCCTGCACGGCGTCGATCAGGAGCACGGCCACGTCGCAGCGCTGGAGGGCCCGCTCGGTGCGGAGGACGGCGTAGAACTCGACGTTCTCGGTCACGCGCGCTTTCTTCCGCAGACCCGCGGTGTCCACCAACACGACCTCCCGGCCGTCGTGGGTCATCCGCGCGTCGATGGCGTCGCGCGTGGTGCCGGCGATCTCGGTGACGATGCTTCGCGTCTCGCCGAGGAGCCTGTTCGTGAGGGAGGACTTCCCCACGTTGGGCCGCCCGATGAACGCGATGCGGGGGGCCTCGTCTTCCTCCTCCTCCGGCGCGTCGGGCGGGAGCGCGGCGACGACGGCGTCGAGGAGGTCGCCCGTGCCCGTCCCGCTCATCGCGCTGATGGGGAAGACGTGCTCGAAGCCGAGGCCGTAGAACTCCGCCGCGTCGAGGCGGCGCGCGTCGTTGTCGGACTTGTTGGCGACGACGAACACGGGCTGCTTCGCCTTGCGGAGGCGCGCGGCGATCTCCTCGTCGAGGTCGGTGGGCCCGGTGACGGCATCCACGACGAAGAGGATGGCGTCGGCCTCGTCGAGCGTGAGGAGGACCTGCTCGCGGATGGCCGCCTCGAACCGCTCCGACGAGCGGGGCACGAGGCCGCCGGTGTCGACGAGGTCGAACGTGCGCCCGGTCCACTCCACATCGCCGAAGAGCCGGTCGCGCGTGACGCCGGGCTCGTCGTGGACGATGGCCTGCCGCTGCTCGGTGAACCGGTTGAACAGCGTGCTCTTGCCGACGTTGGGCCGGCCGACGATGGCGACGAGGGCCACAGGAGAAGGGCGATAAGACGAGGGCGGAATGTACCCGGCGGCCCCGGATCGGTGCCCGCCCGGAGACTTCACGGCCGCTTCGCGCGTAGACCGCATAATTCCACCCCCCTCCCCGTTCTCCGGGCCCTTCCGCTCTTTGCGCGCATGCTCCGCTTCTCCCTCCTCGGCCTGCTCGCCGCCGCGTTCCTGACGACGGCGCTCCAGTGCGCCGGCTCGTCGCCGTCCGGTACAGCGGCACCCACCGACGACCACGCGCCGACCCGCCCGGCGGCCTCCGCCCGCCCCCTCGCCAACGCCGACACGGCCGTCTTCGCGATGGGCTGCTTCTGGTGCGCCGAGACGGCCTTCGAGGGCGCCGACGGCATCGGCGACGTGATCTCGGGGTTCACGGGAGGCACCCTCCCGAACCCCACGTACGAGCAGGTCGGGCGCGGCGGGACGGGCCACTACGAGGCCATCCAGGTCCCCTTCGATACCACGCAGATCGACTACGCCACGCTCCTCCGGATCTTCTGGCACAACGTGGACCCGTTCGATGCAGGCGGTCAGTTCTGCGATCGCGGCGACGTGTACCGCGCGGCGATCTTCCCCCGCACCGCCGCGCAGCGGCAACTGGCCGAGGCGTCGAAGGCGACGGTGGAGGGACGGTTCGATGAACCCCTCGCAACGGAGATCCTCCCGGCCGCGCCGTTCTACCGCGCCGAGGAGTACCACCAGGACTTCTACCGCAAGGACCCCGAGCGCTACCACAGCTACCGGCTCGGCTGCCGCCGCGATGCCCGCCTCCGCGACGTGTGGGGCGACGACGCCCTCCGCGCCGGGGACGCCC
>DASPKS010000104.1:0-2998 GCA_035628035.1 Rubricoccaceae bacterium
CGCCTCGCCGGAGCCGCACTGGTACGCGGGCCGGTCGACGTACTCCACGTGGACGCCCGGCACCTCCCCGTCGAAGGCAAAGACGACGCGGTCGAACCCGTCCTGTTGGGCGGTGCGCACGGCCTGGAGCGTGGCAACGCCAGCGGCCTCGCGGAGCCGGTCCGTCGTGCGCGTGGTCCACTCGCGCGGAAGGGTGCGGAAGGCGCCGGGCACTCGGGTCGGCGGGTCTCCCACGAGCACCGAGTCGCTCGCCGTGGAGTCCGCGCTTACGACGTCCTCGGGGGAGAGGGAGGGCGGCGCCGGCTGCGGCGGGTTCGCGTGGGGCACCGGCTCGTCGGCCGTGCAGGCGGCGAGGGCGACCAGGAGGCCCGGGAGGAGGAGGCGCATCGGGAGGGGGAATGATCCTTACTATCGCTCGGCCCGCGCGCTCCAACGCGTCTCCCCCTTCCCGATGATCCCTGCTCGCCCGCTCCTCGCGCTCACCGTGCTCGTGGGCGCCTCCTGCACGCCTTCCTCGCCGGACTCCGCCCCGCTGTCGGGAGCCCCCGCCGAGGAGACGGAAACGAGCACGCCTCCGGGCGCACCTCCGGCGCGGCCCGGCGTCCCCCTCGCGGACCTCCTCGCCCCCGGCGCCGACGCCCGCGCGCTCCTCGCCCGGCTCGACCCGCCGCGCCGAACCGACGTGGAGGCTGTCGCCAACCGCCACGTACCGGGGCAGGTAGACACCGTGCGAACGCTCTTCTACGACGGCCTGCGGCTGGAGGTGTACGAGGTGAGCGGCAGCGGAGCGTTCGTCCAAGAGGTGGAGGTCACCGGCCCCGGCTACACGACGGCGGAGGGCGTAGGCCTCGGCACGTCTCGTGACGCGGTGGAGGCCGCCTACGGGCCGGCACTCCACACCGAGGGCGACGCGACGACGTACCAGATCGGTACCGGGGCGGACGACCCCGCGCCGACGATGCTCACCGTTCGCTTCAAGGAGAACGTCGTCGCCGCGCTGGAGTGGGCGCTGTACGTCGACTGACGCTCAGCCCACGAGCAGGCGGTGGTCCACCATGAGGCAGCGGTCGGCCACGTAGGGCAGGCCGGCGGCCTCGGCTTCGGCGCGGGCCTCGGGCGAGTGGACGCCGATCTGCGTCCAGATGAGCGGGCGCTGGCCGGTGCGGGCGGCGCGGGCGGCGGCGTCGCGGACGACGTCGGCGGTGAACTCCGGCCGGCGGAACACGTCGACGATGTCGACCTCCACGTCGTCGGGGATGGCCTGGAGCGAGGGGTAGCACCGCGCGCCGAGGATCTCCTCGTGGTACGGGTTGACGGGGACGATCTGGTAGCCGACGCGCTGGAGGTACTGCGCGATGTGGTGGCTCGTCTGGAACGCGCGGGGCGAGCAGCCGACGACGGCGACCGTGCGGGCCCCGGCGAGGGCGGTCTTGAGATCCACGGTAGAACCGGCGGGGGAGAAGGGCGGTAAGGAGGGGCGCCGGTGCAACCCCCGACCGCCGCCGTGGATTCCGCCCCTGCCCGCCCGGACGTTTCGCTGCCGCCGGCCCAGACGCCCGCTTCCGCGGCTGAGGGGCGGCTCCGCCGCGTGCTTCCCCTCGTTCGCGGCGCCCTCGCCACCGTGCGCCGCGTGGCCGTGGTATCGGCCGGGAGCGCCGTCGTGCTGTGGGCCGTCGTCGAGCGGCCGTGGGCGTGGCCGCCGGACAGCGGGATGCGGAACGCACTGCTCGGGCTGGCCCTCTTGCTCGTCCCCGCTGCTGCTACCGGCCTCCTCGCGGTCCTCCTCCGCGACCTCCTTGACCTGCCGGCGAAGCTCCGCGCCTCCGCCGCCGATGCCTCCGTGCGGGCCCGCACCGTGCTGGCGCCGTCGGAGACGGCAACGGTGCCTGCGAAGGGAAGCCGGATGGGCGGGGCGCTGCGGGCAATCTGGGCGGCGCGCGGGCTCGTGAAGGAGTCGCGCGACGGGTGGGGGAAGGCCGTCGTCCTCGCGCGGCTGGCGCGGCTGACGAGCCTCCCGGTGGTGCTCGCTCTCGTCGCCGCGTTCGTCCTCAACTTCGTCGTGATCGCCGCCGCGGCGGTGGCCGTGGGGGTGGCGCTTTTTTTCTGAGCCGGGCGTGAGCCGGTCTGGAAAGGGATTCCGTTTCTCTCTACGGACCCCTTACCCAGCCTTCCCCTGCCATGCTCACGCTACCCCTGTCCGCGCTTTCCCGCCGCCTTCTCGTCGGTGCGGCCGTGCTCGCGGCGACCACCCTCACCGCCTGCGACGGCGGCGACCCCGACGGCGGCCCCGACGGCCCCGACGGCGGCATCTCCGAGAACGAGCGCTCCCAGCTCTGCGCGCAGGCCCGCGGCGGCCTCGCCGTCTACTGGGACTGGTTCAACGGGACCTACCACCCGCTCAACCAGCAGCCGACCCCTGGCCCCGGCTGGTCCCAGTACTTCCACCCGACGTACCCGCTGCTCCAGTTCCTCCACCCGCCGAACTACACCGCCACCACCATCACGGTCCCCATCGGGCAGATCGTCCACGGGGTGGACGTGGCGCGCAACGACGGCCAGGCCGTCTGGCACTGGATCGGGGTCTACGGCGACGTGAGCCCCGGCAACCAGGCGTGGCTCGACTTCCACCTCGGCGCGGTGATGCAGGAGCTCGGGGCCGCCGGCACGCCGCGGACCGTCTGCACCAACCAGGCCACGGGCTCCCCCGCGCCCGGCATCTTCATCAGCTACATGTCGCGGGCCGTCGAGGTGGACGGGTTCACCATCGTCGTGGCCGCCATGCTCACGGCGGTGGAGGGGGTCAACGGGGGCCAGATCTGGCTCGGCACCGCCGCCGCGCCGACGAACCAGTTCACGCGCGAGGTGGAGGAGACCTTCCTCCCGATCCACTTCCAGCTCTTCGTCGGCAACAACAACATCCAGGACAGCGACGGCGACGGGTTCCCCGACGACGAGGACGACTACCCCTACGACCCGAGCCGGCACTGAGCCGGGGCTG
>DASPKS010000105.1:0-11019 GCA_035628035.1 Rubricoccaceae bacterium
GCCCGGATGCCAGGCTACTGCGTGGGCGGTGCCGCCCACGTCGAGACGCGTGAGGGACTCGTTGCGATACGCCTCAGCGATCCACACGCCGCGGTGGACGAAGTCCTCGTCGACCACCTCCGGCCGGTAGGGCAGCCGCACGGTGGGCGCCGGCCGGGGCGCGTTCGCGATGAAGGCGATCCGGCGGCCGTCGCTGTGCCAGGCGTAGTCCTCGATGGCGTTCTCGAATGCGAGCACGCGCCGCACGACCCCGGTCTCGATCTCGTAGGAATAGATGGCCGCCACGCGGTCGCTGTCGCCCTTCGTCAGGTACGAGAGGTCGCCCTCGGGCGTCCACTGCACGTTCTGGGGGTTCACCTCCGGTCCGACGAGCACGCGGTCGGTGCCCCGATCCACGTGGAAGAGGTGGAGCTCGCTCCGAACCGGCTCGTTCTCAGCGAGCGGGTCGGCTGGCGCGGCCACGGTGTAGGCGACGTACTCGGCGTCGGGGCTGACGACCGCCGTGCTCACCACGCGGAGGCGGGCCACGTCCCACGGGGTCATCCCCCGTTGGGTCTGGGCGCTCGCGGCGGTGAGCGTCAGGAGGGCGAGGAGCGCCGGCGCGAGGCGGCGGGCGGTAGCAGGAAGCATGGCGCGCTACGGATGGAGGGATCAGGCGGGCAGCCCGAAGAGCCGGACCGCATTGGCCGTCGTCGTTTGGGCCACCTCCTCGAAGGAAAGCCCACGCACGGCGGCCATTGCCTCTGCAACGAGTCGGACGTGAGCAGGTTCGTTGCGTTTTCCACGGAAAGGGGCCGGCGCGAGGAAGGGTGCATCGGTCTCCAGCACGATCCGATCTAGGGAGACCCCGGCGATGGCGTCGGCAACCCCCGAATTCTTATAGGTCAGCGTCCCCCCGATGCCCACGTGGAACCCGAGGTCGAGAACGGCTTGGGCGAAAGCGGGCGTGCCACCGAAGCAGTGGAAGACGCCTCTGAGACGGTCTCCGCGCGAAGAGGCATCCCTTTCCTCGCGGAGGAGCCTAAGGAGGTCGCCGGAAGACTCCGTCGCGCCCTGCTTGTCGCGGTTGTGGAGGACGAGGGGGAGGTCCTTTTCCATCGCTAGCCGGGCGTGGCGGCGCAGGAGGTCGTGCTGCCTGTCGTCGAAGGAGCGGTCCCAGTAGTAGTCGAGGCCGGTTTCGCCGACGGCGACCACGCGGGGGTCGTCGCAGAGGGCAACCACCGTCTCGTAGTCGGCTTCGGTGGCGTGGGCGGTCTCGCTCGGGTGGATCGCGACCATCGGGTAGACGCCCTCGTGCCGCGCGCACAACGCCAGCGCCGCGTGTATGGAAGCGACGTCGATGGCCGGCAGCAGGATGCGCTCAACCCCCGCGGCCCGCGCCCGCTCCACGACAGCATCCCGATCCTCGTCGAAGCGCGCGTGGTAGAGGTGGCAGTGCGTGTCGACGAGCAAGGGCTACAGGGCATGGGATGCCGCGCAAAGTAAGGGTTCCCCTTTTGCCTGCGCCGCCACGCCGCGCCCCTTCCGAGGCGCTCTAGATTGCTGCACCCCCCGCCCCGATGGCCCTCCGTCCGTTCACCGCCCGGTTCCTTCGCGTCTTCGTCGTCCTCGTGGCGGTGGTGGCGCTGTTGCCCGTAGGCCACCTCGCGGCCGATTGGGTCTCTTTCGTCCGCGTGGTGGGCCGCCCCCTGGAGCCGCTTCCCCCACGCGGGTTCGACTGGGTCTACTGGACGGATCGCGAGGGTGAGATCGTGGCGGCGTACGTGGTCCCCCTGAGCCCGGCCCACGAGGCGGGTCTCCGCGCCGGCGACGTGCTCTTCCAGCTCCAGTACCAGCAGTTCTTCACGGCGGAGGACGTGAAGCAGGTGGTCTCGCGGGCGTCCGGGCAGGCCCTCCCCTACGAGGTGACGCGGGGTGACGAGCCGCTGGTGTTCGAGGTGCCCATCACGCGGTACCCGACGTTCCTCTACCCGCTGAGCAGTGCGCTCCAGGTGGCCTCGGCGTGGGGGTTCTCGCTGGCCGCGTTCCTCCACCTGCTGGCCTTGCTGACCGTGGCCCCGCTCGTGCTGCGGAGCAAGCGGGCGCGGCGGTCCTTCGTGCTCATCGGGGCGGGGCTGCTCTGGGTAGGGGGCAACCTCCTCCGCATAGCCGTGCTCATGCTGGTCGGCCCACCGGAGACGGTCTCGCCCGCCTTCACCGCCGCCTTCGACGGCCTCACCTTGCTCTCGCTGGCGGGCTGGATCCTGTTCCCCGCGTTCCTCCTGCGCCACGTCTTGCTCGACGCTTCGGACGTCCGGCAGGCTACGCGGTGGGTCCGCCCGATGATCTACGTCGCCCCGGTGATGCTCGGCGTGGCGGTCCTCGTGGCGACAGTGCGGGGGACGATCGGCCCCATCCCTCCCGACGCGTTTCTCCGGCCGATCCTCTTCTACGTGTGCTGCTACGTGGCGGCCGCGACGGGGCTGCCGCTCCTCGTGCCGGCCC
Organism: Rubricoccaceae bacterium; assembly: GCA_035628035.1. GTDB lineage: Bacteria > Bacteroidota > Rhodothermia > Rhodothermales > Rubricoccaceae > DASPKS01. The sequence goes on from DASPKS010000105.1 coordinate 2,485, forward strand.
TCCGCAGGCCCGCCGACGAGCACTACCCGGCGCCGCCGTTCAGCAGGCTAGGCAGCGCGGGCATCCTCGTCTTTGCTCTGCTTGGTGCGCTCTTCGCGTACAACGCGCTCCCGCTCCTCGCGACGGGCAACGACGAAACGGTTGCATGGATCATCCTCCTGCTCCAGCTCCTCTCCGTCCTCCCGGTCGGGCTGGTCTCGGTGGCTTCGCTTCGGTATGGTCGGCTCGACACCGTCCTCTCGCGGAGCCTCGCGTACCTCGCGGCGCTGGGCGGGCTGTTCTTTGCTTTCGTCGGGGGGCTCTGGCTCCTCGAAGCGCTAGGCGCCCCCGGCACGGCCGACAGCGACGTCGTGGCGGGGCTCTGGATGGTGGTCCTCCTCCTCATCGCCGAGCGGCTGGCCCGGCCGCTCCGCCGGATGACGGCCGACCTGTTCACCACCGAGCGCCAGCGCGCACGGCAGCGGCTCAACCGGTTCGGTGATCGCGTGCGGACGTACCTAGACCCCGAGCGGCTGGCCCACGATACGGTGCAAGTCGTCGGCGAGGCGCTCGGGGTTCGGTCGGCCGTCCTGTTCCTTCGCGCCGGCCTCGGCACCCCGCAAGAGCGCTGGGTGCAGGCGTCGTGGCGACCGGAGCCGCCGTACTTCACGCGCGCCGAGCTTGGGCGGGTCTGGTCCCAGATCCAGGAAGAAGGAAAGGTGTGGGCCGCGAACGCTGAGCTGAACGAAAGCAGCCTCGCACCTGGCGACGCCGCTACGCTTCGAGCCGTCGGGGCTGCCCTCGCCGTGCCCGTGACGGGGGGCCAAGGCGTCCCGGTAGGGGTATTCGTGCTCGGCAGGAAGGTGCGGCGCCGCGCGGTCTACAACCTGGAAGACGTCGAGATGCTGAGGGCGCTGTGCGGTCAGCTTGCCCTCGCGATGGAGCGCCTTGGGCTCCTCGAACGCGAGCAGGCGCTCGTGCGGGAGAGTGCGGAGGCCCATCTCGCCGCCCTCCGCGCCCAGATCAACCCCCACTTCCTGTTCAACGCGCTCAACACCATCGCCGCCCTCATCGGGGAGCGGCCGGAGGAAGCGGAGTCGGTTGTGGAACACCTCGCGGCGCTCTTCCGGACGGTGCTCCAGGCCGGGAGCCGCACGTTCGTTCCGCTTGAGGAGGAGCTCCGACTCGTCCGGCAGTACCTCGCCATTGAGCAGGCCCGCTTCGGCGAGGCGCTCCAGGTAGAAGAAGCGCTCGACGACTCCCTCGCCACCCTCCCTGTACCTGCCTTCTCGCTCCAGACCCTCGTCGAGAACGCGGTCAAGCACGGGATTGAGCGGAAGCGCGGCGGCGGGACCGTCCGGCTGTCGAGCCGCCGGCTCCCCGATGGGACCGCCGAGATCGCCGTGGCCGATACCGGCGTGGGCATTCCGGCCCTCTTCCCGGCGGCGCCGGTGCTGGCAGGCGACGAGGAAGCCATGGCCCTAGCGGAAGACGGCGGAATCGACTTCTTCGGGATCGGCCTACGGAACGTAGCCTCCCGACTCGAACGGCTCTATGGGCGGACCGACTTGCTTTCCTTCGAAAGCGCCCCAGAACAAGGCACCGTTGCCCGGATTCAAATCCCCCTCGCCCCGTCGTAGCAGATCTCTTCCCTCCAACCCCTATCGCTCATGCTCCGGACCCTGGTCGTCGACGACGAAGCCCCCGCGCGGCAGCGGCTCTGCCGGCTCCTCCAACCGTTCGAGGAGGCCGGAAGGCTCGAAGTCGTCGGCGAGGCGGCCGATGGCATCGAAGCGCTGGAGTGGCTCCAGGACGACCCCGTCGACCTCCTCTTCCTCGACGTGCGCATGCCGGAGTACGACGGGTTCGACGTGCTGGACCGGATCGCGCCGGAGCACCGGCCCGCCGTCGTGTTCACGACGGCGTTCGACGAGTACGCCGTGCGCGCCTTCGAAGCCAACGCGGTGGATTACCTCCTCAAGCCCATCGAGGAGGTCCGGCTCGCCTCGGCCGTCGCCCGCGTCGAGCAGCGGCGCACGGCCGGCGCGGACGGGCGGAAGCGACAGGAGGACCGCCTCGCCGAGCTCCTCGAGTATCTCGACCGGCCCAGCCTTCGCGCCGGCGAGCGTCGATCCGGCCGGGACTACCTCACGCAGCTCTCGATCCCTGGCCGCGACCGCCTCCTCATCGTCCCGGTGGAGGACCTCCTCTCCGCCGAGGTCCACGACGGCATCACGCGGCTCTTCGTGCTCACGCGCCCGCCCGGCGGCCCGGCGACGGTAGCTCGCCACATCGCCTCATACACGCTCGACGCGCTCGAACAGCGTCTCGACCCGCAGGAGTTCATTCGGGTCCACCGGTCGGCGCTCGTACAAGTCCGCCACATCCGCGAGATGATCGCGTGGTTCTCCGGGCGGTTCAAGCTGGTCCTCGCCGGAGGCCACGAGGTCATCGCCAGCAGGACTCGCTCGAAGGAGCTCAGGGACCGGCTGAGCCTCTGAGGCGGCAAACGACGGTCACGGTTTAACGCCCTGACGCTCTGGCCGATAAACCATTGGGATTCCCCCGCACCCCGATGCTTGCCTTGCGACTCACCGCCCTCTTGTGCCTCCTGCCCGCTATCGCCGCCGCGCAGGACGATCCCATCGTCCGCGTGAAGGTGCTGGGGGGGCCCCGCACGGCGGTCGTGTCCGCTGACGAGGGCCCGCTCATGCTCCACGCCGACCGCTCCAGCGAGCCGCTCACGGTCCTCGTGCCAGGCGAGCAGGCCACCGTCGAGCGCGCCGGCGGGCAACTCCGCGTCCGGACCTCCTCCGGGGACTGGGAGGCCGCCGTCGTGGAGGCCGTGCCGGGGCGTGACGAGCGGTTGAGCGTGCGCGCGGGGAATGCGCGGCGGAGCTACTACGGCGCCCTCTCCATCGAGGCCGACGGCGGCGCGCTCCGGCTGGTCAACTACGTTCCGCTGGAGCACTACGTAGCCAGCGTCGTCGCAGGCGAGTATCCGTTCGAGGAGCCCGAAGGTGTCAAGGCACAGGCGGTCCTCGCACGGACGTACGCCCTCAAAAACGCCGGCCGCCACGCTTCCCATGACCTCTCCGACGACACCGGCTCGCAGGTCTACCGGGGCGCCGGGCAGGAGACGGCCACCTCGCGTGCCGCGGCCGAGGCCACGCGCGGCGAGGTACTCACGTATGCGGGGGCGCTGGCCGAGGCCGTGTACTACTCCTCCTCGGGAGGCCACACCGCAGACAACGAGAGCGTCTGGAACGGCGCGCCCATCGCCTACCTGCGGGGCCGCCCCGACCCCTACGACAGCGAGGCGCCCGACCATCACTGGACCACGCGCGCCTCGTCGAGCCGGCTCCTCGCCGCGCTCAGCCGCCGGTATGGCGGCACGGTAACGGGCATCGAGGTGGCTGATCGGGGCGGCGACGGGCGCGTCCGCCAGGTTCGCCTCCACGGCGCACGGCAGGCCACGGTGCGCGGGTCCGACTTCCGCTCGGCGGTCAACGCGGTCTTCGGCTCGCGGACGCTCCGCAGCACGCACTTCGAAGTCTACCCCAGTGGCGGCGACTTCGTCTTTGAAGGGCGTGGCTGGGGACACGGCGTCGGGATGAGCCAGTATGGGGCACGGGGGATGGCGCGGGAGGGCCACTCGTATCGAGAGATCCTCGACTTCTACTTCGCCGGCACCTCGCTCGACTACCACGACGCCATCCGCCCTGCAGACCCGGCCGCGCCGCGCGAGCCCGCGCTCGTCACGTCGGGGACCACGCGGCGGCCCCGGACGCGCGCGGAGCGGCTGGCCGACGCCCGCGCCGAGATGGAGGCGGCCTCCCGAATTCCCGTTGAGGCGCCGCCCGTCCGGCTGGCCGCTTCCGACGAGCGCGAGCGGGCCTCTACGCGCCCGCCTCGGCGCGTGGCGTGGTGAAGGGAGGGGGCGCCCCTGCGGCTAGAAGAAGTAGCCGAAGGCGTGCTCGAAGTGCTCGATCTGTGGCTCGCCGCGGCCGAGCGTGATGGCGACCACATCGAACCGACACGACGCGCCCTCTAGGCGGTGCTCGTGGAGGTACGCCTCGGCGGTCCGCAGGATTGCCTTCCGCTTCGCCGGACCCACCGCCTCCTCAGGGCGGCCGAACCCGTGCCCCCGCCGTGTCTTCACCTCGACGAACACGAGTTCGCCCCCCTGCCCCTCCGGCCGGAAGCACACGAGGTCGATCTCTTCCCGCGAGAAGCGGTAGTTCGTTTCGAGCACGCGGAACCCCTTCGCTTCGAGGTACGCTGCAGCGAGGGCCTCCCCCTCTTCCCCGGTCGCGTGCCCGGAGGGTGGGTCACTCATTCGCAGCGGGATCTCGGCGCAGCCGCCGCGCGAAGCGGATGAGCTTCTGGACCTTCGTCACGTTCCGCTCGTGGAGGAACGGGAGGAGTGCACCCGTGAACCCCTCGAACACGTCGAGGAAGCGGACGAGCGCCTCCATCCGCTCGGCGAGGTGCGCCTCGGCCGGTGAGAGCGGGGTACCCGCCGACCTTAGCCGCTCCGCCCCCCCCGCCAGCGCGTGCTGGACGGGCTGGATCTCGCGCCTCCGTCGCTCCTCGATGATGATGGAGGTGATTTTCCAGACGTCCTTCTCCGCGAGGTAGTAGTCCTTCCGCGAGCCCGGCAGGGTCGTCCGCTCGATGAGCCGCCAGTCCACGAGGGAGCGGAGGTTGGTGTTGGCGTTGCCCCGGCTGATCTGGAGGCGCTCCATGATCTCGTCGGTGTCGAGCGGGCGCTCCGATGCGTAGAGGAGCGCGAAAAGCTGGGCCATGGAGCGGTTGATCCCCCATGCAGAAGCCATCTCCCCCCAGAGCCCGATGAAGTCGGCGAGGACCTCCTGATGGCGCGCGCTCAGGCGCGCGGCGCGCTCGTCGAGAACCGTACGACCCGGCGGAGCGGCGGGCATGGCTGCGGAGGTGGAGAGGGCCGAAAGATACGCCCCTCGTGGGGGCCGCCTGGCCGCGCCCTACCGGTGGCACCGCTGCCCCATGGCTATCTTTTCGCCCCCTCTTGCCCACGTCTGTGCTCCCCGCCGTCACGCTCACGACCGACTTCGGCCTGAAGGACGCCTACGTCGCGGCGATGAAGGGGGCGATGCTCGCCGTCGAGCCGGGACTACGCCTCGTTGACGTTACACACGAGGTCACGCCGCAAGACGTGATGGAGGCGGCCTTCGTCCTCCGGCAGGTGGTCCCCTACTTCCCGGCGGGCACCATCCACCTGGCCGTCGTGGACCCCGGCGTGGGCACCGCCCGGCGAGCCCTTGCCGCGCGCTTCGCGACCCCCGAGGGACTGCACACCTTCGTCGGACCCGACAACGGACTGCTCGCGCTCCTGCTCGACGGCGCAGAGCCCGAAGCGGCGGTCTCCCTGGACGACCCCACCTTCTGGCGCACCTCCGACCCCGCCCCGACCTTCCACGGCCGGGACGTGTTCGGTCCGGCCGCCGCCCACCTCGCCGCCGGTCGCCGCCTCGACGAGGTGGGCTCCCCCATCGACGCCATCGAGCGCCTCCACTGGGCGCTCCCCCTCGCCGACGAGGAGGGCGTGCGGGGGTGGGTGGTTCACGTGGACCGCTACGGTAACGCCGTCACGAACATCCCGCGCGTGCTTCTGGAAGGGTTGCGCGGTGGACGCGGCTTGAAGGTCTACACAGGGGCGGCGATCTTGGAAGGTCTCCGTCCCACGTACGGCGCCGTCGCGCACGGCGAGCCGCTGGCGCTCTACGGGAGTAGCGGCTATCTCGAAATTGGCGTGCGCGGCGGGGACGCCGCCGCGCTCCTCTCCATCCGAAAAGGCAGCCCCGTCAGCCTCGTCTTCACCGACGAACCCTGAGCCCGATGGTCCTCTTCGCCACGACGCCTTCCCCGGACCCATCTGACGGCCCCCCCGATGACGGGGAGCTGGCCGACGCCGAGCTGGCCGACGCGCTCCGGGAAGAGGAGCCCGCACCGCCAACGACGACGGGCGAGGCCGACGAGGAGCTGGCCGACTTCTTCGTGGCCGAGCGCGCGGACCAGGCCGCCGCCGGCGAGCCCTCCTTCGCCGAGCTGCCGCAGGTCACGCCGGTCCGGCCCTGGCTTCCTTCACGGGAGACGTTCCCGCCGCCCGAGCCCATCGGCCGGCGGCGTATCGGACCAGGTTTCTTCGCCGTGATCGTGCTGCTCCTCGTGGGGGCGGCGCTGGCATTCTACTTCTTCCGGCCGGTCCCCCCCGCCGATAACGACCTCCTCGCCCTAGCGGCTGAGCAGGCGGCAGGGGTCCGTCTTGCCGTAGAGACCCCCGACCCTGCCGAGGCCGAGACGTTCATCGTTGGGGAGTTCGGGTGGCCCATCACCGTGCCCGAGCTGAACGGCGCGACGCTCGAAGGGGCGGGCATCGCCGAGATCGTCTCCGACGTCCAGATGCCGGTGCTCCGCTACCGCGCAGCGAACGGCGCGCCCATCACGGTTTACGTCTACGATTACGCCCTCCTCGATGCCGCCGGCGAGGCCCTCGCCCTCCCCCCGGCCGTCTACACCCGCCTCGCCGACGACGAGGCCCGCGACGTCCGCCGCCTCGACGACTACTACCTCGTGAGCTGGCGCCGCCGCGCGGCTATTTACACCGCCGTCACTACGGCCGAGCCCGCCTTCGTTAGTGGGCTTCAGACAGGGCCCTGAGGGGGGGCCGCGGAGGGGCTGGGTGTTCGGCCGCCCGCAGGGTGATGCAGAATGTGGTGCCGCCGCCCGGCCGCGTCTCCTTGAGGGCGAGCGTCCCCCCGTGGTAGTCCTCGACGATCCGCTTGGCGAGGCTCAGCCCCAGCCCCCAGCCCCGCTTCTTCGTCGAGAACCCTGGGCGGAAGATGTGGCGGGCCGTCGCGCGGTCCATGCCCTTCCCCGTATCGCGCACCTCTACAACGACGCCGGATCCTTCGCGCCGCGCCGTGATGCTGATCCGCCCGTCCCCCTCGATGGCATCAAGCGCGTTCTTGAGGAGGTTCTCGACCACCCACTCGAACAGCTCCGCGTTCAGGCGCACGACGAGCCCTCCCGGAACCTGGACGTCGAACCGGATGTGGCGGCTTTCGGGAATGCGTCGCCGGATGTAGCCGGCCACGTGTTCGATGACCGCAGCGAGGTCGGTCGGCGATAGCTCCGGACGGGAGCCGATCTTCGAAAAGCGGTCGGCCACGAGGCGGAGGCGGTCTACATCCCGCTCTAGCTCGTCGGTGACTTCTCCCACGACGGGGTCGTCCTCCCGCTGGAGGCGGAGCAGCTCGATCCACCCGATCATGCTGGAAATCGGCGTGCCGAGCTGATGCGCGGCTTCCTTCGCCATCCCCACCCACAGGCTGCTCTGTTCGTTGCGGCGGACGTACGAGAAGCCGAGGTAGCCCACGAAGATGAACAGCGCGACGAAGCCGAGCTGGACGAAGGGGAACCACCGAAGCACCCGAGAGAGGTCGGACTCGCCGTAGTGGACAAGCTGTACCTGCCCGCCGTAGTAGGCGAACCGGATGGGTTCGTTGACCTCGTCGAAGGCGCGTGCGCGAGCGAGGAGCTGCAGCGTGATCTCCGCTTCCCCTGCCGTCGAGTCCACGTCTACGTGGCGGGCGCTCGTCACCATCGTGATCGCCGTGTCGGTGATGACGGCGGGGACGTTGAACCGGGCTGGCTCGACGATCTGATTGAAGACGAAGTCGAGCTCGCCGCTGGGCGGCATCGACCGGGCCCACTCGAGGGCCGCTTCGAAGGAGTCCGCTTCGGCGACGGGGACGTCGCCGCTCTCGACGGCCCGCGAGAGGGCCTCGAAGGTCTCGTAGTACGGGTTGCCCAACACAGCCTGCGCCTGGTACTCGATGGCGCGCGCCCACAGCCGCACGGCCTCCTGCTCCCGTGCCTGGAGCCGGTCGGCGAGGGCGTTGGTGTAGGCGAGCGACGCGACCGCGATGGCGACCGCGGCCACGATCAGCCCTAGCTTGATCTTGACGCTGGTGCGATAGGCCTTCAAGGCATCGAGAGACCGGAAGAGCGGGAATCTAGAGACACCCCGCGTCGGCTCTTCCACCTACCCCACGACCAGCGTTTCCTCGCGGCGCGGCCCCGTAGAGACCATCGAGATGGGGACGCCGAGGAAATCCGACACGAAGTCGAGGTAGGCGCGGGCGCTCGGCGGGAGGTCCTCGTAGGCGGCCGCCTCCGTAAGGTCCCCCTCGAAGCCAGGCAGCGTTTCGTAGACCGGCTCGACCCGTTCCAGCGAGGGGAGGTCGCTAGGGAAGCGGTCGGTCTCCTTGCCGTCGAGGCGGTAGCGGGTGCAGACCTTCAGCTCCGGCATCCCCGAGAGCACGTCGAGCTTGGTGACGGCGAGGTCGGTGAACCCGTTGAGGCGGGTGGTGTAGCGGAGGGCGACGCCGTCGAGCCAGCCGCAGCGGCGGGGGCGGCCGGTCGTGGCGCCGTACTCGCGGCCCTCGGCGCGGAGCCGCTCGCCGACCCCGTCGGTCAGCTCCGTCGGGAAGGGGCCGTTGCCCACCCGCGTCG
>DASPKS010000106.1:0-14505 GCA_035628035.1 Rubricoccaceae bacterium
AGCGCCTGCCCGAGCCGCTCGACGGGGAGCAGCTCCAGCCCCTTCGGCGGCGTCACCCCCTTGAGGTTCGACTTCGGCAGCAGGAAGCGCTCGAAGCCGAGCTGGCGCGCCTCGGCCAGCCTCGGCTCGACCCGCCCCACCGCGCGGACCTCGCCGCCGAGCCCTACCTCCCCGGCGACTACCGTCGCCGAGTCGGCGGGGACATCGCGGAGCGAGGAGGCGACGGCGAGGGCGACACCGAGGTCCACGGCCGGCTCTTCGAGCCGCACGCCGCCGGCCACGTTGAGAAACACGTCGTACTGGGAGAACCGCATCCCCTCCCGCTTCTCCAGCACAGCAAGCAGGAGCTGGAGGCGGCGGCCGTCGAACCCGTTGGCCGTTCGCTGCGGGGTGCCGTACGAGGCGGGCGTGACGAGGGCCTGCACCTCTACGAGCATCGGGCGCGTCCCTTCGAGCGAGGCCACGACGACGCTCCCGCTCTGGCCGAAGGCGCGCTCGCTGAGGAACAGCGCGCTCGGGCTCTCGACCTCCACGAGCCCCCCCTCGCGCATCTCGAACACGCCGATCTCGTGGGCCGGCCCGAACCGGTTCTTGACGGAGCGGAGGACGCGGTAGGCGTGGTGGCGGTCCCCCTCGAAGTAGAGCACGGTGTCGACCATGTGCTCCAGCACGCGTGGCCCTGCGATGGCGCCGGCCTTCGTGACGTGGCCCACGAGGAACGTCGAGACGGGGAGCCGCTTGGTGAGGTCGAGCAGCGCCGCCGTGGACTCGCGGACCTGCGCCACCGAGCCGGGCGCGCTCTCCACGTCCGGGCGGAACACGGTCTGGATCGAGTCGACGACGAGGAGGTCCGGGCGGAGGTCGTAGGCCGCCGCCAGGATGGTCTCGACGTTCGTCTCCGGGAGGAGGTAGAACGCGTCGGTGTCCACGCCGAGGCGCTCGGCGCGGAGCTTCACCTGCTGCGCTGACTCCTCGCCCGTCACGTAGAGGAGGGGCCGCCCCGCGAGGTGCCGCCCCAGCTCCGTCATCAGCGTGGACTTCCCGATCCCGGGGTCGCCGGCGATGAGTGTAAGGGAGCCGTCGAGGATGCCGCCCCCAAGGACCCGGTCGAACTCGGCCAGCCCCGTCGCCATCCGGGCGTGCTCCCCCACCGCCACGTCGGTCAGCCGCAGGGGGCGGCTGTCGGCGTCGGCCGGACCGATGCGACCCCGGATCACCGGCGCCTTGACGGGCGTGGGGGCGGCCTCCTCGACGAGGGTGTTCCACGCCCCACAGTCGGGGCAGCGGCCGGCCCAGCGCGGGCTGGCGTGGCCGCACTCCTGGCAGACGTAGCGGGTTCGGGCCTTGGCCATAACGAGAAATCGGGCCGGGCAAAGATTCGGAGGAACGGCTCATCCCACCGAGGGCCCCAGCCCCCGGCTGCTAACTTGGCGCCCCCTGCAGCCGGACGCGCTTACCGGACGAGTTTACGTCCCGTCCCTGACACCTGCCGGTCACCCCGCGATGGCCTCCATCTTCGCCAACGGCACGGCCGCCCTCCTCGACCGCCCCGCCCGCGCGATCGCGAGCATCGGGCGGTACTGGCTGCTCCTCCTCCGGGCGTTCAACGTCCCGCGTGACCTCAAGCCGAGGCTCTACCTCCAGAACCTCATGGTGCAGATGGTCCGCACCGGCGTGGAGTCCATCCCCATCGTGGCGCTGGCGACGGCGTTCACCGGTGGCGTGACGGCCGTGCAGGCGCTCTACCAGCTCGAGAACCCCCTCCTCCCGCTCTCCCTCGTCGGCACGTTCTCGGAGCAGGCGATGGTGCTGGAGCTCGGCACGCTCGTGACGGCGTTCGTGCTGAGCGGGCGCGTCGGCGCGCGGATCGCCGCCGAGCTCGGGACGATGCGCGTGACGGAGCAGATCGACGCGATGGAGGCGATGGGGGTGAACTCCCTTTCGTACCTCGTTGTCCCGCGCGTGCTGGCGGGCGTGCTGATGTTCCCCGCGCTCTACGTGATCTCGGTCGTCGTGGGGCTCACGACGAGCGCGCTCGTCGCACAGGCGAGCGGGAAGCTCACGATGGCGTTCTTCTGGGAGGGCGCGCGCGACCCCTTCCGCCCGTACGACGTGTTCTTCGGGCTGGTGAAGTCGGTTACGTTCGGGTTCGCCATCACGTCGGTCTCGTGCTACATGGGGTACTACACGCGGGGCGGCGCCGAGGGCGTGGGCGTCTCCACCACGATGGCCGCCGTGATGAGCTGTGTGCTCGTGCTCCTGGCCGACTACCTCTGCGCCGCGATCCTCCTGTAGCCCCGTGATCGAAGTCCAGCACCTCTCGAAGAGCTTCGGCGATCGCCCCGTCCTCCACGACGTCTCGCTGGAGATCCGCGAGGGCGAGACGTTCGCCGTCATCGGTCGCTCGGGGTCGGGGAAGAGCGTGCTCCTCAAGCACCTCGTCGGCCTGCTCAAGCCCGAGCGCGGCCGCGTCGTCGTAGACGGCGAGGCGCTCGACGCCCTCCCCTACGCGGGCCTCCGCCGTGTCCGGCGGAAGTTCGGTGTGCTCTTCCAGGGTGGCGCGCTGTTCGACTCCATGTCGGCCGTCGAGAACGTCGAGTTCCCGCTCCGCACGTTCACCGACATGAAGCCGCGCGAGGTCCGCCGCCGCGCGCTGGAGTGCCTCGCGTTGGTGGAGCTGCCCGACGTGGGGCCCAAGCGGCCCAACGAGCTGTCGGGTGGGATGCAGAAGCGCGTCGCCCTCGCCCGCGCCATCGCCATCGAGCCGCGGTACATCCTCTACGACGAGCCGACGAGCGGGCTCGACCCGGAGACCTCGAACACCATCGACGAGCTGATCAACCGGCTCTCCCGCGAGATCGGGGCCACGAGCATCGTCATCACGCACGACATGCACTCCGTCCTCAACATCGCGGATCGCGTCGGGTTCATCCACGAAGGCCGGCTGCACTGGCTCGGCACCATCGCCGACCTCCACACCTCGGAGGACGCTGCTCTCGGCTCGTTCGTCCGCGCGAACGCGTACCAGATCGGCGCACCCGCTCCCGCGGCGTGACCCGCTAACCCCGCCCTCATGCGTCTCAGCAACGAGCTCAAGGTCGGCCTGGTGGTGATCTTCGCCGCCCTCGCTCTCTTCTTTGGCATCCGCTTCCTCGAGGACCGCCCCTTCTTCGGCGGCGGCTACCCGCTCGTGGCGGTGTTCGAAAACGCCCAGGGGGTCTCGCCCGGCACGCTCGTCTTCCTCTCAGGCGTGAAGGTGGGCGCCGTGGAGAGCGTCCGCCTGAGCGACGACGCGCGGCGGGTCTACTTCACCCTGGAGATGGAGCCGGGCTTCTCGATCCCGCGCGGCTCGACGGTCGGCACCTCCGGGCTCGCGGCGCTGGGGAGCGTGACCGTCGCCATCACCCCGCCGGCCGAGGGCGATGGCCGCGACGCGCTCGAGCCGGGCGACACGCTCTACACCGTACCCGGGGGCGACCTCTTCACCGAACTCTCGGCCCGTGCCCCGCAGCTCGCTGCCCGCGCTGACACCCTCCTCGCCAGCGCGGCCCTCACCTTCGACGCCACGCACCAGCTCATCACCGCCACCGAGGGCGACGTGGCGGCCACGCTGGCCGAGCTCCGCCAGCTCACCGCGACCACGAGTGCCCTCCTCCTCTCGGAGCGGGCACGCCTGAGCGCCACCCTCGTGAGCCTCCAGCGTGCCGCTGCCGGCGCCGAGGCGCTCACCGCCGACCTCCGCCGGTTCTCTGCCGAGAACAGCGACTCCCTCGCCCTCACCGTGCGGCAGCTCAACCGGACGCTCACCGAGGCCGAGCGCGGCCTCGCCGGCCTCGGCCCCGTCACGGCGCGGCTCGACACCACGCTCGCCACCCTCAACAACCCCGACGGTACGCTCGGCCTCTTCCTCCGCGACCCCTCGCTCTATAACAACGCGAACGCAGCCACGCTCTCCCTCCAGCAGCTCCTCTACGACTTCCAGCAGAACCCCGCGCGCTACCTCCGCGACCTCCGCCTCGTGGATATCTTCTGAGCCATGCCCGCCTACGCCGACGCCCTCGCCCTCTTCCACGCGTGGACGCAGACGGAGAGCCTGCGCCGCCACGCGTACGCCGTAGAGGCCGCGATGGGGTGGTACGCGGAGCATTTCGGGGAGGACGAGGAGACGTGGCGGATCACCGGTCTCCTGCACGACATGGACTACGAGCGCCACCCCACGCCGGAGGAGCACCCGTTCGTGGGCGTGCGCGAGCTGGAGCGGCTCGGCTACCCGGAAGAAATCCGCACGGCCATCCTCGGGCACGCGCAGTACAGCGGCGTCCCGCGGGAGTCCGTACTAGCAAAGACGCTGTTCGCGGTGGACGAGCTGGCCGGGTTCGTGACGGCCGTCGCCTACGTACGCCCGGACCGGCTACGCGGGATGGAGCCGCGCTCGGTGACGAAGAAGCTCAAGGACAAGACGTTCGCCGCCGCCGTCAGCCGCGACGACATCCGGCAGGGCGCCGACGAGCTGGGGATGCCGCTCGACGTGCATATCGCCAACGTCATCGCGGCGCTCGAACGCGAAGCGGCTCGCCTCGGGCTTGACTGACCCTCAGGCTGCCTTCGTCGCGGGGCGGGGCAGGCGCGCCTTCGGCGGGAGGACGGCGGGGCGAACCGTCACCGGCACGTGCACCTGCACGTCGGGCGCGCCCTCGCGGGTGTTCAGGAGGAGGTCGAGCACCTCGGCCTGTGTAGGGGCCTGGACGAGCCGCTGCCGAAGCTGGCTCGCGTGGGCGTGCCCCTTGAAGTAGCCGCCGTACATCCGGCGCATCTCCAGCACCCCCTTCCGCTCGCCGAGCCACGCGCACTTCAGCGTGACGTGCTCGGCCACGACGGCCACGCGCTCCTCCCACGACGGCGGGGGCGGTACCTCGCCCGTCTCTAGGAAGGCCTTCGTGTCGCGGAAGATCCACGGGTTGCCAATAGCGCCCCGCCCGATCATCACGGCGTCGACGCCGGTGGCCTCGAACATCTCCTCCACCTTCTCGGGCGTCGTCGCATCGCCGTTGCCGATGAGGGGGATGGAGAGGCCGCCCTCGTCCTTGAGCCGGCGGAGCCAGTCCCACCGCGCGCCGCCGTTGTACATCTGGCTGCGCGTGCGGGCGTGCACGGCGAGCGCGGCGACGCCGGTCTCCTCCAGCATCCGCGCCACGTCGAGGATCTGGATGGAGGCGTCGTCCCAGCCGAGGCGGGTCTTGACCGTGACGGGCCGGGTGGCCTCCTCGATGACGGCCGCCGTGAGGGCCTGCATCTTGGGGAGGTTGCGGAGGATCCCCGCCCCCCCGTCGTGGCAGACCACCTTCTTGACGGGGCACCCGAAGTTGATGTCGATGAGGTCGGGTCCCTGCGCGTCGACGAGGCGGGCGGCCTCGCGGACCTGTGCCTCCTCGCCGCCGAAGATCTGGATGGCGAGGGGGCGCTCCTCCTCGTAGAACTCCATCTTCTGGATCGAGCTCTCGGCGCCGTAGGCGAGCCCGCCCGAGGAGATGAACTCGGTGTAGAGGAGGTCCGCGCCGTACCGCTTGCAGAGGAGGCGGAACGGCGGGTCGCTCACGTCCTCCATCGGGGCGAGGAGGAGCGGGCGCGGGCCGAGCTCGATGGGTCCGATGCGCATGGGCCCAAGTTACGGGTATGCTGCGGGCGGCTCGGTGAGGAGTCCGGGAGTTCCCTCCTTCGGGAATGCAACCTCCCGAAAAGACCCCCGTACCGCCCCCCTGTTCACGACCCCTTCACCCCGATGACGCTGCTGCTCGCCGCCTCCCTCCTGGGCCTCACCAAGGCCGTGCTCCTCGCGGCGCTCGCCGTGCTCAACGCCATCCTCGCCGCGCTGGCCTCCATCGCCATCTGGAAGACCTACCTCGCGCTCGGCGTGAAGGTGGGCCTCATCGCCCTCGTGTGCATCCCCGTCGTGGGCGTGCTGCTCTACCTCGCCTTCGGGCGGAAGACCGTCCAGAGCGCCCAGCGCTGATCCGTTCTTTCCCCTCTGGGAATCTCTGATTTCCTCCACCGACCTTGCTGCCGATGAACCGCCTCCGTTCCCTCCCCGTCGCCGTCCTCGGCGTGCTCACGCTGGCCCTGGCCGGGTGCGGCCCGGACACCGTCCTCGACGGCCTCCGCAACCCGTTCGCCACGGGGGTCTGCGGCCTGATCGTCCTCGTCCTCGACGTCATCGCCATCGTCGAGGTGCTCAACAGCGCACGGCCGACCGGCGAGAAGGTGCTCTGGTGCCTCGTCATCTTCTTCTTCCCCTTCATCGGACTCCTCGCCTACTGGTTCTTCGGGAAGAAGTAAGCCGTCCGGTCCCGCTGCCCCCTCCAGACTACATGGGCCGGGCCTTCGGGCTCGGCCCTTCTTTATTGCCCTGGTCGGCGGATGCTTTCGTGAGGCTCTGCCTTTCACGCGGCTGTAGACTCCGCCCAGCTGCTCCAGCCTTCCCATGCCGCTCTACGCCTTCCTCATCACCGCTGCAACGCTGCTCGCGCTCGCGTGCGGGGCTGACGCTCTGGACCCCATGCCTCCTCCAGCGGCCACGACCGCCACGCCGGTCGCCGTGGTTGAGTTGTTCACCTCGGAAGGGTGCTCGTCGTGTCCGCCGGCCGACGCGCTGCTCAAGGAGCTCGTAGCCGAAGACCGCGCGGGGGTACTCGCGCTCTCGTTCCACGTGGACTACTGGGACGACCTCGGCTGGCGCGACCCGTTCTCTAGCGTCGCCTTCTCGAACCGCCAGCGCGCCTATGCCCGCGCACGCGGCGACGGCCGCGTATACACCCCCCAGATGGTCCTGAACGGAACCACCGCGTTCGTTGGCTCGCGCCGTGCGGAGGCCCGCCGCCACCTCGACGCCGCGCTGTCCCATCCCGCGGAGGTACCCGTAACGCTCACCGTCCGCCGCGACGGCCGCGCGCTCGAAGCCACCTACGCCGTGACGGGCGCGCCCGAGGGCGCGGTGCTCCACCTTGCGCTCGTGCAGCGGAGCGCCGACGTGCGCGTGGGTCGCGGCGAGAACGGCGGCCGGCGGCTCCGCCACGCCAACGTCGTTCGCGTCTTCCAGACGGTCGACGCCGGTTCGGGCACCGCTACCCTTCGCCTCCCTGAGGGGCTCGAGGGGGCGAACGCCGCCGTGGCTGCCTACGTCCAGCAGGGCGCGACGGGCACCGTCCTCGGCGGCGCGTGGAGTGCGCCCGGCGCCTAGCTGCCCGCCTCGCTCAGGTATTCAGCGCCGCGTCCCTTGATGCGCTCCTCCCACACGCGCATCCACTCCGGCCCCTCGCGGGCGAGGCGGGCCCAGTCGAGCGGCATCGGGCGGAGGTCGAGGGTTCGCATCCACTCGGGGAGGCTGTCGCGCGGGACGTCGGTGCGGGCGGGGAGGCGGTGGAAGCGGCGGGCCTGGTCGACGAGCGCCTCCGTCGAGGTCACGAACTCGTAGAACTCCCGGGCCCGCGCGGCATGCGGCGCGCCGCGCACGAGCGCAATGGCGTCCACGACGACGGGCGTGCCGGAAGTGGGGAGCACGTATGCGAAGGGGTAGCCGTACTCGGAGCGCTGGATGTAGGTGTCCGGCATGTTCCAGAGGGTGAGGTCGCCCTCGCCGCGCGCGAGCTGGAGGTAGAGCTGCGTCGGGTTGGCGGCGTACCCCTTCGTGTTCTGGTCGAGCCGGGCCAGCCAGCGGTACCCCTCCTCGACGCTCGGCTGCCGGAGGATCAGCGCACCGAAGAGGATCCGCATGGTGCCCGACTCCAGCGGGGACCGGATGAGGATGCGGTCGCGGTAGCGCGGGTCGAGGAGGTCGTCCCAGTCGCGCGGGAGGTCGGCGGCCGCGAGCGCGCGGTCGTTGTAGGTGAGGACCTCCGGCGTGAGGAACGTCCCGAACCAGCGCGCGCTGTCGTCGCGGGCGTCGGGGCCGACGGCGCCGGCCCAGGTGGGCGTATACGGCTCGAGGAGCCCTTCGGCGGCGGCCTGCATGAACAGCGTCTGGGGGGCGCCCCACCACACGCTCGCCTGGGGGTTCGCGCGCTCAGTGCGGAGGCGGTCGAGGGCCTCCTGGCTCCCCATGTCGAGCCACTGCACGTCCACCTCGGGGTGCGCGGCCTCGTAGGCCGCCTCGTAGGCCGAGAGCAACTCCTGCCCGTGCGGGGAGTAGACGACGAGGCGCTCGCGGTCATCCCCGCAGCCAGTGACGGCGAGGATCAGGAAGAGGGCTAGGAGCCGGTGCAAGGGGGCGGGAGCAGGGGTGCCCCCGAATCTACCCCTCAGGCCTGCCCCTCGATGGCGGCGAACCCGCGGGGCTGCCGGCCCATGCGGCGCTCGCTGGCCTCGACCTCGCGGATCGCCTCGGCGAGCGCCATCTCACTGAGGGCGTCCTCGACGATCTCGTGGAGCAGGTCCCGTTGTTCGTGGAGCGCCTCGGCGAGCGCGTCCTTGAGGAGGGCCTTGAGGGTGCCCTCCGGCAGGTCGGAAGTAGGCATGGCGAACGCGGCGGCAGTCAGAGGGACGGGAAGGTACCGCCCGCCTCGGAAAGGGAAAGCCCACTTACGGGTGCCCCCTGGGGGCGATGCGGTGCCCCTCAGGCCGAGGGGACGAACTGCCGGTAGTGCTCGAACCGGTCGAGGATGCGGGCCACGTACTCCACCGGCTCCAGCCCCCGGCAGAACCCGTGGCGCACGACGGGGTCGGTGTAGAACCGCGCCTCCGACTTGCGGAGGAGCCAGAACGCCACGTCGCGCCACCGCTTGTCGTCGCCGCCGTAGCGGCGGGCGAGGCGCTGGGCGTCCATGACGTGGCCTGCCCCGGCGTTGTAGGAGGCGAGGACGAACTTCAGCCGCTCGCGGGGGTCGGGGATCGTCTCGCGCCAGTAGTTCTCGTCCAGCCAGCGGAGGTAGCGCACAGCCGCCGACACGTTCTGCTCGGGGTCGTAGGCGTCGCGCACGCCGAGGTCGCCGGCCGTGCCGGGCATGAGCTGGAGCAGCCCCATCGCGCCGGCCCACGACGTGGCGCGTGGCTGGAAGCGCGACTCCTGGTACGTCTGCGCGGCGAGGAGCCGCCAGTCCCAGTCGATGGTGGCGGCGTACCGCCTGAGGAGGGCGTCGTAGTCGGAGAGGGTGCCGGTCTCGGACGTGAGGTACCGGCTCTCGACGCGCTCCTGGAAGCCGCGCGGGTCCACGAAGTACTTCTCGTAGAGCCGCACGAACGCCGGGTCGTCGCGGTGGCGGACGATCCACTCGTCGAGCGTGCGGAGGAGGGCCGGCGCATTCCCGCGCACGGCCCACGTGATCGGGTGCGGCTCGCCGACGGCGGGGGTCACGGCGAGGTTCGTGAAGTAGCTCTCCTCCAGCCGCGCCACGTTCTCCTCGGCGACGGTGTAGCGGACGGCCCCCCCGGCCACATCGCGGATGAGCCGCTCGCTCGACGTATCCACCTGCACCACCTTGATCTCACCGGTGACGCGGTCCTCCAGCTCGATGAGGCGGTCCACGTAGGGGTGCCCCTCGGGCATGACGACCTCCTCCCCCGCCAGGTCCTCGGGCGCCCGGATGTAACGGACGGCCAGGCGGAGGACATCCTGGAGCCGCTGCCCCGTCGTGCGGGCTTCCCGGGCCGCCGCGCGGCCGGCGGGCGGGCGCTCCGGCGCGACAACGGAATCGTTCCCGGCCATCGCCGAGTCCACCTGCGGCGAGAGGGCGCCCGTCGGGGCCTCGCCCTCGCGCTGGACCACGACCGGCCGCGTCTCGTAGAGCGCGGCGCTGTAGCGGAAGTGGACGGTGTCGACGTCGGTGGGGACGAGCCGCGCGGCGGCGATGTCGCCCTCGCCCCGGTTGAGCATGGGGAGGAGGCTGTCCCGTGGGACGACGCGCATCTGGAGCGAGACGCCGAGCTCCTTGGCGAACTCCTGGAGCAGCTCGAACTCGAACCCCATCGCCTGGCCCCGGTAGAGGAAGTACGAGGTGGCGTTGGAGGAGGTGAGCGCGTAGAGGGTGTCCCGCTGGAGGATCGTCGGGAGGTCGCGGTAGACCGGCGGCGGGAGGTGGGGGACGCGCTCGGGCGCGCGGGCGGAGAAGTAGGCCGCCAGGACGAGGCCCGGCACGACGAACAGGAGCAGGAAGGCCGCCACGCGGCGCTTCCCGGCGCGGGTACCGAACAGCATGAGAGGAGCGAAGAACCAGAGGGGCCCGGGGCCTACGCCCCGTCCTCCCGGAGGGTCCCGCCCACTCAGCCGAGCACGCGGAGGCGGGCGAACTTCAGCTTCAGCTTCTTCTGCCCCACCGAGCGGAAGAACACCGTCGCCGTGGCGCGGTCGCCGGTCCCTTCGAGCGCGATCACCTTCCCCGCCCCGAACGTCTCGTGGTGGACCTCCGTGCCGGGCACGACGGGGGCCTCCCCCTCCTCGTACTCGATGCGCCGGTCGCCGTCGTCCACCTCGCGCCGCTTGGGCGCGTCGGGGCGGAGGCTCTGGCGGTAGTAGTGCGCGCCGAGGCCGCTGTAGTCGGGCGACGAGGCCGGGCGCCGCTGGAGTCGGACCTCGTCGTCGAGGGAGAACCGGTTGGGGCGGCCCTGGAACGCCTGCCCGGCCTCCGTCTGGATGATCCCGTCGCCGTCGACCTCGTCGAGGAAGCGGCTGCGGAGGCTGCCCTGCTGCTCGCCATAGCGGTAGCGGCTCCGCGCGTAGGAGAGGAAGAGGAGCTCCTGCGCCCGCGTGACGCCCACGTAGAACAGCCGCCGCTCCTCCTCCAGCTCCTTCGGGTCCTGCGCCGCGACGGCGAGGGGGAAGAGCCCCTCTTCGAGGCCCGTCACGAACACCACCTTGAACTCCAGCCCCTTCGAGGCGTGGAGCGTCATGAGGGTCACGCGGTTGTCGTCCTCCTGCAAGGAATCCACGTCGGCGACGAGGGAGACCTCCTGGAGGAACGCGCTGAGCGTGCGGCCCTCACCGCCCTGGGTGAACTCGGCGACGGCGTTGAGGAGCTCGTGGACGTTCTCCAGCCGGGCCATGCTCTCCGGCGTGTTCTCGTCGCGGTACGACGCCATGAGGCCCGAGCCGGCGATGAGCTCCCGCGCGAGGTCGTCGGCGGGGGTGGTCTCGGCCTTGGCGGCGTGGCGCGCGATGAGGAAGGCGAAGTCCTCGACGGCTTTCGCGGCGCGGCCTGCGAGGCCGGCGTCGGCGGGCTCCTGGAGGGTCTGCCAGAGCGAGAGCCCGTGCTCGGCCGCGTAGGTGCGGAGCTGCTCGACGCTCTTGTCCCCCACCCCGCGCGTCGGCTCGTTGATCACGCGGAGCAGGCTCACCTGGTCGTTCGGGTTGACGGCGAGCCGGAGGTAGGCCAGCGCGTCTTTGATCTCCTTGCGCTGGTAGAACGACACCCCGCCGACGAGGCGGTACGGGATGCCACCTCGCCGGAGGGCCTCTTCCACCGAGCGGCTCTGCGCGTTGGTGCGGTAGAGCACGGCGAAGTCGTTCCACCGGAGGCCCGCCCGCGCGGCGAGGTCGCGGATGGTGCGCTCGACCTTCTGCGCCTCGTCGCGCTCGGAGAGGGCCTCCATCAGCCGCACCGGCTCGCCCTCTACGTTCTCGGTCCAGAGCTCCTTGTCGAGGCGGCCCTTGTTCTGGCGGATGATGCGGTCGGCGAGGCGGAGGATTTTCTGCGTCGAGCGGTAGTTCTGCTCCAGACGGATCGTCGTCGCCTCGGGGTAGTCCTTCTGGAACGAGAGGATGTTCTGGATGTCGGCGCCGCGGAAGGCGTAGATGCTCTGGGCGTCGTCGCCGACGACGCAGAGGTTCCGGTGGCGCGCGGCGAGGAGCTTGGCGAGGAGGTACTGCGCGCGGTTGGTGTCCTGGTACTCGTCGATGTGGAGGTACTTCCACCGGCGCTGCCACGCCTCCAGCACGTCGGGGTGGTTCTGGAACAGCCGGATGGGCCACCCGAGGAGGTCGTCGAAGTCCATCGCGTTGGCGCGGCGGAGGGCCTCCTCGTAGGGGGCGAAGAGCTTGGCGGCGGCCTCGTCGAGGGGGTCGGCGGCGAGGCGGGCGTACTCGTCGGGGGTGACGAGGTGGTTCTTGGCGCCGGAGATCCGCCCGCGCACGGCGCGCGGCGGCACGCGCTTGGGGTCGACGGCGTACCGCGGCATCAGCTCCTTCAGGACGCGCTCGGTGTCGTCGGTGTCGTAGATCGTGAAGTCCTTCGTGAACCCGACGCGCTCGGCCTCGCGGCGGAGGACCCGCGCGAAGACGGCGTGGAACGTCCCCATCCACATCCCCTTCGCCTTCGCCTCGCCGACGAGCTTGACGACCCGCTCGCGCATCTCGCGGGCGGCCTTGTTGGTGAAGGTGAGGGCGAGGATCTGGTTCGGGAACGCCTTCCCGGCGGCGAGGAGGTACGCAATGCGGTGCGTGAGCGTGCGCGTCTTCCCCGAGCCTGGCCCGGCCACGATCATCACCGGCCCGTCGGCGGCGCGGACGGCCTCGCGCTGGGCCTCGTTGAGCCCGGTCAGGAGGCGCTCGACGGCCGCGGCGTCGGCGTCGGGCAGGGCCGGCTCGTGGACGGCGAGGGGGTGGTCCGGCGGGAGGGAGTAGGTGCGCATCGGGCGGCGGCGGCTCCCGCAAACATAACCCGCCGGCCCGGCCTCGTTCCGGGTAGGTTATCCACTACCGCGCCCGCACGACGCGCCGCGTGGCGGCCCACCCGTCGGCCGTCGTCACGCGGACGACGTACACCCCCGGCGCCCACGCCGACCCGTCGAGGCGGACCTCGGATCGGCCCGCCGGGCGCGCGCCGACGGCGGCGGTATGGACGCGCCGACCGAGCACGTCGAACACCTCCACGCGCAGCACCGAGGGCGCTGGCAGACCGACTTCGAGCGTGAGCGCGTCTCGGAATGGGTTGGGGTACGCAGCCCCAATGGCGAAGGCTGTGGGCGGCTCCGCTGTCGGGTCGAGCGTCACCGGAATACCCGTGCCGTACTCGACCCCTCCCACGCGGCCGTACACCAGGTACATCGCCTCTTCCCCTGGGTAGAACCATTCCCAGTAGAGCAATCCAACGTCGGTGACGAAGTTGGCATAGTTGTAATCACCGGGCCAGCCAGGATTCCTAGCACCGATCAGAAAGGTGGCCTCGTTGGGGTAGTAGATGCCCCCCACAGAGAAGGAGTCGCCTGGCGCCACGTACATCGAGTCCGTAAGGGGGGGCCATCCTCGCGATGGGTACGACTCCTCATACGGGTTGCACGGGCCGTCTACTGAGAGCCACTCGAACCAGCCTACCTCCTCATCGAGCCGAACGGCGCACAAAGACTCCGACCGGGGCGACCCAGGGGGGGCGTAGGTCTGCTCCCGGACCAGCCGGTATTCCGTCCCGGCGAGCACCGTGTCACCCACAATGGTGCGCAGAACCCACTCGTACGGGCTGCCCCCGGGGTAATCCGCGAGCGCATAAACCCACTGATCCCCAATCGAGAGCGGGTAGAACCGCCGCCAGTCCGGTACCTCGAATAATTCCGGCTCCACCCCATACGTGGCGCCGTCCACCGAGGCAAAGACCAAAGCGTTCAGTGCGGATCGGTAAAAGCCGCAGATCCCTCCTATGTCTAGGGACGCCTCGACGGGCCCGATCCCGCCAGCGAATCTAGCGTATTCCCGTATGATGCAGGTCCCACCGCCATGGTCGACGTAGAGAAGCTCCTCGACCAGATACTCCTCGCCATTGATTTGGACCGTGCCGGGTTGAGGCGTCCCCCGGAGGTCGATCCCGGAGTACCGAGCTAGAGCAGGCGAACACGAGGCCGCACCCACAATGCGAACCTCGTCGATCTCTGCCCCTGTGCCTACCGGCCTCACGCGAAGCGCGCACCGCGCCGAGTCTATCGGCCGGTAATGCCGGTTGAGCAGGGTCGCCTGCACCAGCGCGTACGCCGCGCCGCCGATGGTAGTGTCCCCGGTAACGACGAAGCGGTGGTACTCGTAGTAGAGATCGCTGGTATCGAAGTCCCACTTGTACATCCAGCGGTTGCCCGCTTCGAGCGGGAAGAAGCGGCCCCAGTCAGGCTCCTGTGCGGAGGCCACGATGGGGAGGGTCAGCAGAACGAACAAAAAGCGAGTGGGGCGCATGGAGCCGGGCGACGATTGCCTCAATTAAGGGCATCAAGGTCCTCAGCACAAGCGGGTCCCCTCCTGCCGCGTTACACAGCTTGCCTAGGGTCCGGCGATAGGCCCTGCGTGGTATTCCTCCCGGTGCTACCTTTTTAGCACCCCTCCCGATCCTTCTTCCTCATGCGCCTTCTCCGGATCGCCCTCGCCGTCGCCCTGCTCGCACTCACGCCGGCCGCGTGGGCCCAGCTCCCGCCCACCAACAACGCCGCCTTCGCGCCGCTCGACCTCCCCGCGCCGAACGCCTACCGCGCCGCCGACGGCCGCCCCGGCCCCGCCTACTGGCAGAACCGCGCCGACTACGAGATCGCCGTCACGCTCGACACCAC
>DASPKS010000107.1:0-11102 GCA_035628035.1 Rubricoccaceae bacterium
GCTCGGCCTCCTCTTCACCTTCTGAACCCGATCGACGCGGCGCCGGGCGAGCCTCTTCGCCCGGCGCCGCGCTAACCCTCACCCCTTCATACCAGGGAGATGGCACGAATGCGACCTCTGAACCGCCTCCTGCTGCTGACCGCGCTCTTGCTCGTGGGACTGGGGTCCCGCGGGGCCGGCGCGCAGGTCCTCGAACCGGGCAGCTGCGTGCAGGGCACGGCCGAGCGCGACCTCGACATCAATCAGGTGCTCGCGCGCATGTTCAACACGGGCAGCCTGTTCTACGGGAACACCACCACCGCCGGCAACGGCTACCTCGTCCCCCAGGCCTCGGGGCACTCCCCGATCTTTGCCGCCGGCATCTGGATCGGCGGCCGGGTTAACGGGGAGCTCCGCGTGGCCGGCGCGACGTACGATGACTTCGAGTACTGGCCCGGCCCGCTCGGGGCCAACGGCCGCCCGGTCAATCCCTCAGACTGCTCCGGGTTCGACCGGATCTTCAAGGTGGGCCGCACCGACATCGAGAACTACGAGGGCACCGGGTCGGCCTCGGCCGACCTCGCGCAGTGGCCCGTCGAGTACGGCGCGCCCGTCATCGCCGCCCCGGACAACGGGATCGACGACGACGCCGATGGCCTGACCGACGAGGGCACCGACGGCGTTGACAACGACGGCGACGGGTTCGCCGACGAGCGTGACGAGCAGGAGCGTGTCACGCCCGAGGGGCGTGGGGTCACCGATCCCGTGGCCCAGCGCGACCTCCTCTACAACCTCGCGAATGGTGATCGCCCCGAGATCATCGGCGACCAGGCGCTGTTCTGGATCATGAACGATGTGGGCAACTCCCACAACAACTCCGGCACGCCGCCCCTAGGGCTCGAGGTACAGGTGCTGGCCTGGTCGTTCGCCCGCTCCGACGCCCTCGGGGAGACCACGTTCTACCGGTACCGTGTTGTCAACAAGGGCCCGGCCGACATCGAGGACACCTTCCTCTCGATCTTCTCCGACTCCGACCTCGGAGACGCCGTGGATGATCTCGTCGGCGTGGACACCACGCTCAGCCTCGGCTTCACGTATAACGCCGCCGAGACCGATGCTGTCTACGGTATCCCGCCGGCGGTAGGGTACGACTTCTTCCAGGGACCGATCGTGGAAGTGGACGGAGACCCCCTCCCTGACACGCTCGGCGTTACCCGCTTCTCGTACTTCATCAACGGCGGGAACGCGGGTACTATCGACCCCTCCACTGGGGAGGGCATCTACAACTTCCAGCAGGGGCTGTGGGGGGATGGCACGCCCATGACGGTGGGCGGTAACGGGTACCAGACGGGGGGCCCGGTCACGCTTTTCGCGTTCCCCGGGGACCCCGTGACGGACCAGTTCTGGAGCGAGGAGAACCCCAACAACGGGCCCGGGCAGAACGCCGGGCAGGACCGCCGCCACCTCGTCACCACGGGGCCCTTCACGCTCGAGCGGAACGTGCCACAGGACATCGTGTTCGGCATCGTGTTCGGGCAGGGGACCAGCCGGCTCAACTCGATCACGGTCCTGCGCGCGAACGACCGCCTCGCCCAGACCGCCTATAACATCGACTTCGAGCTGGCCCCGCCCCCGCCAGCCCCGCCGCTCTGCGTGCGCGACGACGGGGACGGTGTCCCCGAAGCCCTCGGCTCGAACGGGCCGGAGGAGGGGAGCGGCGCCTGCGCCGAGGCCGTCGAGGTGAACGGGGAGGCTGCCCTCGTGTGGGGCTATCCCCCCACTAGTGAGAACTACCTCGCCAGCTTCGAGGTCCCGGACCGGCTTCTGTCCGGCTTGGGCCTGCCGGACACGACGTACAACTTCGAAGGCTTCAACATCTACCGCTACCCGAACGCCAACTTCGAGACGTCGGAGCGGGAGCTGATTGCCACCTTCGACGTCGCCAACGGGGTGACGACGATCATCGATACGACGTTCAGCGCGGAGCTGGGCCAGGAGGTCCCCTTCATCGCGGCTCGAGGCTCCGACACGGGGGTCCAGTATTTCATGGACCTTTCGTCGTTCAACCTCGTCAACTACACCGACTACTTCTTCGGGATCACGGCATACAGCTATAGCCCGTTCTCCATCCCGAAGGTGATCGAGAGCAAGGCGACGGAGCTCACCGTCCGTCCGGCTGACCTCCGCGCCGGGAACGGCGGCTCCATTCAGCAGGCGGACCTCGGGGACGTCGTCGGCGCCACGCTGACCTCCGGCGGCGGGCGCGGCACCTTCACCGCGCGCGTGGTGGACCCGTCGCAGATCCGCGGGAACCAGTACCAGGTCCAGTTCTTCACGCACGAGGAGACGGGGACGCTCATGTACCGCATCCTTCGCGACGGCGTCGTCATCTTCGACGCGGCGGAGGTCTACGCCAGCACGGGCGTCCTCATCACCGTCGTTGAGGAGGGGCAGACCGTCCGCTCGTCCCAGCCGATCATCGTCGACGGGCTCGAGTTCTTCACCGCCTCGCAGACGACCCCCGAGGCCGACGAGGACGAGGAGCCGGACTTCGCCGGCGACGGCACCGGCATCGTGGAGACGGCCTACCCGAACGTGGGTGACGTGTGCGCCAACGCCGCGAGCGACCCCGGCTGCCAGAACTACGACGGCAACACTGTGTGGCACGACCCCGCTGGCGGCGCCGTGCCGGACTACTACCTCACGGCCTTCGACGGGACGGCGGCCGAAGCCGGCCAGCTGGCCCGCATCAAGCCGTTCATCGGGGCGGCTGTCCCGGACGACTTCGAGATCCGGTTCACGGAGGCCGGCGGGCTCGCCGTGTACGTGTTCGCCTCGGCAGGGAACACCCGAATTGCCCGGGTCCCCTTCGAGATCTGGAACGTCGGGATCAGTGCCGGCACCGAGGACGACGTCCGGATGATCCCGGCGCTCCTCCTGCCCTCGGGCCAGAGCTACCTCACGGACTGGACGAACCAGTTCCCGGGGACGGACCCGTGGGTCGACGGCCCGCGCTCGCGGATCACCCAGCCGATCTACGCTTTCATGCCAGACCGGCCCGATGGGTACGCCCGGTTCGAGCAGGACGCGACGGAACTGTTCGGTGGCCCTGGCGGGGTCTACAACCCGAACAACGACCGCGACACGCAGATCGACACCAACCCGCAAACGGGGCAGGCCTGCGTGAACCAGCGGTACTACGTCAACTTCTGCTACAAGGGCGCCGGCACCCGCGTCTACACGTTCGGGCGGCTCTCCTTCGCCGACCTCGCCGGTGATGGGACCACGCCCCCGGCGGGCACCGTCGTCCGGCTCATCACCGTACCGAAGCCGGAGGTAGTCGCGGGCGACGTGTTCACCATCGACGCGAGCACGCTCCGCTTCATCACGGGGGACCAGGCCACGGCAGAGGAGGCCCTCGACGCCATCGGCGTCGTGCCGAACCCCTACCTGGGGACCTCGGACTACGAGACGGGCAACCTCGACCGCATCGTCCGGTTCACGAACCTCCCGGACGAGGTGACCATCCGGATCTTCACGGTGTCCGGGACGCTCGTCAAGACGCTCAACAAGAGCGGCCCCGAGCGCTCGCTCGACTGGAACCTCGAGACGGAGAATAACCTCCCCGTCGCGAGCGGCATGTACCTCATCCATGTGGATGTGCCGGGGGTGGGCGAGCGTGTCCTGAAGTTCGGCGTGATCAACCGCCGGACCCGGATCACCATCTTCTGATGCCTGCCGTGCACCGCACATCAAACCGGTATACCCCCATGAAAACCTCCATCCTTGCTCTCGCCGCGCTCGTCGGGGTCGCCCTTGCGGCTCCGGGGGCGCGCGCGCAGGGCGACGATCGTGCCGGCACGGCGGCCATGGAAGAGCTGCTCGTTCCGGTCACGGCGCGGACCGTCGCCCTCGGGACCTCGCTGACCTCCGGGCTGGCGAACCTGAGCGGCGTCGAGGCCGTGCAGTCGAACCCCGCCGCCCTCATGACCAACAACGGCACGAGCGCGCTGTTCAGCCGCACGGAGTACTGGGCCGACATCGGCGTCAACTACTTCGGCGTGGCCCAGCGCTTCGGCGCCAACAACGTGGCGATCTCGCTCACCTCGTGGGACTACGGCGAGATCCTCCGGACTGACGAGCAAAACCCCGAGAACGACCCGAACGTCACCTGGGAGGCGTCGACGCTCGTCATCGGGGCCACGTTCGCCCGCCAGTTCACCGACCGCATCTCGGCGGGGGCCACGCTGAAGGCCCTCAACCGGAGCCTCGACGACGCCAACTCGAATGGCCTCGCCTTCGACGCCGGGATGACGTACGTCGTCGGGGAGTCCGGCCTCCGGTTCGGCGTCAGCCTCCAGAACTTCGGGCCG
This sequence comes from Rubricoccaceae bacterium, assembly GCA_035628035.1. Lineage (GTDB taxonomy): Bacteria > Bacteroidota > Rhodothermia > Rhodothermales > Rubricoccaceae > DASPKS01. The sequence continues at coordinate 4,353 of DASPKS010000107.1, forward strand.
GAGATGGACTTCTCCGGGTCGGGCCTCGCTGTCCCCATCCCCGGCGAGGGGCCGGAGGGCGAGGGCGAGCAGGCTGGCGAGATCGACGACCTCCCGGCGGAGCTCCCGTCGCTGCTCAGCTTCGGTGCCGCGTACACCCGCCCCATGGCGGGGAGCCTCTCGCTGACCGGGATGGCGAGCTACCGCTCGAATGCCTACGACCTCGACCAGTACACGGCCGGCGTCGAAGTCGGCTACGCCAACCTCTTCTACGTGCGGGGCGGCGTGAACGTGACGTCGGACACCGAGCAGCACGCCTGGGAGATTTGGAACGTGGGTGCGGGGCTCAACTTCAACCTCGCCGGGACCAACCTCCTGGTGGACTACGCCTTCCGCCCGTCGAGCGTGTTCGACGGCGTGCACATGTTCACCGTCGGGGTGGGCCTCTAACGCCCTGACCGGCTAAGCCGGTACGGCGGGGCGGGCCTTGACGGGCCCGCCCCGCTGCTTTATATCCCACCCCGGTGGCCCCTCTCGCCCGCCTCTTCGCTGCCCCCACCTTCGTGGTCTCGCGCTTCGCCTGCTCGCTCGCTCTGACCCTCGCGCTGGCATATGGGGTGGCCGCGTGCCACGGCCCTGCACCGGAGGCCGACGTCGCCGCGCAGTTCCTCAATACCGGGCCTGAAGCGCGGTACGTAGGGGATGAGGCGTGCGCCTCGTGCCACGAGGACCTCTACCGGAGGTACCAGTCGCACGGGATGGCGCGGTCGTTCTACCGGCTCACGCCTGAGCGCGCTGTCGAGGACTTCGCCGGTGTCGTCGTGCGCGACACGGCGGGGGGGTTCTTCTACACGGCCTACCGCGAAGGGGACCGCTTCGTGCAGGAGGAGTACCGCCTCGGGCCCGACGGGGAGAAAACCCACCAGCTCGTCCGCTCGATGGACTATGTGGTCGGGAGCGGGACGGCCGCGCGGACATACCTCACCGAGGTGGAAGGCCGTCTCTATGAGCTCCCGCTCACGTGGTACACCCAGGACGGTGGGCGGTGGGGGTTCAGCCCCGGGTACGAGGAGGTCAACGCGCGTTTCAGCCGCACCATCCCCACGCGTTGCATGGCGTGCCACAACGACGTGACCGCGCCCGTCCCCTACGTCGAGGGCAAATTCGCCGGGCTCGCCGACGGGATCGGGTGCGAGCGGTGCCACGGGCCGGGCAGCCTCCACGTGGAGGCGCGCCTCGCGGAGCCGGAGCCCGCCGACTCGGTGGACCGCACCATCGTGAACCCGGCGCGCCTCCCGCTCGAAAGGCGGCTCGACGTGTGCCAGCAGTGCCACCTCCAGGGGACCGTCTCCCTCCTCCGCGAGGGCGCCGACGCCTACTCCTTCCGCCCCGCGCAGCGGCTCGACGCGCACCGCACGGTCTTCGCCCTCGCCAACCCCGATCCCCATCGCATCTCGGTGATCTCCCACGCCGACCGGATGCGGCAGAGCCCGTGCTTCCGCGAGTCGGGCGCGATGGACTGCACCACGTGCCACAACCCGCACGAGGGGTTCCGCACGTCCGGCCCGGCCTACTTCAACCAGAAGTGCCAGCGGTGCCACCCCGCCGGCCCGCTCCAGGCCGCGATGCGCACGCCCGAGCTGCGGCAGCAACATGGGCCGAGCGCCCACTGCTTCTCGTGCCACATGCCGAAGGTGGCCACAGCTGACGTCCCCCACGCCTCGTTCACCGACCACTTCATCCGCGTCGTCACCGACGACGACCGGCTTGCGGGCGCCGCGACGGCGCGGAACGACGAGGTAGAGCTGACCCCTTACTTCGAGCGCGACCGCGAAGGCGCTGAAGGCCGCGCTTATGCGGGGATGGCCTACGTGGCATATGGACGTCAGGAGGGGAGCACGGCCGCCCTCTCGCAAGGCGTCCGGCTGCTCGATGAAGCCCTGGAAGAGCGGCCAGAGATGGGGGAGGCGCAGTTCCTTCTCGGCTTCGCGCGGATGCAGCTCGGCCAGTGGAGCGCCGCCATGCCCGCGCTCGAAGAGGCCGTGCGCCTCGGCCCGAACATCCCCGAGCGCCTCAACGCGCTCGCACAGGTCTACGAGCGCCTCGGCCGGGACCCCCGTCGCACGGAGGAGCTGTACCGCCAGGCCCTCCGCGCCCAGCCCGCGCAGGCCGACGTGCGGGTGAACCTCGGCCGGTTCCTCGAAGCCCAGGAGAGGCTGCCGGAGGCGGAGGCGGAGTACCGCCGCGCGGCGCAGGACAGCCCCTGGCTCGCCACTGCCCACTACAACCTCGGCACCGTGCTCCTCCGCAAGGGCGACGCGGCCGGCGGCGCGGCGGCCCTCCGCCGCGCCGTCGAGCTGGAGCCCGACCACGCCGACGCGCTCACGAACCTAGGCGTCCTCCTCGCCACACGCGGGGCGGTCTCCGAAGCCGAGGCGCTGTTCCGCCGCGCTGCGGCGGCAGACCCGCGCAACGCGAACGCGCAGGCCAACCTCGCGCTCTTCCTCGCGAACGCAGGTGACCTCGCGGGCGCGCGCCGCGCTGCCGAGCAGGCCCTCGCGATCAATCCCAACCAAGCCACCGCGCAGCAGGTGCTCCAGGCGCTGATGCGGGTGGGGGCCTGAGCGCTACTCGGCCGTCTTGGCTGTGTAGACCGGCGCTGTGAGCGGACGCCCGGCCACGTGCGCGGCGATCTGCTCGGCGTGCACGCGGCCGTTCTCGATGAACCACGTGCTCGTCTTCCGCCCGCCGCAGACGGTCCCGGCGAGGTAGAGCCCCGGCCGGCTGCTCTCCATCGTGATGGGGTCGAAGACGGGCGTGCAGTCCGGCCCTTCGACCGCAACGCCGAGCGCGGCGAGGAAGGCGAAGTCGGGCTGGTAGCCCGTGAGGAGGAGGACGTGGTCGGTGGGGTGGACGACGCGGCCTTCGGGCGTCTGGAGCATGACGGCATCGGGCCGGATCTCCTCGACCGTCGTGTGGAAGAACGCGCGGATGGAGCCCTCGCGGATGCGGTTCTCCAGGTCGGGCCGGAGCCAGTACTTCACGGTGGGCCCGATCTCGGGGCCGCGCACGACGAGCGTCACGTCGGCGCCATGGCGGTACCCGTCGAGCGCCGCCTTCGCGGCCGAGTTCTTCGCGCCAACGATGAGGAGCCGCCGTCCGACGTACGGGTACGGCTCCTTGTAGTAGTGCGCGACGTGCGGGAGGTCCTCGCCCGATACGCCGAGCCGGTTGGGCTGGTCGAAGAACCCGATGGCGACGGCCACCTTCCGCGCAGCGTGCGCGCCCTTGTCCGTCACGACGGTGAAGGCGCCGTCGTCGCCGTCCACGCGGAGGACGCGCTCGTAGAGCCGCACGTCGAGGCGCTCACGCTGGGCCACGCCGCGGTAGTAGTCGAGCACCTCCTCGCGGAGCGGCTTGTAGCGGGCCGTCGGCAGCGGGTGGCCGCCGATCTCCAGGAGGTCCGGCGTCGAGAAGAACTCCATCCCGACGGGGTAGCCGACGAGCGAGTGGACGAGCGCGCCCTTCTCCACGACGCACGCCTTGAGGTCCGCCCGCTTCGCCGCGAGCGCGCACGCCAGCCCGATGGGCCCGGCGCCGACGACGAGGAGGTCGACCGGAACGGAGGCGCCGTTGCGATCCATCTCAGGCGGGTGCACCGTCCCCGCCGGGCACGCCCGAGGCCGCGCGGCGCTGGCGGAAGAACTGGCGCAAGAGGTCGGCCGACGCCTCGGCTTCGACGCCCGAGAGCGTTTCGATGCGGTGGTTAAGGCGCGGGTCGTCCTGGATGGTGTAGAGCGTGCCGCAGGCGCCCGCCTTCTCGTCGAACGCGCCGAAGACGAGCTTGGAGACGCGCGCCCACACGATGGCCCCCGCGCACATCGGGCAGGGTTCGAGCGTGACGTAGAGCGTGCAGCCGTCGAGGAACTTCGAGCCGACGGCCTCGCAGGCGGCCGTGAGCGCGAGGAGCTCACCGTGGGCCGTCGGATCGCCCAGCCGCTCGACCTGGTTGTGCCCCCGTCCGACGATCACGCCATCCCTCACGACGACGGCCCCGATGGGCACCTCGCCCGCTTCGAGCGCCCGCTCGGCCTCCTTCAGCGCAAGGCGCATCCAGCGGCGGTGCGGGTCGAGAAGAGAGGAGAGAGACACGGCGACGAATGCTAAACGATGAACGCTGAATCCTGAAGGGGGCTACTTGATCCTTCAGCGCTCCTCCTTCATCATTCAGGCCTCGCGAACGAGCGGCATCGTCATGCAGCGGGGGCCGCCGCGCCCGCGCGAGAGCTCGTGGCCGCCGAGGCGGATCCCGAGGGGGCCCTTCCGCGGCACGTCGCCGTCGGTAAAGAAGTCGAGGAAGCTCTCGGCGTCGACGATGTGGAAGCCGTGGTCGCGGAGGGCCGCCCACGTCTGCCGGTTCCGCTCGTAGCCGACCACGAGGCCGGGCGCCACCGCAAAGAGGTTCGCCCCGTCGGTCCACTGCTCGCGGCGCTGGTTGATGAGGCGGTCGCCGCCGCAGGGGATGAACGTGAACGTGCGGCCGGTCATCTCTTCCAGCGCCGCCTTGAGGTTGGGGAGCACGCGCGTGCGGAACCGCCCGCGCTCCCCGGAGGGGTCCCGTTCGAGGTGGAACACGTTGTTCCGGTCGGCCTCGACGATGGGGGGGAAGACCACACACGTGTCCTCGTCGGCGAACGTGAACACCGTGTCGAGGTGCATGCACGCGCGCTGCTTCGGGAGGTTCACCATCAGCACGTGCTCGACGGGGGTGTTCTCGAGGAGCGCCTCGGTGACGGCCATCACGCCGCCGAAGCTCGTCCGCTCGGAGTGCCCGATGAGGACGATCCTTTCGTTGACGACGATGAGGTCGCCGCCCTCGAACGAGACGTCGGAGGGGAGCGCGATGAGGCCGGCGCGGTGGGCGGCGAACCGCCCGTGGTGCCGAAGGACGACGGAGACGATCACGCTCTCGGGCACGCGCGCCGCCTTCGCCGCGAGGCTGAGGATGACGTGGCGGCCGACGACGGCCGACAGGTCACGTGTGAACATCAGGTTCGGGAGGGGGTGCGCCGTCACCGGGAGGTCGCTCTGGCCCGTGAGGGCGAAGCGGTGGAGGGCCTCGGGCGGGAGCGCCTTCAGCTCGCGCTCGTAGGCCTCATAGTTCCGCGCGGGGAGTGCCCGGCAGAGGCTCTCCACGTAGTCGTGGCGGGCGTCCTCCGAGGCGAACGCCTCGAGGAGGAGGTGGGAGAGCTGGAGGACAGCGTCGGGCCGGCCCACGATCCGCTCGAACAGCCCGCACAGCACCTCGTGCTCCTCGCACGCCAGCTCCCCGAAGAGGATGTCGTCGAAGAGGAGCTCGTCCTTGTTCTCGGGCGAGACGAGCACCATCTCCTCGCCGGGGGTGTGGACGACCACCTGCCGCAGCCGCGCCGTCTCGGAGGTGACGTGGAGCGGGAGGGTGTCGGTCGCGGGCGCGGGGGGAGCGGTGGTGGGGGCAGGCACGGCAGCGCGCGGGGTTGCTAGGGCTGAAGCATAGCCCGGAACGCCCGCGCGGGCAAGCTGGATCGGGGGGGCCGGCGAATCCCCTCAAACCGCAAACGAGCCCCTCAACAGGCCCCTCCGGGGACCCGGCCCGGTTGGGCTAGTACCGTCGCCGGTCGCGGACGAGCTCGAAGAACCGGAGGACGGCCGCCACCACGAGGAGTACGAGGAGGAGCTTGAGCGCGATCCCCAGCAGCCACATCCCCACCTTGAACAGGACGACGAGCAGGGCGAGCGCCACCATCAGCACGATGGCGACGAGCACGAGCTGGAGGAGGCGCTGGATCAGCATTGTTATGGAGCTACTCCCGTCGGAGGAACAGTTCGAGCGAAGATAGCGGGCGGCCGAGGGCGTCGACGCCGCCGGCCAGCAGTATTCGGCCACTCGGCAGCAAGGTTGCAGTGTGGCTATGGCGCGCCACGCGGAGCGCCACGTCGTCCGTAGGGAACCGGAAGAAGCGGCCCACCTCGTCGGCGAAGACCTCCAGGCTGCTGAGGGGGGTGCCGTCGGGCGAGCGGCCGCCGGCCACGAGCGCGTTTGAGGACAGGAAGGGCGTGGCCGCATGGCCCGTGCGCGCCACGAGGAGCGGGCTCACCGGCTCCTCCAGCACCTCGAAGGGGAAGAAGAACGACGACGGGCGGAACCGGAGGCGCGCCGCGACAGGCGAAGCGGGCGAGCCCGGCGCGGTGTACGTCCCGGCAGCGAGGAGCCGCGCGGCATCGTCGTCTGGGGGCAGCGGCACGAGCACGTGCTCGGCGACCGGCGCGAGGGCACCGATGCCCCCCTCCGGCGAGAGGTTGACGAGGGAGTCGCCGGATGAGGTAGCATGGAACTCCAGCACCGTGAGATCGGACCGGGTGCCGAACGAGCCGCCGCTGAGCCGGCCGCGGCCGCCGTAGAGGTACACGAACAGCCGCCCCTCGCGCTGAAGGAACGTGGCCGCGTGCTCCGTGCGGCCGATGGGTGGCCCGCGAAGGGGGAGCGTCTCGGAGGTGCCGGACGCGGGCGAGAATACCTCCGCCGTTTCGACGAGGTCGCCGACCTCGTTGGCCTCGGCCTGCCGGGCCCCGCCAACGACGACCACCCGGCCGTCAGGGAGGAGCGTGGCCGTGTGGCCGGCGCGGGCGACCTCGAGCGCGCCGGCCTCCGTGACGATGTAGGTCCCCGCGCCCTGTTCGCGGATAGCGATAGCGTCCGTGCGGACCTGCCCGCTCGCACCCACTCCGCCG
>DASPKS010000108.1:0-2570 GCA_035628035.1 Rubricoccaceae bacterium
GACGAGGCGTTCACGCTCGACGAGCTCGGTACGTTCGAGTCGAAGAACTCCCTCCAGCGCGAGCAGGTCTACAACCACGGCTACGCCTTCACGCACTACCTCGCCAACGCCTACGGCGAGGACGTGCTACGCCGCGTCTCCGACGAGCTGGGCCGCTGGCGGAGCTTCAACGTCGAGCGCGCGCTCGACGCGGCGACGGGCGAGGACGCCGACGCGGTGTACGAGCGCTGGCAGTCCTCGCTCCGCGCCGAGTACGCCGCCCGCACGGAGGCCGTCCGCGCGGACCCCGTCGAGGGCGAGGTCATCGAGGACGACGGGTTTTTTGTTTTCCATCCCGCGTTCTCGCCGGACGGAACGAAGCTGGCCTACCTCTCGAACCGGGGACAGGACTACAGCCGCACGTCGCTCTACGTCCGCGACATGGAGACGGGGGAGACGACTGCGCTCGACGTGGAGGGGCTCACGCCCGAAGCGGTGGACCACGCGTGCGCCTTCGGCGAGACGCTCGTCGGCGCCGCCGCCGGTCGTTTCGCGTGGATGCCCGATGGCAGCGCCCTCATTTTCGCAAGGCACGCCGACACCCCGCGCGGGCGGCGGTTCTCCGACCTCTGGCGCTACGACCTCGAATCGCGCCGGACGACGCGGCTCACGCACGAGCGCCGCGCGGCCGACCCCGCCGTGAGCCCCGATGGCCGCCGCGTCGCCTTCGTCGTGAGCCAGGACGGCACGACGAATCTTTTCGTCATGGACCTCACCGCCGAGGACCCTGAGGCGACGATCCGGCCCACCACGCGCTACGCTGACGGCACGCAGGTAGCTGACCCTGTCTGGCATCCAACGGACGGTAGGGTCTACTTCTCAGCAAGCCGAGAGCGTGGACGCGACATCTGGCGGGTATCGGCGGAGGGAGGAGCGGCCGAGCCCGTCCAGATGGACCCCAACTCTGACGAACGCAACCCAGCCTTCACTTCTGACGGGGGATCCCTCTACTTCGCCTCGGACAGGAACGGGATCTTCAACCTTTACGAGCGCCGGTTCTCGCATGCCGAAGCGAGACCAGTTACGAACGTTCTCGGCGGTGCTTTTCAGCCGGCTGTCAGCCCGATGGGCCAAGTCGCCTTCGTTCGTTACGATGCCGACGGTTACAAGCTTGCCTTGCTTGGGCATCGCTTCCCCACCGGTGTAGAACTCGCCGCGTATTCCCCGCCGCCGTCGCTGCTCAAGCCGGCGCAGCGGGAGGGCGAGGCCCACGAGGCCGACTTCGACTACGCCGCCCTCAACGCCTACGACGACACCGACCTCGGACCGCTCGGCGGCGACGTGCTCGGGCGCATCCGCACCGAGCGGTCGTTCCCCCTCACGCCGGGCACCGAGCCGGACACGCGGCCGATCGGGACGCTCCGCCGGTACGGGCCCACGTTCACCTCGTTCTCGATCCTGCCCACCGTCCGGTTCGACCGCTACGCCGCCCCGCGACGGAGCGCCATCGACGCCGAGGAAGGTCGGCTCGGCCGCGAGCTGGCGAACACGAAAGTGGGCTTCTACGCCTCCTCGCGCGAGGTCATCGAGGGGCTGAACCTCACCGCGGGGGTGCTCGTCGCGCCGGCCAGCCGCGCGGCCGACGACGTAGCCGACTTCTTCGACCCCGGCCGCCTGATGGCGCTCGACCGCGACCTCTTCCTCCAGATCGAGTCGCGCCGCGGCCTGCCGATGTTCCGGACGCGGTGGTCGCCCCAGCTCTCGCTGGAGGTGTACAACCTCCGGCGCGGCGTCGAGGACGGGCTCGCGATCGAGGAGTTCCCCTGCACGGCATGCCTCCCGGACACGGCCTTCGCCGACCTCGCGTACGCCCTCACGGAGGTGGGCCTCTACGCGAGGAGCAAGGTGAGCCGGCCGCTCCTCCTGGAGCTGGGCTTCCGCTACAGCCCGTACAGCGTCCGCACCGAGGCGTTCTTCTCGCGCGAGTTCGGCGGGACGATCCCCGCCTCCTCCGACACCTACTTCAAGGGGCGCGCCGTCATGCTCCGCGCGTACTACGAGGCGCTTCGCCCCACGCGCACGGCCGACGTCATCCCCGAGGGGCTCCGCCTCATGGCGGGGGTCGAGTACGAGCCGAGCGAGCTGCTCGACCGGTTCGAGGTCCGCGAGGGCCAGCTCTTCCCCGTCTTCGAGCAGTTCGACCTCCGGCGCTTCACGCTCGACGCGCGCTACGGGATGCGACTGCCCGGCGGCGCGCACGGGCTCGGCCTCCGCGCCCGCGGCACGACGATCCTCGGCGGCCCGGTGAACCGGTTCTTCGACGACTACGTGGGCGGGCTCACCGGCGCACGCGGGTATCCGTTCTATGCGCTCGGCGGGAACGAGACGGTGTGGCTCCAGGCCGGCTACACCTTCCCCATCCTGCCCCGCCTTGAGCGGCAGGTGGGGTGGCTCTACCTCGACAAGCTCTACGGTCGCGTCTACGCCGACGCCGCCGCCGCGTGGAGCGGCCCCTGGCCCGGCGCCGACGCCATCCGCAAGGACGTGGGCGCCGAGCTCCGCCTCGGCTTCGACTCGTTCTACCTCTTCCC
>DASPKS010000109.1:0-4397 GCA_035628035.1 Rubricoccaceae bacterium
GCCGTGCTCGACGGCGTCTCGTTCGACGTGCGGGCCGGCAGCACCGTCGGCATCGTGGGCCGGACGGGCTCGGGGAAGAGCACGCTCATCGAGCTCATCCCGCGCCTGATGGACCCCACCGAAGGCCGCGTCCTCATCGACGGCCGCGACGTGCGGACGGTCCCCCTCCAGACCCTCCGCCGCCACATCGGCGTCGTCCCTCAAGACGTGTTTCTGTTCTCCGACAGTGTGGGCAACAACGTGGCCTTCGGCGAGATGGAGGCGACGGAGGAGGAGATCCGGCGGGCCGCCGACGAGGCCGACCTCCTCGCGAACGTGGAGGACTTCCCCGAGCGGTTCGAGACGCTCGTCGGCGAGCGCGGGATCACCCTCTCGGGCGGGCAGAAGCAGCGGACGGCGCTGGCCCGCGCGCTCGTCCGCAACCCCCGCATCCTCATCCTCGACGACGCCCTGTCGGCCGTCGACACCCGGACGGAGGCGACGATCCTCGGCCACCTCCGCCGCCGCTACGGCCGGCAAACGCTCGTCGTGGTGAGCCACCGGATCTCGGCGGTGCAGGAGGCTGACCAGATCGTCGTGCTGAAGGAGGGGCGCGTGGCCGAGCGCGGCACGCACGCCGAGCTCCTCGCCCGCGAGGGGCTCTACGCCGACCTCTACCGGAAGCAGCTCCTCGAAGAGGAGCTCGCCGAGGCCGAGTGACGGCGTTCAGCGCTGGACGATGACGCCGCGCGAGGCGGTGAACCCGCCCGAGCCGCTTACCCGGAGGAGGTAGAGTCCTGGCGCTAGCGTGGAGGCGTCGAAGGGGAGCGAGAACGGGCCGGCGGGATGGGCGCCGAGCGGACGCGTGCCGAGGAGCCGCCCCCGCACGTCGAGGACTTCGATCGTGAGCGCCTGCGGGGCGTCGAGGGCGAAGGAGAGGCGGGCGCCCCCGCGCAGCGGATTCGGCACGACGGTGAGCGCGGGTGCGGCCGACGCCGGTGCGTCCGTCTCGTTGCCAACGATGATCACGGGCGTCCCGTACTCGGTGCCATCGAGCCGATAGTAGACAAGGGAGAAGCAGTGGGCACAGCCAGGGTCGCCCGTACCTCCGTTGACAAGCCCTACGTCAGCCCGCACGGAGAAGGCACTGGCTAAGGTCCAGTAGCTCTTTACCTGGTACTCGCCATAGTCTTCAACTCCGATGCCGCTCCACTGTACGGGGTAGTCTTCGCCGCACTCGAACTCGAAGGGACCCCCGAAAGGGGCGTTCAGCGGGCACGGGTAATAGTCCCAAGGTCCTCCGAGCCACCGGTCCCCTATCACGCGCGCGTACTGCTCGTCGAGCCGGTACAGCACCGTTTCTGGCACGCACTCCATCGGGGCGCCCCATGCTCGGAGGCAGGTGAGCACCTCGAACCACGTCGTATCGTTGATCACCGTATCGCCAACGACCTCATAGGCGCGGTAGCGATCAGGGATTGGGAAAGGGGGGTCCGATTCCTCGTGGTACTGCCACGCATCGCCCACACGAAGCGGAGCGTAGCGGTGCCAGTCCGTCGTGTCCGGCTCAGGCTGGGCGAGGACCGGCGCGGCGGCGAGGGCGAGAAGGACAAAAACGGCGCGCATGGGCAACCCCGGAGGCTAGCGCTGGACCACGAAGGTACGCGCCGCCGGGGCGCCGCCCGCCCGGCGCAGCCGGAGGAGGTACGCCCCCGGCCCGAGTCCAGTCACGTCGAGGCGGAGGCGGTGCGTGCCGGCAGGGAGCGTCCCGGCGTCCACCGCGCGCACGCGGCGCCCCAGCACGTCGAACACCTCCAGCACGACGGGGCCCCCCTCGCGGAGGACGACCTCCGCTACGCCCGCCTCGCGCGCCGGATTCGGAGACCAGTGGCGGATGGCGTCCAGGGGCGGCGCTTGCGGGAGCGTACCCTCGCCCGATGTCCCTGCCGGCCCGATCCGGTAGAGCTCGCACCCGAGGGCCGCGCTGTACCCCACGAAGTAGAGGCGCCCGCGATAGAGGAGGAGCTCGCTGCAATAGCCATCCGGCCGGCCCGGAATCCCCGTGACGAGGTGCAGGCCAGTGGCGTCGGCGGTGTAGAGCTGCCAGCCCGTAGCGTCGTCGTAGGCGGGGAAGTAGACCGCGTCGCCGTACGCCACGACGGGCGCGGCAGCGCCCTCCTCATTTCCGAACTGGGCGACCTCCTCCACGTCGTTGCCCTCCATCCGGAGGAGACGGCACGTGAGCGGCGGGGGAGCGTCGCGGTCGCACGCTTCGACGTACAGCGCACCGCCCGCTGAGGAGAGAGGGTAGGCGTAGGAGCTCGGAGGACCGGGCGCCAGGTCCAGTGCGAGGGTCACCGAGGTGCCGTCGGTGTGCCACAGCTCACAGCCCGTCGTGGGGGGGCAGGCCTGGAAGTAGAGGCGGCCGTGGTGGACGAGCAGGGCAGCAGGCGACGCGCTCGCCGGGCCCGGCGCGAGGTCCGCCAGCAGCCACGTCGAGTCCCCGTCGCTCACCCAGAGCTCGGCGCCGACGTCGGGGCGGTACCCGTCGATGTAGAAGCGGCCGTTGTAGGCAGCGGCGGCGGGCTCCCGGCTGTGCCCGCTGCCCGGACCGGGGTTGACGTCCGAGACGCGCGCGACGGTGCTGCCGTCGTAGCGCCACAGCTCGCGCCCGTGCGTGGGCTCCTCCGCCGTGAAGTAGACCACCCCCCCCGCAACGGTGAACGGGTTCGGCTCCGCGCCGGCCGAGCCAGGGTTGATGTCGGCGAGGAGCCGCGCGCCGTCCGGGTTGGCCGCCCACGCCTCCCAGCCGACTTGGGGGGTATAGGCCCCGAAGACGTACTCGTCGCCGTGACCAGTGCTGCCGCCGTACCCGCTGCCGAACGGGCCCGGGTTCGCGTCGACGACGAGCCGCACTTCAGCGCCGTCGAACGTCCAGATCTCCACGCCATAGGCGGGGTGCTCCGCCTGGAAGTACAGGGCCTCGCCCGCCGTCGTCGGCTGCCACGGCCCCGACGAGCCGCTCCCCGGCACCACGTCGCCGACCAGCTCGACGCTCCCCCCGTCGTAGCGCCACAGCTCGCGCCCGTGCGTGGGCTCCTCCGCCGCGAAGTAGAGCAGGCTATCGACGAAGACCTCGAACCCGGCGGGGTTGGCGCTGTTCGGCCCTACCCAGAGGTCGTCGACCAGCTCCACCTGAGCCCCGGCGGGAGCCGGAGCGCTAACGAGGAGGAAGGCGAGGGCCGCGGCCGTCCGCACGGGCGTAGAGGGGGCGGGGGGGCGGTCCTGTACGCGCCGAAGGGCCTCATCGGTCCCAGTCAAGATCCCCGGTGCTCAGCGCCGGACGATGACGCCGCGCGACGCGGAGAACCCAGCATCTCCGGTGAGGCGGAGGAGGTAGAGCCCCGGCGCGAGGGCCGCCGCGTCGAACCGGAGGGAAAGCAGCCCAGCGGGGTGCGTTCCGAAGGGGCGCGTGTCAAGGAGCCGTCCGCGCACGTCGTACACCGACAGCGCGAGCGCCTGCGGCACGTCAAGGGCAAGCGAGAGCGTAGCGTGGCCACGCAGCGGGTTCGGCGCGACGGTGAGCGCGGGTGGCGGAGGCGCGGGTGTGCCGGGCTCGTTCGGTATGATGATCCTCGGCGTGCCGTACTCGACGCCGTCGAGGCGGGCATAGTCTAAATAGAGCGAATAGGCGCAGCCCGGATCCCCCACGCAGCCGCTCGTGAGTCCTACGTCGCTGACGACTTGGTAACCGTACGCCATCCAGTCATAGCGTTTGACAACAAAGGTGCCCGGCACCGGATCGCCGCCGATCTCCCAGCCTTCTTGGACCTCACCGTGCACCCACGCTTCGAGCGTCGTGCCGTCGCCACAGTCCAGTTCAACGACCTCATCTGTAAATGGGGCATCAAGACGGCAGGGGTAGTGAGCCCACGTATCTCCGCGTGGCTCAGCGGAGAGCAGGCGGGCATCCTCTTCGTCAAGGCGATAGAGCACCTGCTCGGGGGTGCACGCGGGAGGGTCTTCCACCGCCCGCCTGCACGCCAATACCACGAACCACGTTTGCCCATCGACGACCGTGTCGCCTACGACCTCGTATGCTTGGTAGTACCCCTCGAAGCCTGGTACGGGAGGGTATTCGATTTGCTCGTAATACTGCCACACGTTGCCGACGCGGAGCGGGGCGTAGCGGTGCCAATCGGTCGTGTCCGGCGTCGTCTGGGCGAGAGCCGGCGCGGTGGCGGGGGCGAGGAGCAAAAGCGCAGCGCGCCCCGCAAGCGGGATCTTCGACATGGCGGTGGAACCCGGATCGCGTCCTGAACGGTACGGCACCCGCTACGCTCCCGCAACCCCGTGCTCCCCACCGACCTCACGCTCCTCGCCATTGAGTCGTCGTGCGACGACACGGCGGCGGCTGT
>DASPKS010000110.1:0-25360 GCA_035628035.1 Rubricoccaceae bacterium
TTACACGGCGGCGACGGCGGCACGCTGTTCGTGACGCGGTACGAGTCGCGCCCCGACACGAGCGTCTACGCCGACGACTCGGCCACGTCGCACTCCGGCTCACAGGTCGAGCCCTCCGCCATCGCCGCGCGGTACTGGTACCTCGCCGACGTTGGGCTCACCGAGGGCGGCGGTCACGAAGGGAGCGCGCTCCGCTACGCCCTCTGCCTCGACCCCGACAGCGTCGTCGTCCCGGAGCGGCTCGATGACGTGGTGCTCGTGCAGCGGAACGACTCCACCGCCGGGCTCTGGATGCCGCTCGACACCGAGCGCGCGCCGCACGGGTCCGGGGAGTACCTGTGTGCCGAGGGGCTCGCGCTGTTCGGGGAGTTCTCGGTCGGCGGCGCGCCGTCGGCGTTCCCCGACGGGGGCGGGCCGGGCGGCTTGCCGGAGGAGTTCGCGCTCGGGGCGCCGTACCCGAACCCGGCCTCCGGCGCGGTGACGGTCCCCTACGACGTGGCCGAGGCGGGGGCGGTCCGGCTCTCGGTGTACGACCTGCTGGGGCGGGAGGTCGCGCGGCTGGTAGACGGGGAGGCCGACGCGGGGCGGTACGAGGCCGTGCTCGAGGCGGGGGGCCTCGCGAGCGGGGTGTACGTGGTCCACCTCACGGCCGGGCGGTTCGCCGACACAAGGAAGGTCACGCTCCTCCGGTAGTGCAGCGGCGAGGACAGGGGGTGGGAAAAGGGATGTGCTGATTTTTTCGCATCGGCTATCTTCCCGCCCCCCTCCCCTATCTGCCGGATGCCCCGTCGGCTCCTCGCCCTCGCCGCGCTTCTCCTCGTCGCTGCGCCGCTGCGCGCGCAGATCGCCGTCACGGCCGACACCCCGCTGCGGCCGGTCACGCGGACGTACGCCCTCACGAACGCCCGCGTGGTGCAGAGCCCCGGCCGCGTGCTCGACCGCGCCACCGTCCTCATTCGCGACGGGCGGATCGAGGCCGTCGGCCCGCGCGTGCGCGTGCCGTACGACGCCGAGGTCATCGAGGCCGACTCGCTCACGGTCTACGCCGGCTTCGTCGACGCGCTCGGGCACGCGGGCCTCACGGAGCCGGAGCGCCCGGAGAATGAGGAGCGGCTCCCCGACCCGAGCAACCCGCCGCGCGAGCGCTCCGGCGTCCAGCCCGAGCGCGACGTGCGGGCGATGGTGGACCCCAAGCACGCTTCGTTCGAGCAGTGGCGCGCGCTCGGCTTCACGGCGGCCCACACCGTCCCCTACGGGCTGATGCTGCCCGGCCAGGGCGCCGTCGTGCTCCTCCGCGAGCCGCGCCGCGAGGAGCGCCCGGAGGCGGTGATCCTCACCGGGCCGATCTCGCTCTTCGCCCAGTTCGAGCCCGGACGCGGCGCCTACCCCTCCACGGCCGAGGGCATCCTGGCCGTCCTCCGCGAGCGGTTCATCGAGGCCGGGCGGCGCCGGGAGCTGGGCCGCCGTCACGCGCGCGACCCCGAACGAACGAGCCGGCCGCTCTACGACCCCGTCCTCGAAGCGCTCGCCCCCACGCTCGACGGCGAGCGCCCGCTCTTCTTCTACGTCGAGAACACGAACGAGGCGTTCCGCGCGCTCCGCGTGGCACGCGAGCTGGAGGTGCCGGTCGTCCTCGCGGGCGTGCCCGAGGCAACCCCCCTCCTCCCCCGCCTCCGCGAGGCCGAGGTGCCCGTCCTCGCGCCCCTCGCACTGCCCGACACCGTCAAGCTGGACACTTCGGACGCGGAGCACCCCGCTCTCATGACGCCCACGACCCGCCCGAACGGAATGCTCTGGGTGGTGCCCCGGCGGACGGCCTCGTATCGGGACCTCCCGGCGGAGCGGGCGGCGATGCGCGCGCAGCAGCGCTCCGCCGTCGGCATCCGCGCGGCGAACGCGGCCACCCTCGCCGAGGCCGAGGTGCCCTTCGCCTTCACCACGCTCGGCGCCAAGCCCGGCGACGTACGGAAAAACCTCCAGCGGATGATCGCGGCCGGCCTCGCGCCCGACGACGCCCTCGCCGCCCTCACGACGGCACCGGCCCGCCTCCTCGGCCTGGACCGCCAGCTCGGCACCGTCGAGCCCGGCCGCCTCGCCAACCTCGTCGTCACCGACGGCGACTACTTCGACGAGGACACGAAGGTGCGCTACGTGTTCGTCGAGGGCGTGCGCTACGAGATGGACGCCGACACGACCGCCGTGGCCGACTCCGCCGTCGTGGCCGTCGGGACGTGGACGATGGAGGTGGCGATCCCCTCGGGCACCGAGACCGTCACCGTCACCATCGAGGGCGAGGCCGACGCGCTCAACGGCCGGATCGAGATGACCGACTACACGGCGCTGCTGGAGACCGTCACGCTCCAGGGGCGCACGCTGAGCTTCCGCTACCCCGGCCCCGAGGGGCGGCCCGTCACCGTCACCGGTACCATCACCGGTGATCGGTTCGAGGGCAGCGCCGAAGAGGGCGGCACCAGCTTCCCCGTCACCGGCACGCGCCGCCCCTCCTCCGACTGATTTTTTTGTTCAAGGTGATGCGTGTTGTTCTCCTTCTAGGTCTTCTCTCCGCGATTCCGGTAGCTGCGCAGACGGCGGCGGACCTCCCCCCGGCCGACGCGCGCGGCACCGTGCTCGTCCGCGGTGGCACCGTCCTCACCGTCACCCGCGGCACGCTGGAGAACACCGACGTGCTCGTGCGGAACGGCCGCATCGCCGAGATCGGGCGCGGCCTCGACGCCCCGCGCGGCGCCGAGGTCATCGACGCGACGGGGCTCTACGTGATGCCCGGCATCATCGACGCCCACTCCCACATCGCGCTCGACGACGTGAACGAGGCGGCGACGCCGATCTCGGCCGAGGTCCAGATGCAAGACGTCCTCGACCCGCTCGACGTATCGATCTACCGCTCACTCGCCGGCGGCGTCACGACGATCCATGCCCTGCACGGCTCGGCCAATGCCATCGGCGGCGAGAGCGAGACGATCAAGCTCCGCTGGGGCACGCTCGACCCCGACGGGCTCGTCTTCGAGGGGGCCCCGCGCACGATCAAGTTCGCCCTCGGCGAGAACCCCACGCGCGTGCACGGGCGCGGGCGCGGCACCCGCCCGGCCACGCGGATGGGCGTCGAACAGCTCATCCGCGAGGCGTTCACCGAGGCGCAGCGGTACCGCGCCGCCCAGCGGCAGGCCGAGCGCGACGGTGCCCCGCCCCCGCCCTACAACCGCCGCCACGAGACCCTCGCCGACGTGCTCGAAGGGCGCGTGCTCGTCCACAGCCACAGCTACCGCGCCGACGAGATCCTCATGCTGATGCGGGTGCTGCGCGACTTCGGCGTGGAGCGCGTCACGTTCCAGCACGCCAACGAGGCGTTCAAGGTGGCCCCCGAGCTGGCCGCCTTCGGCGCCGGCGCCTCCGTCTTCGCCGACTGGTGGAGCTACAAGATGGAGGTGTACTACTCGACGGCCTACAACGCGGCGATCCTCACGCGGAACGGCGTCCGCGCCTCCATCAACTCCGACGACGCGCAGCTCCAGCGGCAGCTCCACCACGAGGCCGCCAAGGCGCAGCGCTACGGCGGTCTCTCCGACGACGAGGCCCTCGCCCTCATCACGATCAACCCCGCCTGGCAGCTCGGCATCGACGACCGCGTGGGCTCCATCGAGGAGGGGAAGGACGGCGACCTCGCCCTCTTCCGCGGCCACCCCCTCTCGATCTACGCCATCTGCGAGAAGACCCTCGTGGACGGCGTCGTCCGCTTCGACCGCGAACGCGACGGCGACGACATGCGGCTCGTGGTTGACCCCGCCGCGCCGATCCCCGACGTCCGCCTCTACGACCACGACGAGGAGGCGTGCCTCCGCGGCGCGCTCACCTTCTAATGCTTTTTCTGTGATGCGTCCTGCCTACCTCCTCGCGTGGGTGCTCCTCGCTGCGTTCCCCGCGCGCGCGCAGGACCCGTACATCCGGACGACGACGGGGGTGTTCGCCCTCACGAACGCGCGGATCGAGACCGTCACGAACGGGACCATCGAGCGCGGCACGGTCGTCCTCCGCAACGGGAGGATCGAGAGCGTTGGCGCCGACGCCTCCGTCCCGGCCGATGCGGAGGTGATCGACTGCACGGGGCTGACCGTCTACCCCGGGATGATCGACGGCGGCACGGGGCTCGGGCTCCAGGAGATCGGCTCGCTCCCCGAGACCATCGACCGCGACGAGGTGGGTGAGGTCTCGCCGCAGATGCAGGCCCTCACGGCGGTCAACCCCCACTCCGTCCTCATCCCCGTCACCCGCGTGGCCGGCGTGACGACCGTGCTGACGACGCCGACGGGCGGGCTCCTCCCCGGCACCGCCGCGCTCGTCCACCTCCACGGGTACACGCCCGAGCAGATGGACGGCGGCTTCCGCGGGGTCGTCCTCTCGTTCCCCTCCTCCGCGCGGCGCGGGGGCTTCGACCGCCGCACCGACGAGGAGGTCGAGAAGGAGTTCGAGGAGGCGATGGAGCGGCTCGACGAGACGTGGGACCAGGCCGTCCTCTTCGCGCGGATCGACTCGGCCGCCGTCGCGGGCGGCCACCCGCGCGAGCCGGTGTACCAGCCCGAGATGACGGCGCTCCTCCCCGCCATCCGCCGGCAGGCGCCGGTGCTCGTCGAGGTTAACGCCGCCCAGGACATCGAGAAGGCGCTGGAGTGGATCGAGCGGCGGAACGTGCGGGCGATCCTGACGGGCGCGGCCGAGGGGTGGCGCGTGGCCGACAAGATCGCCGCGGCCGGCGTGCCGGTCATCGTCGGCCCCATCCAGCGGCTCCCCACGCGCGCGTCCGACCGCTACGACGTCATGTACCGGAACCCGGGCCTGCTCCGCGAGGCCGGCGTGCCCGTGGCCCTCCGCACGTCGGAGGTCGAGAACGTGCGCAACCTCCCGTTCCACGCCGGCTTCGCCGCCGCGTGGGGAATGGGCCGCGAGGCCGCGCTGGAGGCCGTCACCATCGTGCCCGCGCGGATCTTCGGGGTCGACCGCGAGGTCGGGTCCATCGAGGCCGGCAAGCGCGGCACGCTGTTCGTCGCCGACGGCGACCCGTTCGAGCCGCGCACGCAGGTGCGCCACCTCTTCATCGACGGGTACCGCATCCCCATCCAATCGCGGCAGATCGCCCTTTACGAAGAGTTCCTGCACCGCTCGCCGGGGCTGACCAAGTAGCGCGAAGGGGCGGCCCTTGCCTTAGTTTCCGGCCACTCCCACCCTCGCGCTGCTCATGACCCGCCTGTATTCGAACCTCATCGGCTGGGGGCACTACGCCCCCGAGAAGGTGCTCACCAACGAGGAGCTCGCCCGGATGGTGGACACCACCGACGAGTGGATCCAGTCGCGCTCGGGCATCCGCGAGCGCCACATCGCCGGGCCGGACGACTTCACGAGCACGATGTCGAGCGAGGCCGCGCGCCGCGCGATGGCGCAGGCCGGCGTGACGCCGGAGGAGATCGACTTCCTCATCGTCGCCACGAGCAGCCCGGACTACATCACGCCGCCGGTGTCGAGCATCGTCCAGCACCAGCTCGGCCTGAAGTGCGGCGCGATGACGACGCTCGTCGGCTGCACCGGGTTCGTCTACGCCCTCGTCACGGCCGACCAGTTCATCCAGACCGGCGCCTACCGGACGATCCTCGTGGTGGGGTCCGAGCTGATCTCGCGGAACCTCGACTGGCAGGACCGCACGACGTGCGTGCTCTTCGGCGACGGCGCCGGCGCCGTCGTTCTCCAGGCCACCGAGAAGCCGTGCGGGCTGCGGGCGTTCGACCTCGGCTCGGACGGCTCCTCGTTTGACGCCATCATCGCGTGGTGCCCCGGCACGGCCGAGCCCATCACGCACGCGCGGATCGAGGCGGGCCGGCACTACCTCCGCATGAACGGGCGCGAGGTGTTCAAGTTCGCCACGACCACGATGGGCGCGGCGATCATGCGCATCCTCCAGAAGGCCGGCGTGCCCCCCGGTGACGTGGACCTCTTCATCCCCCACCAGGCCAACGCGCGGATCATCGAGTACGCCTCGCAGCAGATCGGGCTGCCGCCGGAGAAGGTGGTGGTGAACGTGGACCGCTACGGGAACACCTCGGCGGCGAGCGTCCCCATCGCGCTGAGCGAGGCGCTCTCGGAGGGCCGCGCCCAGCCGGGCGATACCCTCGCCCTCATCGGCTTCGGCGCCGGGCTCACGTGGGCGGCGGCGCTCTTCGACCTCGGCACGATGGTCAAGGAGGAGCCTCACCGGGCCGGGCCCAAGGAGTCGTTCAGGGACAGTGTGATCGGGGACGGCGGCGTCGTCGAGGGGCTCATCGCGTAAGCGCAAGCGCGCCAACCGCTTGCCGAACGGACGTCGTGTCGTAAGCTCCCGGTGGACCACCCACCATCGGAGGCATTCCTATGGAGCGACGCGCTAACGTTCAGACGTTCGCCCTGGTCTTCGGGGCACTGTACGTCCTCGTCGGCATCCTCGGCTTCGTGCCGGGCCTCGTCACGCCCGAGCCGGCCCACGACATGGCCATCGACGCCGGGCACGGGCGCCTGCTCGGGCTGTTCCCCGTCAACCTCGCCCACAACCTCGTCCACCTCCTCATCGGCGCCTGGGGGCTGCTCGCGATGCGGAGCCTGGCCGGCTCGGTGAACTACGCGCGCGGGCTCGCCGTCCTCTACGGGGTGCTGGCGGTGCTCGGCCTGATCCCCGCCACGAACACGCTGTTCGGGATTGCCCCCATCTACGGGCTCGACGTGTTCCTCCACGCGGCCTCGGCCCTCATCGCGGGCTACTTCGGGTTCGTGGACCGGAGCGGGCGGGATGCCCGCCCGGCGGTGTGAGCTATGCCGCTTCGAGGCGCGCGGTCAGCCCGCGCAGCAGGTGCCAGACGGTGAGGGCGGCCAGCATGGCCGTCCTCCCGTCTTGGTCGTAGCGCGGGTTCAGCTCCACCACGTCGAACGAGGTGAAGGCGACGCTGCGCCCGCACGCCTCGGCGGCGCGGAGCCAGCGCGCCGCGTCGAGGCCGCCTGCGCCCGGTGCGCTCACCCCGGGAGCCCGCGCGGCGTCCACGAGGTCTAGGTCAAAGGAGGCGAGCGCCGGCCCGGGCATCTCCCCTGCCAGCCGCTCGATTCGGTCGTCCGTGAGGTCGTCGAGCCAAACGGCGCCGCCGCTCGCTCCCACGAAGTCGACGTGGGCCTTCGCCACGCGCCAGGGGTGCAGCCCGGCGACGGTGTAGCGCTGGCAGATACGGGACGGGTGCTCGATGGCCTGCCGGAAGGGTGAGCCGGAGTGGGCCCGCCCCTCGCGGAGGGGCCGCACGTCGGCGTGGGCGTCCCAGTTGAGCAGGTGGACGGGTCGGCCCGCGCGCACGTATCCGAGGAAGTGCCCGAACGTCGTCTCGTGCCCCCCGCCCAGCACGATGGGGACGACGCCCTTTTCGAGGAGCGCCCCGACGACCTCACCCAGCCGCTCCTGGTCCGCTTCCACGTGGCCCGTAATCGGTAGGTCCCCCAGGTCGGCGGCGGCTTCGAGGAGCGCGACGAACGGTTCTGGCGCACGCGCGTCCGGCGTCATCCGGTAGAGCGCCTCGCGGAGGGCGCGCGGCCCGTCGGCGGCGCCAGGTCGCCCGCCGTTCCGCCGCACGCCTTCGTCGGCGGGGAAGCCGACGAGCGCCACGCGCATTTTTTCTTCCGGCGTATTCGCCGTGAGCCAGTGGCCGAGGCGCGGGTCGTCGGGCGCGGTGTCCGGCGCCGAAAGGCCAGGGGGGCGGAGGTCGTGCGGGCTCATCGCACCCATGCGGTCTCCCCGCCGAGGACGGTGCGGACGGCCGTCTCGGCGCGGAAGTGGTAGAGCCAGTGCGTTACGCTCGGCGCGTCCACGATGGCGAAGTCGGCGCGCTTACCGGGTTCGAGGCTGCCGATCTCGTCGTCCAGCAGAAGCGCGCGGGCGGCGTAGATGGTGGCCCCCTTGAGCGCTTCGGCGGGCGTCATCCGCTGACGCGTGCAGGCGAGCCAGAGCGCGAGGTGCAGGTCGAAGCTCGGCGCTGAGCCAGGGTTGTAGTCCGTCGCGACGGCGACGGGCACGCCCGCCTCGATGAGCCGTCGCGCGGGCATGGGTGCCTGCCCCAGCACGAGCGTGGCGATGGGCAGGCTCACGGCAACAACGCCCGCCTCTGCCATCGCACGGACCCCCTCCCCCGAGATGCATTCGAGGTGGTCGGCGCTCGCGGCGCCCACCTCCGCCGCGAGGGCCGCCCCGCCGGTGTCAGTGAGCTGGTCGGCGTGGAGCTTCGGGACGAGCCCGCACGAGCGGGCCGCGGCGAAGATCGCCCGCGCCTCGTCGGGCGTGAAGGCGGTGTCCTCCACGAACGCGTCGCAGAACCGCGCGAGTCCCTCGCGGGCGACCTGCGGGATCATCTCGTCGGTGAGGAGGCGGAGGTACGCCGCACGGTCGTCGCGGTGCTCCGGGGGGACCACGTGCGCCCCGAGGAACGTGGGCACGATCCGCTGCGGCCCCTCCTCGCCGAGCCGTCGGTACACGCGGAGGAGCTTGAGCTCGTCGGCGGTCGTGAGCCCGTAGCCGCTCTTGCACTCGACGGTCGTGACGCCGAGGCGGAGCATCTGGTCGAGCGCCGCACGGGCGCGTCCTTGTAGCTCCTCCTCCGAAGCGGCCCGCGTGGCCCGCATGGTCGAGGCGATGCCGCCGCCCTGCCGCGCGATCTCCAGGTACGGCGTGCCGAGGAGGCGCTGCTCGAACTCGCCCGCGCGGTCCCCGCCGAAGGCGAGGTGGGTGTGGCAATCCACCAAACCGGGGATCACCAGCCGTCCGCCGGCCGATCCCCTCGGCCATCCAGCGAACGCGTCCGGCAGGTCAGCAGCCGGGCCGGCCCAGCGGATCGTGTCGCCTTCCCAGACCAGCGCGGCGTCGCTCACCAGCCCGATCTCGGCCTGCCCCCCCTCGAACGGGCAAACGGCGAGCTGCGTGATGTCGACGAGGACGGGCACGGCTCAGTCCGGCAGGCGGATCGTGCGCTGGTCCGGGTCGGGGCGGTAGAGCACGGCCGTGCGGCCCGTCACCTGCACGAGGTACGTCCCCTCCAGCTCGCGCACGAGCGCCTCGGCCTCCTCGCGCGGCGCGCCCGGCGCCGCTTCGAGCACCTTCACCTTCAGCAGCTCGCGGGTGTGGAACAGCTCGACGGCCGCGCGGACCACCTCGGGCGTGACGCCCTCCTTCCCGACGTGGAGGAGCGGCTTGAGCGAATGGGCGAGCCCGCGCAGGTGCGCGCGCTGCTTCGAGGTGAGCGGGGGAAGGGCCATCGAACGCCGGGCGGGAGGGGGACGCAAGATCGCCACGCCGCCCCCTGCCCTGGCTCCTGCGCTTTACTTCCGCACGAGCATCGGCCGCGCGGCGCGGGAGGCGCCGGCCTCCAGCACGTAGAGGTACGTCCCCGCGCTGAGCCGCGAGGCGTCGAAGGTGACTTCGTGCGGCCCAGCCGCGTGCTCGCCCTCCGCCAGCGTAGCGACCTCCCGCCCCAACGCGTCGACCACCCGCAGCATGACGGCCGCCGCCTCCGGCAGGTGGTATCGGATCGCGGTCTGGCCCGTGAACGGATTGGGGTAGTTCTGTTCGAGACTGAACCGCGGCACCTCAGGCCCTTCCGTTAAAGCCACTGCCATCGTGCTCCTCAACACGGTTCCGGCTTCGCCCACAGCATAACCCACGCCGGGGTAAGGCCCGCCCACGCAGCAATGGATGTCTACGTCGTTCAGCGTTACCGTCGTCCCGCTGGCCTCCGGCACCCAGGTCTGGCCCCCCGTGGTCGTCTTCACGATCGTGCCCCCGTCCCCTACGGCGCAGCCGATATGGCTGCCAAATAGGTCTACCCCGCGCAGGGGGCCCGGGTACAAGGTGGTGCTCCAATTCTGCCCACCGTCCGTGGAGTGGCAGATCGCGCCCTGGCCGTTCCACGCCACCCCAACCGCGAACCCGTCGAGCTCGTCGAAGAAGCGGATGTCTTCGAGATATCCCTCATTGCTGTCGAGGTAGAAGGAGACGAACTCGAACGTCATCCCCCCATCGTTGGTATACCCAACGAGAGGCTGGAAGATGGCGTTGCTCCCCGCGACGAACCCGTCCACGTCGTCGACCATGTCGACCCCTCGGAAGGGAGGGCCAAAAAAACCTTCCCGTACCGGCGACCATGTAGCTCCCTGGTCGCCCGAGCGCAGGATCACCTGCGAGGCCGCCCCGGCAATCCCCACGGTGCTCCCGAACGCGACGCTGAAGAGGGTCTCCGTTGTCCCGCTCGTGACGGGGGTCCATGTGGCCCCTCCATTCACGGTGCGCATGATGGTCCCCTCCTCGCCGAGGACGACGCCCACGTCCGCGTCGAAGAAGTGCAGATCGAACAGGGCCTGACTAATGCCGGGGGAGACGTTCTGCCAGCTAGTTCCGCCGTTGGTCGTCTTCAAGACCGTCCCTGCGGCCCCGACGACGTAGCCGGTGTCCGGGCTCACGAAGTGGACCGCGTAGAGGTCCTGCGTCGTGCCGGTGTTGAGCGGCATCCAGGTCTGTGCCGAGGGCCGCGTAATGGAGACGAGGAACACCGCGAGGAGGCCAACCAAGGAAGCATTACGCAGCATGGCACCAACGGGAAGGGGGAAGAAGGACGGGCGAGGGCGTGCTTCGGGCGAGGGAAAAAGTAGGCCGTCCCGGCAGCGCCCACAAGCCCTGACGGGGCGCCGTATCGCCCGTTACCCCAGCGTCCCGACGTCGGCTTCGGCCGCCTCCACGAGCGCCCCTGAGGTAACGAGGTCGAGCGCGGCGGCGAGGTCGTCGGTGAAAAGGTGGTCGTCGGTGCGGTGGGGAATGCGCGCGCGGACGGCGGCGTGGGCGGCCTCGACGCCGCGCCCCGCCCGCAGGGGCCGCCGGAAGTCGAGCGCCTGCGCGGCGCACAGCGCCTCGACGGCGAGCACGCGCGCGGCGTTCTCGGCCACCTGCAGCGCCTTGATCGCGCCCCACGCGCCCATCGAGACGTGGTCCTCCTGCCCCCGGCTCGTAGGGATGGTGTCCACGCTCGCGGGGTGGCAGAGCGTCTTGTTCTCGGAGACCAGCGCGGCGGCGGTGTACTGCGGGATCATGAACCCCGACTGCAACCCCGACGACGCGATGAGGAACGGCGGCAGCCCGTCGTACCCGTCGAGGAGGAGGTACGTGCGGCGCTCCGAGATGGACGCCCACTCGGCGAGGGCGAGGGCGGCGTAGTCGAGCGCGAGGGCGAGGGGCTGCCCGTGGAAGTTGCCCGCCGAGACGAGGTCGGGCGCGCCGCCCGCATCCTCGAACACGAGCGGGTTGTCCGTCACGCTGTTGATCTCGGTCTCGGTGACGGCGGCGAGGTGAACAAGAACGTCGCGGGAGGCGCCGTGGACCTGCGGCACGCAGCGGAGCGAGTACGGGTCCTGCACCTTCCCGCAGCCGGCGTGGGAGGCGAGGATCTCGGAGGCGTCGAGGAGCCGGCGGACGTTCTCGGCGACGGCGCCGTGCCCGGGGTGCGGGCGTACGGCGTGGACGCGCGCGTCGAACGGGCGGAGCGAGCCCTGGGCCGCCTCCAGGCTCATCGCCGCAATGACGTCGGCCGTCTTCGCCAGTCGCCTCCCGCGCTCGACGATCTCGCAGGCGTGGGCCGACATGAACTGTGTCCCGTTGATGAGGGCGAGGCCGTCCTTCGCGTGGAGGTGGATGGGGCCGAGCCCGTGCTGCCGGAGGACGTCCATCGTCGGGCGCGGCGTGTCGCCGTCCCAGAGCTCGCCCTCGCCGAGGAGCGGGAGCGCGAGGTGCGCCAGCGGGGCGAGGTCGCCCGACGCGCCGAGGCTCCCGCGCGAGGGCACCACCGGGATGAGGTCCCGATCGGCCATCACGAGCAACCGCGTGAACACCTCCTCCGAAACGCCGGAGTACCCCAGCCCGAGGGCGTGGACCTTCAGGCGGAGCATCCGCCGCGTGAGCGACGGCGACACCGGAGGTCCTATCCCGACCGCGTGCGAGCGGAGGAGGTTCACCTGCAGCTTCTCGACGTCGCTCAGCCCGATCCGCTCGCGAGCGAGCGCGCCGAACCCCGTGTTGAGCCCGTAGTGCGCCGCCCCGTCGTTGAGCGACGCCTCGACGAGCCGGCGGGAAGCCCGCACGCGGGCCGGATCGTCCCGGAGCGCGGCGAGGCTCCGGTCGAGGTCCGTTTCCAGCGAAGCGAGGCGGAGAGGCAGGGCGTCGCTCACCGGATCTCGATGGCCTCCCCGTCGATCGTCACACGCCCGTAGGGCATGGCGCACTCGCCCACCCAGCCCCGCGCGCGCCGGGGGGCCGCGGCGGCTGCGACCTCCTGGTAGTCGCCGAGCGCCTCTTGCAGTTCAGCGAGGGCCGCCTGGTACGCGGCCTCGTCCCACGGTTCGGCGGCGCGGTCCGGCACGGCGACGGTGAGGTCAACCGCCGCGGCGGTGGCCTTCCGGACGGCGAGGGCGAGCAGGAGCTCCTCGACGCACCAGCCGGGGGCTTCGCCGTCGGCCTGCCGGACCGTCGCCGCCGCCCGCAGCCCCATCTCGATCCGCCCGAAGCGGGGGCCCACCGTGGCCATCATAGCCGCTACCGCGGCGGGGTGCTCGTCGGTAGGCCCATCCTGTAGCAGGGCGAGGTCGAACTCCAGCAGCTCGAACGCAGCCTCCGCCTCCTCCCACGTCCCTGCCAGGATGGGCTGGGCCACGTGGTCTTCGGTCACCGGGTAAGGGGCGTATGCGGCATCCCAGCCCTGGGCCTGCGCAGTCCCTGCCGCGAGGAGGGCGAGGAACCCGATCAGAAAGCGGTGCATGGGGGGTCAGTCGTGCGCGGTGCCGCCGCCGCTTTGGGCGCCGTGGCCGCCACAGCAGCACCCGCCGTGGCCGCCCGAGGCGCGGGCTTCCGCCCGCATCTCGTGGTGGCTAGGCGTCCCGCCGCCGTGCCCTTCGTGGCTGGCGTCGCCGTGCTCCATGCGCCCGCAGCAGCTGCTTCCCCCTTCGGCGTCTCGACCTTCACCGCAGCAGCTGGCGCCGCTCCCGCAGCAGCTCGCGCCGCTCGTGCAGCAGCTCGAAGCGTCCCCGTGGGTCTCGCCTTCGCGGTGCATCCCGGCGCAGCAGGCCATGCCGCCGCCGTGGCCGCTGGCCTCGGTCTGCCCCTCGTTCATCCCGGCGCAGCAGCCGGCGGAGGCGTCGGCGCCCTCGGCGCGGTGGGCGCAGCAGCTCCCGCACTGCCCGCCGTCGGGGTTCTCGATGGTGGAGGTGGCAACCGCCGTGGTCGGTTGGGCCTGTGCGGAGGTCGCAAGCGCGCAGGCAACAAGGAGGGCAAAGAGGGTGCGCATGGTCTTATCAGCTAGAGGAAGTCGTGATCATGGGAAGGTCCACGCCGCGTTCGCGGGCCGTCTCGATGGCGAGGTCGTAGCCCGCGTCGGCGTGGCGCATGACGCCGGTGCCGGGGTCGGCGGTGAGGACGCGCTGGAGGCGCTCGTCGGCCATCTCGGTGCCGTCGGCCACGGCCACCATCCCGGCGTGGATGGAGTAGCCGATGCCGACGCCGCCGCCGTGGTGGAGCGAGACCCACGAGGCGCCGCAGGCCGTGTTGAGGAGGGCGTTCAAAAGAGGCCAGTCAGCGATGGCGTCGGAGCCGTCCACCATCCCCTCCGTCTCGCGGTTGGGCGAGGCGACCGACCCGGTGTCGAGGTGGTCGCGGCCGATGACGAGCGGCGCCTCCACCCGGCCCGTCTTGACGAGCCAGTTGAACTTGAGCCCGGCCTCGGCGCGCTCGCCGTACTCGAGCCAGCAGATCCGCGCGGGGAGCCCCTGGAAGTGCACCTTCTCGCGGGCCATCCGGATCCACCGGGCGAGGCTCTCCTTCTCGGGGAAGAGCTCCAGCACGGCGTCGTCGGTGGCGGCGATGTCGGCGGGGTTGCCCGAGAGCGCGGCCCAGCGGAACGGCCCGGCGCCCCGGCAGAAGAGGGGGCGGATGAACAGCGGTACGAACCCGCCGATGTCGAACGCCTCGCGCATCCCCCGGTGGTCGGCCACCTGCCCGCGGAGGTTGTTGCCGTAGTCGAATACGACGGCGCCCGCGTGCTGGAGCGCGAGCATGGCCTCGACGTGGCGCTGCATCGCGTCGAGCACGGCGCTCTCGTAGCCGGCCGGGTCGGCCTCGCGGAAGGCGGCGGCGTCGCCGAGGGTGTCGCCTGCGTAGCCGGCCGGGAGGTAGCCGAGGCGGAGGTCGTGCGCGGCCGTCTGGTCGGTCACCACGTCGGGCACGACGCCGCGGCGGACGAGCTCGGGCAGCACGTCGGCCACGTTGCCGACGAGCCCCACGGAGAGCGCCGCGCCGCGCGCCTTCGCGTCGAGGACGAGGTCGAGCGCGGCGTCGAGGTCGGTCTCCATCCGGTCGCAGTAGCCGTGCTCGACGCGGCGCCGGATGCGGGCGGGGTCCACCTCGATCCCGAGGAAGGCCCCCCCGTTCATCGTCGCGGCGAGCGGCTGGGCCCCGCCCATCCCGCCGAGGCCGGCCGTCACGACGAGCCGCCCTTCGAGGGAGCCGCCGAAGTGCTGCCGGGCGCACTCGGCGAAGGTCTCGTAGGTCCCCTGGAGGATGCCCTGCGTGCCGATGTAGATCCACGAGCCAGCCGTCATCTGGCCGTACATCGTGAGGCCGAGCGCCTCGAGGCGGCGGAACTCGTCCCAGGTGGCCCAGCGCGGGACGAGGTGGCTGTTGGCAATGAGCACGCGCGGCGCCGCCTCGTGCGTGCGGAACACCCCGACGGGCTTCCCGCTCTGGATGAGGAGCGTCTCGTCGTTCTCCAGCCGGCGGAGCGTCTCGACGATCTTCTCGAAGGCGGCCCAGCTCCGCGCGGCCTTGCCGGAGCCGCCGTAGACGACGAGGTCCTCCGGGCGCTCAGCCACCTCGGGGTCGAGGTTGTTCATGAGCATCCGGAGGGCGGCCTCCTGGTGCCACCCCTTGCACGAGCGCTTCGGCCCGCGCGGCGCGCGGATGACGGCGGAGTCGGTTTCGGCGTGTATCATCGGGAGCACGGCGGTCGACCGGAAGGTACGGCTGCACTCCGCCGCCGCCGAACCCCTCTCCCCTGCCAATGCCCGTCCTCGCCGCCGCCGAGCTGCCGTTCCTGTACGACCTCGTCGTCGTTTTCGCGGCGGCGATCGTGCTCGCGTACGTGTGCTACCGGCTGCGGCTCGTGCCCATCGCCGGGTTCCTCATCGCGGGCGTGCTCGTGGGTCCGCACGCGCTCGGGCTCGTCTCGGACCCCGAGATCGTGGAGGTGCTGGCCGAGGTGGGCGTGATCCTGCTCCTGTTCACCATCGGCGTCGAGTTCAGCCTGGAGAAGCTGACCCGAATCGCGCGCGACATCTTCGTAGGGGGCGGGCTCCAGGTGGGGCTCACGGTGGGGCTGGTGGCGGCGGGGCTGGCGACGGTCGGGGTGGCGTGGAGCGCGGGGATCTACACGGGCTTCCTCGTCGCGCTCAGCAGCACCGCCATCGTGCTCGGCGTGCTCGCCGACCGCCGGGAGACCGACAGCCCCGTGGGGCGCCTCGTCCTCGCCGTGCTCATCTTCCAGGACCTCGCCGTGGTGGCGATGGTGCTGTTCGTGCCCGTCCTCGCGGGCGAGGCCGCGACGGCGGGCGAACTGGCGCTCGTCTTCGGGAAGGCGGCGGTCCTCGTGGCGGCCGTGCTCGTGCTGGCGCGGCGCGTGGTCCCGCCCCTGCTCGCGCGCGTGGCCCACACGCGGCGGCAGGAGCTGTTCCTCCTCGCCGTGGTGGCGGTGTGCTTCGGGACGGCGGCGCTCTCGGCCGTGGCCGGCGTGAGCCTCGCGCTCGGCGCGTTCCTGGCGGGCCTCGTCGTGAGCGCCAGCGCGTACAGCGAGCAGGCCCTCAGCGAGGTGCTCCCCCTCCGCGTCCTCTTCAGCGCGGTGTTCTTCGTGTCGGTGGGAATGCTGCTCGACGTGGGGTTCCTCGTAACCCACCCGCTCCTCGTGCTGGGCGCAGCGGCGGGGGTGGTCCTCCTCAAGCTCGTGCTCACGGGGGTGAGCGTGTTGGCGCTGGGGTACCCCGTGCGGCTGGCGGCAGCGGTGGGCCTCGTGCTCGCGCAGATCGGCGAGTTCTCGTTCGTGCTGGAGCGGGCCGGTGCGGAGGCGGGCCTCTCCCCCGCCGGGCTCGGCGAGACCGGGTCGCAGGCGTTCATCGCGGCGACGGTGCTGCTCATGCTGCTCACGCCGTTCCTGATGCAGGGGGCCCCCGCCCTCAGCGCGCTCCTCGACCGGACGCCGCTCCGTCGCCTCGGCCGCGAGCCGGCCGAGCCCTCCGACGTTGCCCGCGCCCTCGAGGACCACGTCATCCTGGTGGGGTACGGGCTGGCCGGCCAGCGGCTCGTGCGCGTGCTCCAGCCCCAGGGGATCCCCTTCGAGGTAGTCGAGATGAACCCGGCGGCGGTGGACCGCCTCCGCGCGGCCGGCGTGCCCGCGCTCTGGGGCGATGCCTCTCGGCAGGTGATCCTGGAGCACGCCGGCGCCCAGCGGGCCAAGCTCCTCGTCGTCGCCATCAACGACCCCGAAGCGACCCCCCGCATCGTGCAGGCGGCGCACCTCCTCAACCCCACGCTCCAGATCATCGTCCGCACGCGGTTCGTCCACGAGGTCGAGCGGCTGGTGCGGCTCGGCGCCGACGTGGTGGTGCCGGAGGAGCTGGAGACGACCGTGCGCCTCTTCACCCACGTGCTCGGGGCCTACATGGTCCCCCCCGAGGAAACGGAGCGGCTGGTGCAGGCGCTCCGGGCCGAGGACTACGGCGTGCTGCGGGGGAGCATCCAGGAGGCCCACCTCATGGTGCTCCAGGGGCTCGACGAGGAGGGGCTCCACACCCGCGCGGTGGCGGTGCGGGCCGGCGCCCCCGCCGCCGGGCAGACCCTCGCAGCGCTCCAGCTCCGCCGCGAACACGGGCTGACGGTGCTGGCCGTCCGGCGCGGGAGCCACACCCTCGCCAACCCCGCCGGCGACTTCGTCGTCGAGCCGGGCGACCGGCTCGTGATGGTGGGGACGGCCGACGAGTTCGCCGCCAGTGCCGACCTCTTCCGCGCACCCCCCGCCGAACCGGCCTAGCCCTTGGGCGGGCCGACGACGAGGTCGTGGTTGGCGGCGATCCCCGCACGGAGCCCCTCGGCCACGGACGAGGCGAGGTCCTGCGGGCCGTCGGCCGCGTCGCCGATCACGAACAGCCCCTTGACGGCCGTGCGGCCGTCCTCGTCCACCTCCACGACGCCCTTATCGGTGAGCACGGCGCCGAGGCGCTCGGCGAGCGGGCTGGCCTGCCGCTGCGGCGGCTGGACGTAGAGCACGCGGCGCGCCAGCGCCGCCCCGTCCTCGAACTCGATGGCCTCGAGCTGCCGGTCGCGCACGCGGAGACGCGCGATGGGCGTGCGAACGATCCGGATGCCCTCGCGCGCAAGCCGCTTCTCCTGTCCGGCGTCCAGCTCCTCCGGCCCGTTCGTGACGACGACCACGTCGTCGGTCCAGCCGAGGAGGAGCCGAGCGAGGTTGTACGTGTCGTCGCCGCGGCCGAGGACGGCGGTGGGCTCGCCGCGGTGCTCATGCCCGTGGCAGTACGGACAGTGAACGACGGTGGCCCCCCACGCCTCCACCAGCCCCTCGATCTCCGGGAGCTCGTCGACGACGCCGGTGGCGAGGAGCAGCACGCGGGCCTCCATGGGCGGCCCGTCGCCCACCGTCAGGCGGAACGCGCTATCGGCCTGCGACGCATCGACCACGCGGGTCGCCCGCACCTCGACGCCGTAGCGCCCGACCTCCTCGCGGCCGAGGCGGCGCAGCTCATCGGGCGGGACGCCATCGCGCGTGAGGAAGCCGTGCGCGTGGGAGGAGGGCCCGTTGCGGGGCTGGCCGTCGTCGAAGAGGACCACGCGGCGGCCGGCGCGGCCCAAGGTGAGGGCGGCGCTGAGCCCGGCCGGGCCGCCGCCCACGATGGCGGCATCGTACAAGCTGGAAGACATGCAGCGGGAGGCGAGAAGGGCCCCCCTCTACTCCGCACGGCCGAACCGGTGCCCGCGCTCAGAGCAGCCGCCGGAGGAGCGCGGCGAGCACGCTCAGCACCACCGACACGAGGAGCATCGAAGTGATGGGGATAAACACGCGCAGGTTCTCCCGCTCGATGCGGACATCGCCCGGTAGCTTCCCGAACCACGAGAGCCCCCCGCTCCATACGAGGAGCCCGACCACGGCGAGCACGAGCGCCGCGCCGACGAGGAGCAGTCCGAGGGAGCGCTGGTCCATCACCTACCCCGCTCGGCGGCTTTCGCCTCGTCCCACAGCACGTCCATCTCCTCCAGCGTGGCGGCCTGGGGCGTGCGCCCGCCCTCGGCCAGCCGCGCCTCGACGTGCCGGAACCGCCGCACGAACTTGTTCACGGTCCGCCTGAGCGCGTTCTCGGGGACGACCCCGATGAACCGCGCGTGGTTGACAAGGGCAAAGAGCACGTCGCCCAGTTCGTCCTCCAGCGCGTCGCGGTCGGCGCCGCCGTCGGCCAGGGCTTTCAGCTCTTGGATCTCCTCCACCACCTTCGCCCACGCCCCCTCGGCGGCGGGGAAGTCGAACCCGACAGCGGCGGCCTTCTCCTGCACGCGCTCGGCGCGGAGGAGCGCCGGGAGCGCTTCGGGCACCCCCTCCAGCACCGACCGCCCCGCCGGATCACCTTCGGCTGAACGTTCGGCCTGCTTGATGGCCTCCCAGTTCCGGAGCACCTCGCCGGTCCCCGACACCGCCACGTCGCCGAACACGTGGGGGTGGCGGCGGACGAGCTTCTCGATCTCGGCCTCCATCACGTCCCTGATCGTGAACGTCCCCTCGGTCTCGGCGATGTGGGCGTGGAAGAGGACGTGGAGGAAGAGGTCACCCAGCTCCTTCTTGAGCCCCTGGGCGTCTCCCTCATCGATGGCGTGGACGAGCTCGAACGCCTCCTCGATGGTGAGGTGCTTCACGGAGTCGTGGGTTTGCTCGCGGTCCCATGGGCAGTCGCGGCGGAGGCGGCGGACGACGGCGACGAAGTCGGCGTAGACGTAGGCGTGGGCGGCGGCGCGGTCTTCCGGGGTCAGGCCGAGGGTGGAGCGGTCCACATGCGGTTGTTATTTAGGGGCTGCGGCCTGTGACGTGCCGCTGGCACCGGGCGGTGGGATTTTTTCGGCCGAGGAGGTTACGAACCGCCTCCGGCCGGTGTCTATACTGGCCGAAGCCCCTCGCAAGGGGGCAGGACAGCCGGCGGCGCGACGCCCGCGCAGACCGGCGGATTCATGTACCCAACCAGGTCCCTTTGGACCGGAGGCCACCATGGCAACCCGAGGCGTTAACAAGGTCATCCTCATCGGGAACCTCGGCGCGGACCCCGAGCTGCGCTACACCCCCAGCGGCACGGCCGTCTGCAACTTCCGCATCGCGACGAACGAGTCCTACAAGGACCGCGAGGGCAACATGGTCGAGAAGACCGAGTGGCACAACGTCGTGGCGTGGGAGCGGCTCGCCGAGATCTGCGGGGAGTACCTCAAGAAGGGCCGGCAGGTCTACATCGAGGGCTCGCTCCAGACCCGGCAGTGGGAGGACCAGGAAGGCAACACCCGCTACACCACGGAGATCAAGGCGCGCGAGATGCAGATGCTCGGCGGCCCCGGCGACGGCGAGGGCGGCTCCGGCCGCAACGTCGAGACGCGGGGGTACGACCAGTCCGCGCGGCCGGAGCGCTCGGCGCCGCGCGCGCAGGGCAGCGGCCGCCCGCAGGGCCGCGCCCAGCAGCCCGCACCGGCCGGCGGCGACGACCTCGCCTTCGACCCGGACGACGACCTCCCGTTCTGAGCGGGGATCGCCCGACGTCCTTCGGCCTGTGGCTGGAAGGCAGGGGCGGCGGCCTTCGGGCCGCCGCCCTTTTTGTTTTGCTGCCCCGCGCGAAGGGCGGGGCAGCGCGGAGGGTCGTCGCGGTGCGCTCGGTATATTTTGACCGGAGCCTCGCCCCCGCTGTTGGACCCCGCCTGTAGTCCGGCCCTCGTGGGCCCCTTGCTCGCCAACGTCTTCCCGGTCCTCGCGGACGCGCTCCCCTTCGGTCTTGCCGGCCTCGTCGCGCGTATCGGCGCTGTGGTGATCCTCGTCCTCCTCGCGGGCTTCTTCGCTGCCGCCGAGGGGGCGCTCTTCTCGCTCACGTCCGGCGACCGGGAGGCGATGGCCGAGACCCCCGACGGGGCTGCCCGCCGCGTGCTCGCCCTGCTCGACCGTCCCCGGCGGCTCGTCCTCACGCTCCTCCTCCTGCGCACGACCGTCTGCGTGGCCGCTGCGCTCGTGGGGGCGTCGCTGGCACACGCTGCGGGGGCAGCCTTCGAGTGGGACGTCCTCACGACGCTCCTCGGCGTCGGGGTCATTCTCGCGTTCACCCTCCTCGTCGTGGGCGAGCTCGCGCCGAAGCTCCTCACCATGCGGCGGCCTGGCCCGTTCGCCCGCGCCGCGGCGGCCCCGCTCTCGGCGCTCGTCGCCCTCGCGACTCCCATCGTGCGCCCGCTGGAAGCGCTAACGGGCCGGCTCGCGCGGCGGCGCCCCGCGCCCGCGCCGCTCTCGCCGGAGGACCTCAAGACGATGGCAGACACCGGCCAGGCGCAGGGCACGCTCGAAGAGGAGGAGGCCGCGCTCATCCATGCCGTCGTCGAGTTCGGCGAGACGACCGTGCGCGAGGTGATGGTGAGCCGCGTGGACATGGTGGCCCTCCCCGAGAGCGCGACCCTCAGCGACGCGCTCACGCTCATCCGCGAGAGCGGCCACTCCCGCTTCCCGCTCTACCGCGATGACCTCGACCACATCAACGGCGTCGTCTACGCGAAGGACCTCCTCCCTTACCTCGGCCCCGACCACGCGCCCGACGAGCGGCCCGACTGGGCGTTCCTCGCACGGAAGCCCCGCTTCGTCCCCGTCACCAAGAAGCTCGATGACCTCCTCGAGGACTTCCAGGCCACCAACACCCACATCGCCCTCGTCGTCGACGAGTACGGGGGGACGGCGGGGCTCGTCACGCTGGAGGACCTGCTGGAGGAGGTCGTCGGCGACATCCGCGACGAGCTCGACAGCGCCGACGACGAGGCGCTCGTCCGACCCGCCGGGCCCTCGACGTGGCGCGCCGACGCCCGCGTGGACCTCGACGACCTCGCCGACGCGCTCGCCCTCGAGCTCGACACCGACGCGTTCGACTTCGAGACGCTTGGCGGGCTCATCTTCCACCTCCGCGGGGAGGTCCCCCGCCCCGGCGACGAGGTGCGGTACGAGCGGCTCCGGCTCCGCGTCGAGACCGTCGAGCAGAACCGGATCCGCGAGGTGCTCGTGGAGGTCGTCCCCACGGAGGCCGCGGCCAGAACCTGATGCGTCTCCTCCCCCCGCTCGTTCTCGGGCTCGTCGCCGCCGGGGCGGCCCACGCGCAGGCGCTCGGCGCCGCGCCGGCCTACGAGGCGTGGGCGTGGCCGGGCCGCCCCGCGCTCGCCGCCGACTCCCTCACCCCTTCGCCGCCGCCCGACGGCTGGCTCACGCGCGACAAGCAGCTCCACTTCGGCGTCAGCTTCCTCCTCACGCTCTCGGGGCAGTACGTGCTCACGACCAAGGGCGAGCTAAGCGAGGGCGAGGCGTTGCCCGTAGCCGCGGGGGCGGCGCTGTCCATCGGCTTGCTCAAGGAGGTGATGGACAGCCGCCGCGCCCTTTATCCCCACTTCTGCCCGCGGGACCTCGCCGTGGATGCGCTCGGCGTACTCCTCGCCGCCGGACTGATAGCGCTCTAGCGCTCAGCGTAGCACCGTGAGCGCGCGGGTGACGCTACCGGCCTGGGTGCTGGCCCGGACGAAGTAAACGCCTGGCGGGAGACCAGAGGCGTCGAACGCGAGCGCATGCGGGCCCACCGGCTGGTGGCCTGACAACAGGTGGGCGACCTCTCGACCCCGTGCGTCGTAGACGGCCACGCGGACAGGCGACGCCGCTTGGAGGGTGAGGGCGAGCGTCGTCCCGGCGCGGAGCGGGTTCGGGCCGGCCAGGGAGAGCGCGAGCGCTTCCGTCGGGATGGACGGTTCGCCTGCGTTCGGCATCGCGCCGAACTCGTACGCGCCGATGTCGCATGGAGGGACGCGGACGTAGCCGCGCTGGTCCGCGGGGAGGGGCTGCCCGTCGAGGCCCGTGCAGGTGCCGTGGTTGATGGCGAGGCTGCCGGCGAGGAGGGCGTGGGTCTCGGTGGGGCCGCCGTTGTTCGCCAGCGGGCCGAGCATGGGGTCGAGCGGGGCGGCCTCCGTGCCGACGTAGTCGTTGTTCGCGTTCGGCGCGCCCGGCGGGAACGCTCCGGCGCAGCTGGAATTGCCCGCCCCGACGGCGCCGATGAAGTTGTAGCCGTCGGAGTCGAGGGGGCCATCGGTTCGGCAGTCTTCTCCTTCGTTACCGGCTATGAGGGTCCCGCTGAGGCGCACTGGCGGGGGATCCGGACCGCTGACTTGATATGCGAAGGCCGGGTCGGCCGGGGGCGACCCGGGGACCCGACCGCTCCGGGTAATCGTGATGGCTACGAGCTCCAGGCCGGTGCGGGTGTAGAGGGTGCCCCCTCTGGGGTTGTCAACCCGCCGCCAGCTCCGGTTGCCACTGAAGGTGGTGTTGAGGATGCGCACCTTGTATCCCCCATTGTAGAGTCCACCCCCCGCGCTCCCCCCCGCACCAGCACCGGTCTCGTTGTCGCTGATGGTACTGGCGCTCAGCGTGAGCCTACTGCCGAAGCCCACGGCGATTCCGCCGCCCCCACCGCCGTTCCCATAAGCGCCTGTACCCGCGCCCGTGCGGTTGCCCCGGATGGTGGTACGGGTGATGGTGCCGGGAAGGTAGCCGCCTATGTAAAGCCCCCCCCCGTCGCCGCCCCACGAGCCGCAGGGGCCCCCGTGGCCGGTCTCGTTGTCCTCGAACAGGGCATCCTCCACGACCAGCGACCCGGAAGAGAAGAGCCCGCCGCCGTGGCCGCCGGGGACGGCGTACCCCCCTGTGCAGAGCGAATTCCCCGTGCGGTTGCCCGATACCGTGGTGGCGCGGAGGACGAGCGATCCCCCGTATTCGCTGTAGATCCCCCCGCCGGCCCCCACCGCACTCCGGGCGTCGCGCGTGCGGTTCTCCGTGACGAGCGACCCCTCGATCGTGAGGAGGCCGACGTTGTAGAGGCCCCCGCCATGACCGCCATAATCCCCGCAGCAATTGACCCCTGCCCAGTTCGCGCGGACCTCGCTGTCGCGTACGGTGGCCGTCCCCGCATTGTAGACCCCTCCTCCACGGCCGTCAGCCGCGCCACTTGTAAGCGTGTATGATGAAGCCGTGTTCTGCACCACCACGCTGTTGGCGAGGGCAAGGGTCGCTCCGGCGGCGTTGTAGATGCCGCCCCCGTCTCCTCCCATCCCCCCTCCGGTGATCCGGTTCGCTCGGATCATGCCGGACTCGATGACGGCCGTCCCTTCGTTGTATAGCCCACCCCCACGATATCCGAACGCCGTCTGGTTCTCCGCGATCTCCGTGTCGCGCACGGTGAGGTGCGCCGCCGCGCGGTTTCGGATCGCCCCGCCCGGCCCTCTGGCGCCGGGCGCTAGGCCGTTGCGTATTACCCGCACATCGTCCAGCACGAGGGTGCCTTCGTTCAGCACGGCTGCCCCGCCCGTCCCCTGGCCGTCCCGTCCGTGGCGCAGGGTCACCCGCGTGATGGTTACCTGCACGCCCGCGGATACCCTCGCGAGGCGGGCGTTGGCAGTCGTGTCGGTTTCCGCTTCCTGGAGGATCGTTGCGTCGCGGCCGGCGCCGCGCACGAACACGCTCCGGTCGAAGGTGAGCCCGCCGTCCTCCGTGTAGATCCCGGCCGCGACCTGGAGCGTGTCCCCGTTCATGGCCTGGCCGAGGGCGTAGGCCACCGTGCGGCACGGCGAGGCGGGGTCGGTGCAGGCCCCGGCGTTGGTGCCGCTCGTGGAGACGTACCGGACAGTCTGCGCGCGGGGTGCCGTAGTCGTGACCGCTAGGCCGAGCAGCCCCAGGACGAGGGCGACGCGCAGGCCGTATAGGGGACGGGGTGGCATCGGCTGAAACGGTAAGGCTCCGCACAGAAAACCGCAACAGGGCACCCCCTTTCCGCCTCCTTGAAGACTCGGCGGGGCGGGCACCATCCGGCGGCTGTGCCGTACTCTAGCGCCGCCCGCCAACCCCGCCTCCGGCATGGACAAGGCCCGCGACCACTGCGGCCTCTTCGGGATCTTCAACCACCCCGAGGCCGCCCGCCTGACCTACTTCGGCCTCCACGCCCTCCAGCACCGGGGGCAGGAGTCCGCCGGCATCGTCACGGCCACGTTCGACGAGGCCAAGGGGCGCCCGGCCATGCCCGCCCACAAGGACTTCGGCCTCGTCCTCGACGTGTTTCACGACGAGGACCTCTTCGAGTCGACGCTCCTCGGCGACAGCGCCATCGGGCACACCCGCTACTCCACGAGCGGCTCGGCGACGAACCCCCAGAACATCCAGCCCTTCCTTGTCCACTACCAGGAAGGCAACCTCGCGCTCGCCCACAACGGCAACCTCTCCAACGCGCGCTCCCTCCGCGACCGCCTCGTCGAGCGGGGCACGCTGTTCAACTCGTCGTCGGACTCCGAGCTCATCCTCCACCTCGTCGCGCAGAGCCGCGAGCACGGCGCCATCCCCCGCATCATCGACGCGCTGCACCAGGCCGAGGGCGCGTTCTCGCTCGTCCTCCTCACCGACGACGCGCTCATCGCCGTGCGCGACCCCAACGGGTTCCGCCCGCTCGCGCTCGGCAAGCTCCCGCCCGCCCCGGGCCGTTCGGCCCCTGCGTGGTGCGTGGCCTCCGAGACGTGCGCGTTCGACATCATCGGCGCGGAGTACGTCCGCGACATCGAGCCCGGCGAGATCCTCGTCATCGACCGCGCGGGGATCGAGCGCGTCGAGGCCGGCGGCGACTTCGACGGCGTGTGCATCCCGCGGCGGCACGGCGTCAGCCAGTGCGTCTTCGAGTACGTCTACTTCGCGCGCCCCGACTCGATGATCTTCGGCGCGATGGTGGACAAGGTGCGCCGGAAGATGGGTAAGATGATGGCGCACGACGCCCCGATCCCCGACGTGCCGAAGGGCGAGAAGCGCCCCGTCGTGATGTCGGTCCCCGACTCCTCGAACACCGCCGCCATCGGGTACGTCTCGGAGTCGAACAAGCTCGGGCGGCGGTGCAAGCTCGACATCGGGCTCATCCGGAA
>DASPKS010000111.1:0-9336 GCA_035628035.1 Rubricoccaceae bacterium
GTGCTCACGCCCGACCTCCTCCTCCACGCCTACCGCAGCGGGTTCTTCCCGATGGCTGACCCCGACGACGGCCACCGCATCGGCTGGTACGCGCCGACGCGGCGGGGCATCCTGCCGCTGGAGCGATTCCACGTCCCGCGCTCGCTCGCGCGGACCGTGCAGCAGGGCCGCTTCGCCGTGACGACGGATCGGGCGTTCGAGGCGGTCATCCGCGCCTGCGCGGCGCCCATGCCGGGGCGGGAGGACACGTGGATCTCGGAGGAGATCGTCGAGGCCTACACGGAGCTTCATCGGCTCGGCTACGCCCACTCCGTCGAGTGCTGGGACGGGGAGGCCCTGGTCGGCGGGCTCTACGGGGTAGCCCTCGGCGGGGCGTTCTTCGGGGAGAGCATGTTCCACCGCGCCCGCGACGCCTCGAAGGTGGCCCTCGTTCACCTCGTCGCGCGGCTCCGGGCGGGTGGGTTCGCCCTCCTCGACGTTCAGATGCAGACGGCCCACCTGGCCCAGTTCGGGGTCGTCGAAGTCCGCCGCGACGCCTACGAGCGGCGCCTGGCCCTCGCCCTCGCGGTCCGGGCCGACTGGCACGCCTTCGACCAAAAGGCCGCTCCTTCGGGGGGCTAAATTGCCGCGCCGCGCGTTAGAGGCTGCCCGCCACCACCGCCTCCGTCCCATGCTCCGCCTCCCCGTCATGCTCGCCCTCGTCGGCTTCGCCTGCGCCACGTCCGACCGCCGGCCCGCCGACCCGCCTGCTGAGGCGTCCACGCCCGCCGCCGAGGCCGTCGCCGACTCGCTGGCCGACGCCGCCGACGCCCTCGACGAAGGGGCGCCGCCCGACTCCACGACGATGAGGGCGTTTAGTGCCCTCATGGAGCGGGCCGCCGCCGAGCGCTGGCACATGCGGCCCTACGGCGAGCTCGTCCAGGCCGTCGGCGAGGCGTTCCTCGGCACGCCCTACCGCGACGGCCTCCTCGACCAGGGCGACACCGAGACCCTCGTCGCCAGCCTCGCCGCGTTCGACTGTGTGCTCTTCGTAGAGAACACGCTCGCGCTCGCGCAGGGGATCGCCGCTGAAGACTATTCCTTCGACGGGTACCTCCGACGGCTCGAGGCGCTCCGCTACCGCGGCGGCCAGATGGACGGCTACTGCTCGCGCCTCCACTACTTCACTGACTGGATCTTCGACAACGACCGCCGCGCGCTCGTCCGCGACATCACGCGCGAGGCGGGTGGCGAGCCGTTCGACAAGCGGCTCGACTTCATGAGCACGCACCGGAGCGCGTACCGCCGCCTCGTGGACGACGCCACGTTCCAGTGCATCGTCGAGATGGAGGGCGCCGTCCAGGAGCGCCCGCTCTTCTACATCCCGGAGGCCCGCATCGCCGACGCCTACCCCGAGCTCGAAGCGGGCGACGTGATCGCGACCGCGACCAGCATCGGCGGGCTCGACGTGACGCACACCGGGTTCGTGTACCGCTACCCCGACGGCCGCACGGGCTTCCTCCACGCCTCTGCCACGGGCGAGGTCAAGATCTCGCCCGACCTCCAGGGGTACGTCGAGGAGCACCGGAACCAGGTGGGCGTGATCGTCGCCCGCCCCGTAGACCCCCGCGGCTGATGCAGCTCTCCCGCGTGACCGAGATCAACCGGATCGGCGTGTTCACCTCCGGCGGCGACGCGCCGGGGATGAACGCGTGCATCCGCGCCGTCGTCCGCCGCGCGCTCGCTGAGGGGCTGGAGGTCGTCGGCGTGCGGCGCGGGTTCGCCGGGCTGATCGACGGCGACTTCGTCGAGATGGACCGGCTCTCCGTTTCGAACATCCTCCAGCAGGGCGGGACCATCCTCAAGAGCGCGCGGAGCGACGGGTTCATGACGGAGGAAGGCCGCGCTGCCGCCGCGCTCAACCTCCGCGCCGCCGGCGTCGACGCCCTCATCGCCATCGGCGGCGATGGCACGTTCTCCGGCGCTACGAAGCTCGCCGAGGAGCACGACGTCGCCGTCGTCGGCTGCCCCGGCACCATCGACAACGACCTCTACGGGACCGACGAGACCATCGGCTACGACACCGCGCTGAACACGGCGCTGGAGAGCATCGACCGCATCCGCGACACGGCCGACGCCCACGACCGGCTGTTCCTCATCGAGGTGATGGGCCGCGACACTGGGTTCATCGCGCTCGCCTGTGGGATCGGCGGTGGCGCCGAGCTGGTGCTTATCCCCGAGATGCTCACCGACGTGGACAACGTGAAGGAGCGGATCCTCTCGCTCATGTCGAGCCAGAGCCGATCGAGCATCGTCGTCGTGGCCGAGGGCGACGAGCTCGGCGGGGCCAACGGGATCGCCGAGGCGCTGA
Source organism: Rubricoccaceae bacterium (assembly GCA_035628035.1). Lineage (GTDB taxonomy): Bacteria > Bacteroidota > Rhodothermia > Rhodothermales > Rubricoccaceae > DASPKS01. The sequence goes on from DASPKS010000111.1 coordinate 2,351, forward strand.
AGCAGGACGACGCCTTCCGGCGGATCGACCTCCGCGTGGCCGTCCTCGGCCACATCCAGCGCGGCGGCCCCCCCACGGCGCGCGACCGCGTCCTCGCCAGCCGCCTCGGCTCCGCTGCCGTCGAGGCCCTCCTCGACGGCCACCACGGCGTGATGGTGGGGGTCATGAACGGCGACATCAAGCTGACCCCGCTCCGCAACGCGTTCTCGCGGAAGAAGGAGGTGGACCTAGAGCTCCTCCAGCTCGCCCAGCAGCTGAGCTGAAGGGGGAGAGGGGAGGCAGGCGGCGCGGTACTTTCCAGCCCCGCCACCGGTTCGTCCCCATGCGTCTCCTCGCCGCGCTCGTTTTGTTGCTTACCGCCGCGCCTGCCGCCGCGCAAGGTTTCACGGACGAAGAAAAAGCGCAGGGGTACGCCCTCCGCGGCGACACGACGGTGTTCGTGTTCGACCCCGCGCGCTACGGCGTCCAGCCCGACCGCGTCGTCGTGACGGGCGCGTTCCGGGGGTGGAGCCAGGACATGGAGGACCGGGCGTGGCACCTGCTCTCGCTCTCCAGCCAGCCGATCTGGATCCTCCCCGTCCCCAACCCCGACTACGGCATCGTCGGCCCGGCGATCCCATTCAAGTTCCGCGTGGACGACGCGCGGGGGCGGGGCCGCTGGCTCGACCCGCCGGCCGGCACGGCGAATGCGCAGGGTGGCAACCTCGTTTTTTTGTTTGGGGTCACGCCCCCGAGAGTGCGCGCCGAGCTGCGCGGGCCCCGCGCCGTCTGGGTGGAGGTGGCGGGCGACGACCTCACCCGCCCACTCGACGCGAGCGCCTACCGACTCGTGCGCGCCGATGGCTCGGAGATCCCGATTGCGGCGGTCCTCCCGTACGAGGCCGAGTCGGCGGTCGTCGTCCCGGCCGAGGACCTCGACACGCGCCGCGTGCACTTCGTGGAGGTCGACGCCGGCCGATCACGCCCCCTCCGCGCCTTCGCCTCGTTCGACGGGATCTGGCGCACGCTCTACTCCGACAAGCCGCTCGGTGCGACCCTCGGGGATGAGGGCAACCGGAACACCCCGATCCGGTACCGCACCGAAATCCGGCTCTTCGCCCCGCGCGCAGATTCGGTACGCGTCTTCCTCTACCCCGACCGCACCGGCCCGTCGTCGGCCAGCCGCGCGCTTGTCCGTGATGGGGATGGGGTGTGGGAGACCACGTTCAACGAGGACCTGCACGGGACGTGGTACGACTTCGCCGTCTATGGCCCCGACGACCCCGGCAACGCGTTCACCAACCACACCGGCCGCCGCGTCACCGACCCCTACGCGCTCGTCTCCGACGACTCGTGGGGCCGCGCGCGCATCTGGCGCGACCACTTCGCGCCCCCGCCGCCCGTTCGCGGCGGGCGCCCGGCGATGGAAGACCTCATCAGCTACGAGGTCCACGTCCAGGACTTCACCGACAACCTCCCCGTTGCCGACGACCTGCGCGGCACCATCCCCGCCTTCGGGATGCCCGGCCTCCGCAACCGGCGCGGCGAGCCCGTCGGCCTCGACCACCTCGTGGAGCTCGGCGTCAACGCCGTCCACCTCCTGCCCGTGCAGGAGTTCTTCCACTACCCCGACTCCGTGTGGCAGGCGGCCTTCGCCGACGACCCGTTCATGCAGCAGCAGGGGGTCTCAGAAGAAAACTACCAGTGGGGCTACCGCATCACCCACTTCTTCGCCGTCGAGGGTCGGTACCGCCAGCGCGGCACGGAGCCCGGCGCCGAGCGCCAGCAGTTCCGGGACCTCGTCGCCACGCTCCACGAGCGCGGCATCGCCGTGCTGGTCGACTTCGTGTTCAACCACACCGGCGAGAACATGGAGGGCGCCGACCGCGGGTTCAACTTCAGCGGGATCGACCGCCGCTATTACTACCGCACCGACGAGGCGGGCGACTTCATCGGGCCCTACGGCAACGAGATCCGCTCGGAGGGCCGCCCGATGGTGCAGCGGTGGCTCCTCGACCAGATGCGCCACTACCTCGACGTCTTCGGCGTCGACGGCTTCCGCATCGACCTCGCCGGGCAGACCGACGAGCAGACGCTCCGCTGGCTCCGCGCCGAGCTCGGCCCCGACGTGCTGATCTACGGCGAGCCCTGGATCGACATCTCCGACCCCGACGCCCGCGCCAACCCCGATTGGGCGTGGTACAAGGTAGACGCGCCGATCACCTTCTTCCAGGACGACGCCCGCAACGCCTTCAAGGGCCCCGTGAGCACGCCACGCGACCCCATCGCCGACCGCGGCTTCGCCGGGGGCCATGGCGAGATGCGCGAGCGCGCCAAGCTCGGCCTCACCAACGCCTGGCCCGAAGAGGCGTCCCCCAACGCGGGGATCAACTACCTCGACATCCACGACAACTGGGCACTCGCCGACCAGTTCGCCCTCCACACCGCCGGCCCGCACGCGTGGGACGGCCGCCACGGCGTGGATGAGGGCGGCATCCGCATCGCCGCCGCGCTCCTCTTCACCTCGCTCGGGCCCGTCGTCCTGCACGGCGGCACCGAGATCCTCCGCTCGAAGGGCGTCGCCCCCCACCCCGACAGCCTCCCCGGCGGCGCGGAGTGGGTGCGTGAGACGGCGCTCGGGCCCATCTACATCAAGGGCCGCGGCGACACCTACAACCTCCGCGCGGCCAACCGCTACGACTGGGAGGGCGACAGCCTGTTCTACGACCCCGCCGTCCGCCGGCGGATGTTCGCGTGGTGGCGGGGACTCATCCGGTTCCGCCGGTCCGAAGCCGGGGAAGTGTTCCGCCGCGGCGAGCCCGTGCCCGAGGGCTACTACCGCTTCTTCGAGCCGGCGGACCCCCGCACGCTCGGGTACCTCGTGGATGGCCGGGTGCTCGTCCTGCTCAACGCGGGCACGGAGCCGGTCACGTTCGAGGGGGTAGATCTCCCGGCCGGGCGCTGGCGCGTCGTCGCCGACGGCGAGCAGGTGGATGCCGACGGCACACGCGGCCTCGGACGCGCCCTCGCCGGCGGGCGCACGCACGCCCTCGCGGTCGCTCCGAAGTCGGCGCTGATCTGGGCCCTGGAGCGCTGAAAAAGGCCGAATCCGATCCGTCGAAGCTTCGTTGACCGTCTTAGCAGCCCCGGGTATATTGCCCGTCCTGTTGATTTTTTCCCCTCTCCCTCAGGCATGGCGACCACGACCGCCGACATCCGCAACGGCCTCGTCATCGTGTACAACAACGAGCCGTGGCAGGTCATCGAGTTCCTCCACGTGAAGCCCGGCAAGGGCGGCGCGTTCGTCCGCACGAAGCTGAAGAACGTCAAGACCGGGAAGGTCGTCGACAACACGTTCCGATCCGGGGCTCCGCTCGAGACCGTCCGCGTGGAGCGGCGGCAGCTCCAGTACCTCTACGAGGACGAGACCGGCCTCCACTTCATGAACACGGAGACGTACGACCAGACCGTCCTCCGCCACGACCTCGTGACCGGCCGCGAGTTCATCAAGGAGGGGGGGATGGTGGACGTGCTCTTCGACGCCGCCAGCGACCAGCCGCTCTCCGTCGAGATCCCCCGTCACGTCGAGCTCGTCGTGACCAAGACCGACCCCGGCATCCGCGGCGACACCGCCACCGGCGCCACGAAGCCGGCCACGCTCGAGAGCGGCGCCGTCGTGAACGTCCCCCTCTTCATCAACGAGGGCGACGTGCTCCGCGTCGACACCGATACCGGCGCCTACCTCACGCGCGTGAGCGCGGCCTGACCCGCCCCGGCCGGGCGGCCGCCCCCTCTCCTCTAGCCCCGGCGCTTTATGGACCTCGACCGCATCGAACGGCTCATCGGGATCGTCGCCAGCAGCGGGATGGCGGAGGTCGAGGTGGAGGAGGGCGACTTCCGGCTCCTCGTCCGCGCCGTCCTCCCGGCGAGCGCGGCCCCGGCCCCGCAGATGATGACGTTCGCGCCGCCCTCCATGGCGGCTCCGGCCGCACCCGGTGCGCCGGCGGCTCCGGCCGTACCTGCCGCCCCAGCTGAGGCGCCCGCCACGCCGGCCGCGCCGTCGGCCGACGAGCACGTCGTGCAGGCGCCCATTGTGGGGACGTTCTACCGGGCCGCTTCGCCCGATTCCCCGCCGTTCGTCGAGGTGGGCCAGGTCGTCAAGCCCGGCGACGTCCTCTGCATCATCGAGGCGATGAAGCTGATGAACGAGATCAAGGCCGACGTCGGCGGGACGGTCCGGCGGATCCTCGTCGAGAACGCGACGCCCGTCGAGTACGACCAGCCGCTCTTCGCCATCGAGAAGAGCTGAGGGCGCCGGCGTGATCCAGAAGGTCCTCATCGCGAACCGGGGCGAGATCGCCCTCCGCGTGATCCGCACCTGCCGCGAGCTGGGGATCCGGACTGTCGCGGTCTACTCCACCGCCGACCGCGACTCCCTCCCGGTCCGCTTCGCCGACGAGGCCGTGTGCATCGGGGCGGCGCCCTCTGGCGAAAGCTACCTCCGCATCGACCGGATCATCGCCGCCGCCGAGGTGACCAACGCCGACGCCGTTCACCCCGGTTACGGGTTCCTCGCCGAGAACGCCGACTTCGCCGCGATCTGCGCCGACCACGGGCTCACGTTCATCGGCCCCTCGCCCGAGACCATCCGCGCCATGGGCGACAAGAGCGTGGCGAAGGACACGATGAAGGCGGCCGGCGTCCCCGTCGTGCCCGGCTCCGACGGCGAGGTGGAGGACGTGGACGAGGCGCTCCGCCTCGGCGCCGAGATCGGCTACCCCGTGATGGTGAAGGCGGCGGCGGGCGGCGGCGGGCGCGGGATGCGCATGGCCGTCGACGAAGACGACCTCCGGAAGCAGTTCGTCGCCGCCGGGAACGAGGCGCAGGCCGCCTTCGGCGACGGCCGCGTGTACCTCGAGAAGTTCGTCGAGGAGCCGCGCCACGTCGAGATCCAGGTGATGGGCGACGGCCAGGGGACGGTGATCCACTTCGGCGAGCGGGAGTGCTCCATTCAGCGCCGCCACCAGAAGCTCCTCGAAGAGGCCCCCAGCCCCATCGTCGACGCCGACCTCCGCCAGCGGATGGGGGAGGCGGCCATCCTCGGCGGGCAGGCCGTGAACTACGCCGGCGCCGGGACCGTCGAGTTCCTCGTGGACCGCCACCGGAACTTCTACTTCATGGAGATGAACACGCGGATCCAGGTGGAGCACTGCGTGACGGAGGAGGTCACCGACACCGACCTCATCGAGTGGCAGCTCCGCGTGGCCGACGGCGAGCGCCTCGCCGCCGGGAACGTGCCCCTCATCGGGCACGCCATCGAGTGCAGGATCAACGCCGAGGACCCGTTCAACAACTTCTCGCCGAGCCCCGGCACCATCACGGCCTTCCACACCCCGAAGGGGCACGGCGTCCGCTGCGACACCCACGCCTTCGCCGGGTACCGCATCCCGCCCAACTACGACTCGATGATCGCCAAGCTCATCGTGTGGGCGCACACGCGCGAGCGCGCCATCGAGAAGATGCGCCGCTCCCTCGACGAGTTCATCGTCGAGGGCGTGCGGACGACGATCCCCTTCCACAAGCAGCTGATGGTCGACCCCCGCTTCCGCGCGGGCGACTTCGACACCAAGTTCCTCGAGCGCTTCGAGCTGAAAGCGCCCTGACCCCTCACCCGCTCACCCCGATGCACTTCCCCGAGGACTGCCGCTACACGAAGGAGCACGAGTGGATCCGCCTCGACGGCGACGGCCTCGCCGCCGTCGGCGTCACCGACTACGCGCAGCAGGAGCTGGGCGACATCGTCTTCGTCGAGCTCCAGCCCGTCGGCACGGAGGTCGACGCCGAGGCGCCCTTCGGGACGGTCGAGGCCGTCAAGACCGTCTCGGAGCTGTTCGCCCCCATCGCGGGGACCATCGAGGCCGTCAACGACGCGCTCGACGGGGCGCCGGAGCTGGTGAACCAGGACCCCTATGGCGCCGGGTGGATGGTGAAGCTCCGCCCCGCGAGCGCCGCCGACCTCGACGCCCTGATGAGCGCCGACGAGTACAAACGGCTCATCGGCGCCGATGCGTAACTTCGCCGTCCCGGTCCCGACCTGACCGTCGTGGGGGCGCAGCCATCTGCGCCCCTGCGTGTTTTTACCCCCCGCCCGATGCAGCACGAGATCGTCGTCATCCTCGACTACGGTGGCCAGACCACCCAGCTCATCGCGCGGCGCGTCCGCGAGGCGGGCGTCTACTGCGAGATCCACCCCTGCACGCTTCCCGCCGACGAGATTGCGGCGATGCGGCCGATGGGGCTGATCCTTTCGGGCGGCCCCTGCTCGGTCTACGACGAGGGTGCGCCCCAGCTCGACGTTCCGCTGCTCGACCTCCGCCAGCCCGGCACCGACCGCCCCGTGCCCGTCCTCGGCATCTGCTACGGGCTCCAGGCCGTAGCCCACGCGCTCGGCGGGGCCGTCGAGCCGAGCGCGCGGCGGGAGTTCGGACGGGCCCACCTCGCCCCGCGCCGCGCCGAGAGCCCGCTGTTTGCGGGCGTGCCCGACGGGTCGGTCGTCTGGATGAGCCACGGGGACCACCTCACGCGGCTGCCCGACGGCTTCCACGTCGTCGCCTCCACCGACAACGCGCCCATCGCCGCCGTCGCCTCCGACGACGGCCGCTTTCATGGCGTCCAGTTCCACCCCGAGGTGGTGCATACCGCCTCCGGCGCCGAGATGCTCGCCAACTTCGTCCTGAACGTGTGCGGCTGCCGGGGCGACTGGACGACGGGCAGCTTCATCGAGGACAAGAAGCGCGAGATCGCAGCAAAGGTCGGCGACGAGCACGTGCTCCTCGGGCTCTCCGGCGGCGTGGACTCCTCCGTCGCCGCCGTGCTCCTCCACGAGGCGCTCGGCGACCGGCTCACATGCGTGTTCGTGAACAACGGGCTCCTCCGGGAGGGGGAGTACGAGCAGGTGCAGGCCACCTTCCGCGACCACTTCCACATCCGCCTCCACGCCGTCGACG
>DASPKS010000112.1:0-2175 GCA_035628035.1 Rubricoccaceae bacterium
CGCTCGCGGTGGAGGGGGTGTTCCCGAACCCCGTCCGCTCGTCGGCCGAGGTGGCGTTCCGGCTCCGCCGCGCGGCGCCCGTCTCGCTCGCCCTCCGCGACGGGCGCGGGCGGCTCGTCCGCGCGGCGGCGCTGGGGCCGCGCGGGGCCGGCCCGCACCGCGCGCGCGTCGACGCGTCGGGGCTCGCCCCCGGCACGTACCTCCTCACCCTCCGCACGCCCGACGGGACGCAGACCCGCCCCGTGACCGTCGTCCGGTGAGCGCGTCCAGGCCGGAGAGCGTCGCCCCCGGCTTTTTTCTTGGGGGGCGTTACACCGCAGCGGCAAGAGGTGTCTGGAGGAAGAACCCCACCTGCGTTTTCCTTATGGCCTACCGCGTGCTCCTCTCTGAGCGCGAACGGTTCGCCGCCATCGAGCTCTCCGGCGCCGTGACCTTCGAGGACCTCGCGGCCGCCATGCGCGCGCTCTACGGCCACCCCGGCTGGGACCCCTCGTTCTACGTGTTCTGGGACGCCCTCGCCATCACCCAGCTAGACATCCCCCCCACCGACCTTCCCTCTGTCAAGGCGCTCATGGACGAGACGGCCGTGGCGCGGGCGGGCGGGCGCAGCGCAGTCCGCGTGAAAGACGACGTGGAGGCCGTCCTCGCCGTGCTCTTCGCCCAGTTCGGCCCCCCAACGGGCCGACCGATGGGGACATTCCGGTCGCTCGCGGAGGCCCTCGCCTTCCTCGACCGGACGGCGCTTCCGGAGGACACCGTTGTCATCGCGGCATCGTGACGGAGCTCACCACGTCGAGCTGCCGCTGGCCTCCTCCGGCGTGAGTGGGCGCTCGTCGGTCGGTTCGAGCTCGTCGGGCGGGAAGCACTCCTGGCGCTGGCCGAGCGCGGTGTACCACTGGCAATAGACCAGCGGCGGGTCGTCATCCGACTGGTCCTCCACAACGAGCATCGGCGGCCCGCCCGCCTTGAGGCGGACGGCCTCTCCCGTCTCGAACGTGGGCATGTCTTTCAGGGGGTCTGCGCCAGCGGGCCCGCCGGGGGAAGGTAGCACCGAGGGCGCCGAGCGAAAGCGCTTCCCCCCTACCTTCTCGGTTGGCCCTGCCCCCACCCCCCATGCGCCCCTTCTTCCTCGCCCCGCTCCTCGCCACCCTTCTCGCTTCGGCGGCCCTCGCCCAGCCCGCCGGCGGCCTCACGTACTACGCCACCCGCGCCGCGTTCGACGCTGCCCACCCCGGCCTCCCCGTCGAGGACTTCGAGGATGTGACGATTGACGGCTTCTGGTGCGCCAGCTTCAGCCCCGTCGACTGGAACACCGACGACGCCTGCTACGACCCCGGCACGCTCCCCTTCGGGCTCGGCCTCGCGGCCTACGGGCCGACGCAGAATGAGTGGGACGCGCTCATCGCCCACGCCGCCGGGTCCTTCGGGCAGCCGTCGAAGGTCGTCGGCGCGAACCTGGAGGTGGACACCACGGCCGTATGGTTTGGCGGGACGAAGCCTACCATCGCGGCCGGCATGGACGTGTTCGCCTTCTTCGCCAACCCCGGCAATCCTGGCATCACCGTGGAGGTCTACGATGACGGCGGGGCACTCCTCGGCACGACCACCGTCGAGGCTGACACCCTCGGCACCTTCTTCGGCGTCCGCGCGCACGGGGCCGCCCTCGGGACCATCCGCCTCGACATGGACGAGGACTATGTCATGGTCGACAACGTTGCCTTCGCGATGATCCTGGGCGGGTCGGCCGAAACCCTGCCGGAGGCGGCCTCCTCGTTCTCCGTCTCTCCGAACCCGCTCGTCGAAACGGGCACCGTCGCCCTCACGCTGGTGCGGCCGTCGTCCGTGGTGCTCGCGGTGTTCGACGTGCTCGGCCGCCGCGTCGCCACGCTCCACGACGGCGCCCTCGGCGCGGGCCCGCACACCTTCTCCTTCGATGGACGGGCCCTCCCGCCAGCCGTGTACGTCGTCCGCCTCATAGCCGACGGCGCCTTGGCCGCGCGGCGCGTGACGGTGGTGCGGTAGCCCCGCCCCGGCGAGGGCGGCGGCGCTAGCTTGCGCCCCCTTCACCCGCGCCCCTCCATGTTCGCGCCCGCGACCTACGCCGCCCGCCGCCGCGCCCTCGCCGAGGCCGTCGAGGCCGGCCTCATCGTGCTGCTGGGGAACGACCCCGCGCCG
>DASPKS010000113.1:0-13461 GCA_035628035.1 Rubricoccaceae bacterium
GGTTGCAGGTTGCAACCGTTGACGGTGTGGTGCGCCAGCATCTGCCCCGGCGTCCAGTACTGGTGGCGAAAGCTCGTGGCGCTCAGGCGTTCCGGCGCTGCGGCTTTCGCGGGCTGCAGCCAGACCTCGAGCTGGATGTCGAATGCGCCCAGTGCACGGTCCTGCGGATCGTCCAGGTACGGCAGGGGCGGCGCGTCCCCAGGCGCGCGCTCATGCGGGCAGCGATAGGGCTTCAGCGCCTCCATCGTCACCATCCACGGCGACAGCGTCGTCGCGAAGTTCTTCGCGAGGAACGGGCCGAGCGGGACGTACTCCCACCGCTGGATGTCGCGCGCGCTCCAGTCGTTGACCAGGACGCACCCAAAGAGGTGCTCCCCGGCGTGCCCGATGGGGATCGGCGTGCCCATCGCGTTGCCGGGCCCGACGAACGCGCCGAGCTCGAGCTCGATGTCGAGCTGGCGGCTAGGGCCGAACACAGGCGGCTCGTCGTCCTTCGGGCGGGTCTGCCCCTGCGGCCGCACGATGGGCGTCCCGCTCACGACGACGGACGACGCGCGACCGTGGTAGCCCACCGGGAGGTGCAGCCAGTTCGGCATCAGCGCGTTCTCTCTCCCGCGGAACATGATGCCGACGTTCGTCGCGTGCTGGCGCGAGGCGTAGAAGTCGGTATAGTCGCCGATGCGCGCGGGGAGGTGCACGGTCACCTCCGCGAGCGGGAGGAGGACGGCGTCGCGGAGCTGCCCGTGCTCGCGGAGCGCGGGGCCGCCGTCGGCGCGCAGGAGGTCCTGGAGGCGGCGGCGGACGGCACCCCATGCGGGCCTTCCCATCGCCATGAACGCGTTGAGCGCCGTGTCGACGAACGCGCGTCGCCCGTCGAGCTCGGGCAGGTCGAGCAGGCCCTGCTCCTCCAGCAGGCGGAGGTCGAGCACGAGGTCGCCGACCCGCACCCCGACGCGCGGCGACCCGCCCTCCGGACGCGTGAACACCCCGTACGGGAGGTTCTGGAGCGGGAACGACGTGCCGGCGGGGAGGTCGAGGAACGAGCGCATGGGTGAGGGGCTTGTCCTCAGAGCCAGCCGAGGGCGCGGAGGTCGTCGCGGGGCTCGTCGAAGGAGCAGGTGCCGTAGGAAGTGGCGAAGGCCGCACGGGCATCGGCCACCTCGGGGGTGTTGGCGCCATACCCGTTCCAGGCGAACCCGTCCGCGTCGAAGGTAAAGCGGCGCGAGCCGGGGTCTTCGAGGATGGGCCGGAGTTCGGCGGCGCTGAGGTGGCGCGCGTGGGCGAGGAGCGCCGACCCGAACACGTTCACGAACCCGTGCATCGTCGCGCCGGTCTCCGGGTCTAAGCGGGGGAACGGGTGGTGGAGGCCGGCCGTTGCCTTGAACGGCGCGCTGGCGTCGCGGGCGAGGACGAGGGCGTGCGCGAGGGCGTCAGGCGAGGGGAATGCCTCGGGCGTCTCGCCGCCGCACCGGAACTTCAGCCCCGCCACCGGCCGCCCCGCCTCCGCGTTCCGCGCCGCCACCGCCTCCGCCGCCCTCTCGATGCCCTTCAGCCCGCCCGTCAGGTCGACTTCGCAATAGATGCGGGGACCCTCGCCGCCGGCGGATGCATCGAGGTGCTCGTTCATGGTGCCCAGCAGGTCTTCAAGGGCCGCGCGGTCCTGGGCGATCGCAGCGGAGATCTTCCCCTCGAAGCGGTCGGCGACAGCACGGCCCCCGTGCTGGTGCTCGAACGCGCGGGCCGCGGTGACGTCGTCGGGCCACGCCTTGAAGGGGTCGTCGGCTGCCCGGAGGAGGATGGAAAAACGGAAGGGGGGTGCCTCCTCGAAGAGGTCGGCGTAGGCATCGAGCTCGCCCAGCCGGGCGACGGGGACGATGAACCGGCCGAGCATCCACGCGTCGCGGCCAGCGCGGTAGCGGGCGTAGTTCCGGAGGGCGGGGTCGAGGTCGAGCCGGGCGGGCGGGAACAGCCCGGCGTAGTCCATCAACCCGTCGAGGAAAGCGCGGAGACTGGCGACCATGCGGAGAGGGGGACCAAGGGCGCCGAACGGGCGTAAGCGGGGGCGTCGCGCCTTGACGGCGCGGAAGATAATGGTAGCTTGCGGGCCTGCCTAGCCGCCGCCGGAGCGCCCCTCTGGGAGGGCCCCAGCCGGCGCGGACCCGCCCTTCCCGACACCGCCATGCTCCGCTCATTCCCTCTCCTCTCTGCCCTCCTGCTCGCCGCCGTCCTCGTCGCCGGGGCGGACGGCTGCTCGAGCGATCCCAACGTCGAGGGCGCCCGGCTCTACATGCGGTCGAACGACCACGACGCCGCCCTCCGGAGCCTCGAGACCGCGCTCCAGTCGAACCCCGATAACGTCGAGGCCCTCCAGCTGAAGGCGGAAGTGCTCCGGCAGAAGACCGAGCGCACGACCGACCCCGCCGCGCGCGGCGCCCTCGCCACCGAGATGGTCGCCGCCATCGAGCGCGCCCGCCAGCTCGCCCCGGACAACGCCGACGTGCGCACGACGTGGCAGAACGTCTACGTCACCGAGATGAACTACGGCGTCGGCCAGCTCCGCCGATCCGCTGAGGACGCCGCGGCCGCTCGCGCCGCCATCGCCGCCTTCCAGAACGTCACGCGGATCGCCCCGGACTCGGCCGGGGGCCACTTCAATCTCGGCCTGGCCTACCTCGTCGGCGACGACGCCGACCAGGCCATCGACCCGCTCCAGCGCTCGATCGACCTCGGTGGCGCCGACGCCAACGCCTACCTCTACCTCGGCCGCGCGCTCATCGCCACGCAGCAGGGCGACCGCGCCATCGCGTTGCTCGAGCAGGGCGTACAGGCGTTCCCGGCCAACGAGGCGCTCCAGGCCGAGCTCCTCAACGCGTACAGCGCCTCCGGCCAGACCGACCGCTCCATCGCCGCCTACGAGGCGGCGATCCAGCGGAACCCGGACAACGCGCTCTACCGCTACAACTACGGCTCGATGCTCCTCCAGGCCGAGCGGTACGACGAGGCCGTCGAGCAGCTCGAGCGGGCCGTCGCCATCGACGCCACGAACCCCGACGCGTTCTACAACCTCGGCGCGGCGTACCAGAACAAGGCGGCGGCGCTCAGCCGCCAGATGAACGAGACGACCGACGAGGCGCGCGCCGCCCAGCTGCGCACCGAGCGCGACGACCTCCTCCGGCAGGCGCTGCCCCACCTCCTCCAGGCCCGCCGCCTGACGGAGGCCGCCGGCGGCGAGGTCCAGAGCGTCTGCCGCGCGCTCTTCCAGGTCCACACCACGCTCGCCCAGATCGAGGAGGCCCGCGAGGCCGCGGCCTGCGGCGGGATGGACACCAACTAGAAGCGGCTCGTTACCTTCCCGGAGCGCGGGGACGCGGGGCTGCCCACCGCGTCCCCGTCTTCTTTTCCCGCCTCTCCATGTCCACGACGAACGGTACCGCCACACAGGAGGCGCTTGGGTTCGCCACGCGCGCCGTCCACGCCGGCCAGCGGCCGGACCCCATCACCGGCGCCGTGATGACGCCGGTTTACCTCACGAGCACGTACGCGCAGGACGCCCCCGGCGAGCACCGGGGCTACGAGTACGCCCGCGTCTCGAACCCGACGCGGACGGCGCTGGAGCAGAACCTCGCCGCCCTCGAAGGGGCCGCCCACGGCGTCGCCTTCGCCTCCGGCGTGGCCGCGCTCGACGCCATCCTCAAGCGGCTCCGCCCCGGCGACCACGTCGTCTCCACCAACGACCTCTACGGCGGCTCGTACCGCCTCATGCGGCAGGTGTTCGAGCCGTACGGGCTCCGCTTCACCTTCGCCGACCTCTCCGATCCCGCTGCCGCCGAGGCCGCGTTCACGCCGGAGACGAAGCTGCTCTGGCTCGAAACGCCGACGAACCCCCTCCTCAAGGTGGTCGACATCGCGGCGCTGGCCGACCTCGCCCATGCCCACCACGTGGACGTGGCGGTGGACAACACCTTCGCGAGCCCCTACCTCCAGCAGCCCCTCGCCCTCGGCGCCGACCTCGTCCACCACTCCTCGACGAAGTACCTCGGCGGCCACTCCGACGTCGTCGGCGGGGCTGTGCTGACGAGCCGCGACGACTGGGCGGAAGCGCTCCGCTTCCAGATCAAGTGCACCGGCGCGGCGCCCGGCCCGCTCGACTGCTTCCTCCTCCTCCGCGGCACGAAGACGCTCCACCTCCGGATGGAGCGGCACTGCGCGAACGCCGAGGCCGTCGCCCGCTTCCTCCGCGACCACGCGAAGGTGGCGGACGTCCGCTGGCCGGGCTTCGAGGACGACCCCGGCCACGCCATCGCGCGGCGGCAGATGCGGGGGTTCGGCGGGATGGTCTCGTTCACGCTGAAGGACGACGCCGTCGAGACGGCCATGCGCGTGATGGCCGCCACCGAGGTGTTCACGCTGGCCGAGAGCCTCGGGGGCGTCGAGAGCCTCGTGTGCCACCCCGCCACGATGACGCACGCCTCGATCCCCGCCGACGTCCGCCGCGCGGCCGGCCTCTCGGACTCCCTCATCCGGCTCTCCGTCGGCGTCGAGGACGTGGACGACCTCCTCGCCGACCTCGACCGCGCCCTCACGGCCGCCTGATCCCAATGGCCGAGCAGCCCGTCGCCAAGCCCCGCGTCAACCGGATCGCGCTCGCGCGGTTCGAGCAGTGGGCGCTCCCCGCGATGGCGAAGCGGCTGCCCCTCTGGGTGACGCCCGACGTGCTCACGGTCGTGGGCATCCTGGCCGCCCTTGGCATCGGCGTGAGCTACGTGCTCGCCAGCTACGACCTCGACTGGCTCTGGGCGGCCTCGTTCCTCTTCGTCGTCAACTGGTGGGGCGACAGCCTCGACGGGACCGTCGCCCGCGTCCGCCGCATTCAGCGTGAGCGGTACGGGTTCTTCGTGGACCACCAGTCCGACGCGCTCTCGACGCTGCTCATCTTCGGCGGCATCGGCGTCTCGGAGCTGGCCCGGCTCGACATCGCGCTCGCGATGATCCTGGGGTACTACCTCATGATGCTCCTCGTGGACCACGTCACCATCGCGCGGGGCGTGTTCAAGATCTCCTTCGGCGGGTTCGGCCCCACCGAGGGGCGCCTGTTCATGATGGCCTGCAACACGGCGGTGTGGGCGCTCGGCAACCCGACCGCGCACGTGCTGGGGCACCCCCTCCAGCTGTTCGATGGGCTGGGGCTCATCACCGCCGGCGGGCTCGTGTTCATCTACGTCCTCACGGGGCTGAAGGAGCGGGCGCTCCTCGCGAAGCTCGACCCGCCACGCACGCCCGAGCCCGACCCGCCCGTCCCCGACCCTGTGCTCGAAGACGCGGGGGGCCGCTAGCTCGCCGGGCTCATCCCTCGATCCGCACCGGGTCGCCCGGCCGAACGGTCCCTTCCTGAAGCACGCGGGCGTACCAGCGGCTCCACCCGGGGTGGCGGGCGTCGTCGATCCGCCGGAAGGCACCGTCGCGGAAGAAGGGCGCGATGGTCTTGCAGGGGTTCGTGAGCCGCGTGATCTGGAGGCGTACCTGGTCGCCGACGGCGAGCACCACCTCCGGGGCGAGCCGGCTCCAGTCCACCCCCACCAGCGTCATGTTCTCGCCGACGGCGCCGGGGAAGATGGGGTGGCCTTCCTCCTGGAGCGCGAGCACGAGCTCCAGCGCGTAGAGGCACACCGCCCGCTCCGGCCCGCCATGGATCTTAGGGTGGTTGACGGCGTCGGTCCGTAGCCCCTCCGTGCCGACGTACGCCTCGGCGACGGCGCGCTTGGGCACGCCGCCGGGCGAGACGTTGAGCTGGAAGACGCGGCCGGCCATCATGGGAAAAGATCGGCGGGGTACACCTCCAACGTTCCCTGGAAGACGACCTCGGCCGGGCCTTCGAGCGTGAGGTCGCGCACGGCCTCGGCGGTCGTCGCGCCGTCCGGAAGTACGAAGCCCACGCGGAGCGTGCCGCCGGGCATCTCCACCTCTACCCGGTCGGTCTGCACCCGCCCGCTCAGCCGCGCGGCGAGGGCCACGGCGAGGGCGCCCGTTCCGCACGCCAGTGTCTCGGCCTCGACGCCCTTCTCGAACGTCCGCGCGCGCACGCGGGCCGGCCCATCACCGCCCGCCTCGAGCACCTCGGCGAAGTTGGCGTTGGCGCCTGCCGGGGCGAAGGCGGCGTCGCTGCGGATGGGCGCGCCGAGCCTGTCCAGGTCGAGGCTCCCTACGCCCTCTACGAAGCGAACGGCGTGCTCGGTGCCGGTCCAGATGGCGAAGGTGGGCTCCCCATCCGCTAGCCGCACCTCGCTGAATCCTCGCGGGGATGGGACGTGGAGGCGCACATCAGCGTGGGGGTCGGCCGGCACGTCGGCAGCGTACCGGCCCCCGTCGGTGTCGAAGACGAGCGTGGCCGCGCCGTCGGGATGGGGCGTGCCGGCGATCCCGGCGAGGCGGGCGAAACGGGCCAGGCACCGCGCCCCGTTCCCGCACATCGTCGCCGCCGAGCCATCGGCGTTGAGGTAGCGCATGCGGAAGTGCGCCCCCTCAGCGTCGGGCTCACGGAGAGCGAGGACGCCGTCGGCCCCGACGCCCGTCCGGCGGGGGCAGTAGCGGCGGGCGAGCGCGGCCAGCTCCGCCTCGGAGAAGCGGAGGAACCGGTCGTCGAGGACGATGAAGTCGTTCCCGGCCCCACTCATCTTCGTGAACGGGACGACGAGGGGCCGGGGCGCTACGGGCGTCATGATGACGGCGTGATCCTTTTTTGAGGACGGTCGTTCGACCCTCCCCGTCCTTCCGGGCGTGCGAGATTACGCACGCCTCCCCTGCCTCTCCTCCTTCTCCCCTTGACCGAAAAGACGATCACGCTCGACGGCGTCGAGCCCCTCCTCCTCTTCGGCTTCAACGACGTTTACCTCCGCAAGATCGAGGCGGCCTTCGCCGAGACGCGCATCGTCGCGCGGGGGAACCAGCTCCACCTCCGCGGCACCCCGGAGGACGTCGAGCGGATCGAGCGCGTGGTCGGCGAGCTCATCGTCGTCCTCAACCGGAACGGCACGCTCACCGCGAACGACGTCGAGACCGTGCTCGACCTCTCGACGGTCGGCGTCGGCGTGGCGCGCGCCGACACCGCCGACGCCGTGCTGTTCACGCCCTCGGGCGGGGCCATCAAGGCGAAGACGCCGGGGCAGAGCCGCCTCGTCGAGGCGGCGCGGCGGAACGACATCGTGTTCGCCATCGGGCCGGCCGGCACGGGGAAGACGTACCTCGCCGTGGCGCTGGCGGTGTCGGCGCTGAAGAGCCGCCAGATGAAGAAGATCGCGCTGTGCCGCCCGGCCGTCGAAGCCGGCGAGAGCCTGGGGTTCCTCCCCGGCGGCCTCCGCGACAAGGTGGACCCCTACCTCCGCCCGCTCTACGACGCCCTCGAGGAGATGATGGGGATGGACAAGCTCCGCGCGGCGATGGACCAGAACACCGTCGAGATCGTCCCGCTGGCGTACATGCGCGGGCGCACGCTCTCGTCGGCGTTCGTCATCCTCGACGAGGCGCAGAACGCCACCCCGGCCCAGATGAAGATGTTCCTCACCCGGCTCGGCGCCGGCAGCCGCGCCATCGTGACGGGCGACGTGACGCAGACCGACCTCCCGAGCCGCGGCCAGAGCGGGCTCGTGCAGGCCCGCGACATCCTCGAGGGGATCGACGGCATCTCGTTCGTCGACTTCGACCGCGGCGACGTCGTCCGCCACCGCCTCGTGAAGGACATCATCGAGGCCTACGAGCGCCACGAGGACGGCGAGTAGCTCGCGCGTGCGCTACGGCGACTTCGAGATCCACGCCCTCCCGGAGGGCCGCTTCACCGTCGGCCTCGACAAGCGGTTCGTGCCCTACGTCGAGGGGGCGCCGCTCCCGAAGGGCTCGCTGTTCATCGCCGTCTGCCCCTTCCTGGTGAAGACGCCAGCCGGGCCTGTGCTCCTCGACTGCGGGCTCGGCGAATGGGCCGAGGGGCGCGGTGCGGAGGTGCTCCTCGATGGGCTTGCGCGGCACGGCGTCGCGCGGGAGGCCGTGACCCGCGTGCTCCTCTCCCACCTCCACTTCGACCACGCCGGCGGCGCCATCCACGCCGTCGGCGGGGAGGACCGTCCGCTGTTCCCCAACGCCGAGTACGTCGTGCAGAAGGGCGAGCTCGACGCGCCTTACGGCGCCTCCAGCGTCGCCTCGCGCGACCGCGTCGTGCGTGCGCTCGACCTCGCCGGCCAACTTGTGCTTGTCGAGGGAGACGCCCGAGTAACGGACGCCATCGAGGTCTGCCACACCAATGGCCACACGCGCGACCACCAGGCCATCCGCCTCCACACGGCCGGGCGCACGGCCGTCTTCGGCGGCGATGTGCTCGCTACGCCGGGGCAGGTCACGCGGCGGTTCCTCGCGAAGTACGACCACGACGCGGCGCACGCGCAGGCCGAGCGCGAGCGGATGGCACGCGAGGCGGCGGAGCATGGCCACCTGCTGCTGTTCTACCACGCTACCGAGACGCCCGCCGCGTTCGTCGCCGAAACGGCGAAGGGCGGGCTCGCCGTCGAGCCGGTCAGCCTGTAGCCTCCTCCAGCACGGCGGCGAGCTCGGACAGCATCATCGCCGTGGCGCCCCACACCTCGAACCCGTCGAGGTCGAACACCGGTACGTCGTAGGTCTTTCCGAAGATGGTCCGAGGCGCCGTGCGGCGGAAGGCCCCGTCGAGCAGGCGCGCCAGTGGCACCTCGATGAGCGCAGCCACCTCGGCCTCGTGCACGGTGAACACTGGCCGCGCGTCGAGCGCCGCGACGACGGGGTACACGGAGAACTTCGACGGTGGGACGAAGATCGGCGTGAGCCGCCCCACGAGGCGAGGCGCGCCGGGCGGCACGCCGACCTCCTCGTGCCCCTCCCGCAGCGCCGCCTGCTCCGGCGTCTCGCCGGGGTCGAGGCTTCCTCCAGGCAGCGACACCTGCCCGCTGTGGTCGCGCAACGACGGCTGCCGCGCCGTGAGGACGAGCGCGGGCGTGCCGCCCTCGTCGAGGGGATAGATCAAGACCAGCACGGCGGCCTGGCGCCCGGCCTTCCCCTCCACCGAGATCATGGCCGGGTCGGTCCGCGCCGGGAACGGCGCCATGCGGGCATGCGCCTCAGGCCCCGGCAGCGGCCGGCCGAGCCGCTCGCCGAGCCACGTGACGAGGTCGGGGTGCGGAGGGAGCGTCACCGCCGCGCTGCTTCGCCCCGCGCGATCATCGAGAGGCCCGACTGCGCGCGGGGCGTGACGAGCACCTCGCGGACGTTGACGTGCTCCGGCACGTTCAGGCAGTACCACACCGCGTCGGCCACATCCTCGGCCGTGAGGGGGACGGTGTCGCTGTAGACCGGCTCCGCCCGTGCGGCGTCCCCCTGGAAGCGGACGAGCGAGAACTCCGTTTCGGTGAGCCCCGGCGAGACGGCGGACACCCGGATCGGTGTGCCGTGGAGGTCCTGCTTCAGCCCGTCGGTGAGGGCGAGGAGCGCGTGCTTGGTGGCGCAGTAGACCGTCCCGCCGGGGTAGACCCCGTGCCCCGCCGTGGAGCCGATGGTGACGACGTGGCCGCGCTTCCTTTCGAGCATCCCGGGCACGATGGCGCGAATGCAGTAGAGGACGCCCTTCACGTTCACGTCTACCATCGTGTCGATCTCCTCGACCGAGTTCTCCCACACCGGCACGAGGTTGAGCGCGAGCCCGGCGTTGAGAACGGCCGCGTCGATCTCGCGCCACTCCTCTGGCAGCCCGCCGATGGCATCTTCAACCGCCTCAGCGTCGGTCACATCGAGCGGGAGGGGGAGCGCCATACCCTCGCCGTGCTGCGCGCTGAGTCGGTCGGCGAGCGCCTCCAGGCGGTCGGCGCGGCGGGCCGCAACGATCACGCGGGCACCCTCGGCGGCGCACCGCGCGGCCACCGCCTCGCCGATGCCGGCCGACGCGCCGGTGATGAGGACGATCATGGACAAAGACGCGGAGAGGATGCCGCCAAGGTGTCTCCCTCAGCCGGTGTAGTCGTAGAAGCCGCGACCGGACTTGCGGCCGAGTCGGCCCGCAGCGACCATCTTGCGGAGGAGCGGGGACGGGCGGTACTTCGCGTCGCCGAGCTCGCGGTGGAGCACCTCCATGATGGAGAGGCACACGTCGAGCCCGATGAAGTCGGCCAGCGCGAGGGGACCCATCGGGTGCGCCATCCCCAGCTTCATCACCTCGTCGATAGCCTCCGGCGTGGCGACCCCCTCCATCACGCAGTAGACCGCCTCGTTGATCATCGGCATCAGGATGCGGTTCGAGACGAACCCGGGGAAGTCGTTCACCTCGACGGGCACCTTGCCGAGCGCTGCCGCGAGGTCGCGCACGGTCTCGAACGTCGCGTCGCTCGTCTCCAGCCCACGCACGACCTCGACGAGCTTCATCACGGGCACCGGGTTGAAGAAGTGCATCCCGATGACCTGCTGCGGGCGCTTCGTCGCGGCGGCGATCTGGGTGATGGAGATGGACGAGGTGTTCGTGGCGAGGATGGCGCCGTCGGGCGCGCTCGCATCCACCGTGCGAAAGAGGTCGGCCTTGACCGCCGGGTTCTCGGTGGCGGCCTCCACCACGAGGTCGGCCGCGCGGACGCCCGCCGCAAGGTCGGTCTGCGGCGTGATGCGCCCGAGCGTGGCGGCCCGCTCGTCCTCCGTGATCGTTTCCTTCTTGACCTGTCGGGCCAGGTTCGCGCCGATGGTGGCGAGGGCGGCGTCGAGGCGCTCCTGTGCCACGTCGACGAGGGTGACGGCGTGGCCGTGCTGGGCGAACACGTGGGCGATCCCGTTGCCCATCGTGCCGCCGCCGATGACGGTAACGTTCATGGAAGGGGGAGGTGGGTGAAGAGGAGAACTCCGCTTACTCTGGCTGCCGCCACACGTACGCCCCCGTCGCGTCGATGTACCCGGCGCGCTGGCCCTCGCGGACGAACGCGAGCCCGTTCCGGAAGGAGCCGGCGTAGGTGAACCGCGCGGGGATGGCGAGGGCGCCGTCAGGCCGGACGTAGCCGAACAGGCCGCGCTCCTGCACGACGGCGAGGCCCTCCGCGAAGTCGAGCGCTGCCTCGAAGCGGAGGGGGATCACAATGACGCCCGCGCGGTCCACGTAGCCCCAGCGGTCCCCCTGGCGGAAGGCGGCGAGCCCGCCGCTGAAGTCGCCGGCCGCCTCGAAGCGCGGCGGGATCACGAAGGCACCGGTCGAATCGATGAACCCGATGTGGCCGTCCTGGACGACCCGGGCGAGGCACTCCCGGAAAAGGAAGGCCCCCTCGAACTGGGGCTCGACGACGACGGTCCCGTCCAGATCGACGTAGCCCCAGGGGCCGCCGACGCCGGGCAGGAACCCATGCGCTTGGAACGGCGCCCGCCGGCCCGCGAAGCGGAGCACCCGCAGCTGGGACACCGTTCCCCGAACATGACCCGCTGGGTCGAGCAGGAGCCACGCCGAGCGCCGCGGCAGCCACAGGCCCAGTCGGCGCATCACTGGCAGCCCGAAGAGCGGCGCGTGGGCCTCCGCGAGCACGGGCGCCCGGCCGTCGGCGTAGTCGTAGGCGGCGGCGAGGGTGGGCTCGATGACAACGGCCCCGGTGGGGTCGACGAACCCGTACCGCTCGTTCCCCTGCACGGCCCCGCCGACGTAGCGCATCACGCGCGCCCGCTCGCCTGAGAAGTCGTATACGGCGTCGTATTCGGGCGCGATGACCGTTTCCCCGGAGGGGTTGGCGAAGCCCCAGCGGTCCCTGATACGGACGCGCGCACGGCCCTCCACGAACGGGTATGCCTCGTCGAAGCGCGGCGCGAGGACAACGGCGCCTGAACGGTCTATGTACCCCCATTGGTGGCCCAGGGGGGCCGGGTACAGCGCCGCTCCCGCCGCGGCGTCGGCGGTGGAGACCCCCGCCGTCGCCGGGCGCGTCTGCACCTCCGGCCGCGTGCTGACGCACCCTATCACCGAGGCGGCCAGCGCCAGGAAGAAAACGATCGGGACCCTACGCACGAGGAGGGCGGAGATCAACGCCCCGGAGAAGCTAGACGCGCTCGACGATCATCGCGGTGGCCTCGCCGCCGCCGATGCAGATGGCGGCGAGCCCGCGCTGCGCGCCGCGCCGCTGCATCTCGTGGAGGAGCGTCGTGAGGATGCGCGCGCCGGAGGCGCCGATGGGGTGGCCGAGCGCAACGGCCCCGCCGTTCACGTTGAGCTTCTCGTGGGGGATGCCGAGGGCGTTCTGCGCCGCGAGGGCGACGACGGCGAACGCCTCGTTCACCTCGAAGAGGTCGATGTCGTCGAGCGTGAGGCCAGCTTTCTCGAGCACCTTCTCGATGGCGTCGACGGGGGCCGTCGTGAACTCGACGGGCTTGCGGGAGTGCTGCGCGGCCGCGACGATCCGCGCCAGGGGCGTCTTGCCGTTCTCGCGGGCCCAGGCTTCGTCCGCCACGACGAGCGCGGCGGCGCCGTCGTCGATGGTGGAGGCGTTGGCGGCGGTGACCGTCCCTTCCTTCGTGAAGGCGGCCTTGAGGCCGGGGATCTTGTCGAAGTTCGAGGTGAACGGCTCCTCGTCCCGGTCCACGACCACGTCGCCCTTCCGGCCGGGGATCGTGACCGGCACAATCTCGGCGTCGAACCGGCCCTCGGTGACGGCCGCCTGCGCCCGCTTGTAGCTCTCGATGGCGAAGGTGTCCTGCTGCTCGCGCGACACGTTGCACGTCGTCGCGCAGAGGTCGGCGGCCACGCCCATCGGGTTCGAGTCGTACGCGTCGCGGAGGCCGTCGTTCGCCAGCGCGTCGACGAGCTGGCCGTCGCCGTACTTGTAGCCGAAGCGGGCCTTGGGGACGAGGAACGGCGCGGCCGACATGTTCTCCATCCCGCCGGCGACGACGACGCGGGCGTCGCCCGCGCGGATCGCCTGGTCGGCGAGCATCACCGCCTTCATCCCCGACCCGCACACCTTGTTGACGGTGAAGCAGGGGGTCGACTCCGGGAGCCCGGCGAACAGCGCGGCCTGCCGCGCCGGCGCCTGCCCCACCCCCGCCGTGATGACGCACCCCATCACGACCTCGTCGACCTGACCCGGGGCCACGCCCGCGCGGTCGAGCGCGGCCTGGATGGCGGTGGCGCCGAGCTTCGGCGCGGGGACGGACGCGAGCGCGCCGCCGAAGGCGCCCATCGGCGTGCGGGCGGCGGAGAGGAGGACAGAGGCCATGTGCGGGTCGGAGGAGGAAGAACGGAGGCCAAGCTACCGGAGCCGCCGGGGGCGGGGGTTGAGGCGAAATGAAAAAGGACGCACCCCGGGGCGCGTCCTTATCAGTGGAGTCTGAGAAGGCTCAGTGCTGGGCCGCGTCGGTGACGCCGGGGCGGTTCGGCTCGGAGATCGGCGTCCCATCGAGGTCCATCACCTCCACCGGGTCGTTCCGCTTGTTGACGAG
>DASPKS010000114.1:0-3345 GCA_035628035.1 Rubricoccaceae bacterium
TCCGCGCCCTCGGCATCGCCCCAGAGACGCGCGCCCCGGAGGCCCCCCTAGGCGGCGCCATCGAGGTAGACGCGGCCGGGCGGCCCACCGGCATCTTCCTAGATGCGGCCGAGGAGCAACTCATCGAGAACGTCGTCCCGCCGCCGAGCCGGGCCGAACTGGAGGAGCGGCTCCGCCGGGCGCTGGCGATGACGGCGCGCTACGGCCTCACCGGCGTCCACGAGGCGGGCGTCCGGCCCGACACGCTGGCCGTCTACCAGGCCGCCATTGACGCCGGGACGTTCTCGATCCGCAACTACGCGATGATCGAAGGCCCCGGCGCGCTGCTCGACTCCGTCTGCGCGGCGGGGCCAACCCTCGGTCAAGGCGGCCGACTGTGGCTCCGCTCGCTCAAGCTCTACATGGACGGCGCGCTCGGCAGCCGCGGCGCTGCCCTCCTCGCAGACTACGCCGACGACCCCGGCAACCGGGGGCTCCTCCGCTATACCCCGGAGGCGTACCGCGCCGTCGTCGAGCGGGCGATGGGGTGCGGCCTCCAGGTGAACACCCACGCCATCGGCGATGCCGCCAACCGGCGCGTCCTCGACACCTACGAATCGGCGACCCGCGCTACCGGCGGCGGGCCCGGGCGCCACCGCGTCGAGCACGTGCAGGTGGTGGCGCCCGAAGACCTCCCGCGCTTCGGGCAGCTCGGCGTGATCGCCTCCGTGCAGCCCACGCACGCCACGAGCGACATGCCGTGGGCGGAGGACCGCGTGGGGCCCGAGCGCATCCGGGGCGCTTACGCGTGGCGCACCCTCCTCGACGGCGGCGCGCGCCTCGCGCTCGGGTCCGACTTCCCCGTCGAGCACGTCAATCCGCTCCTCGGGTTCTACGCCGCCGTGACGCGGCAGGACGCCGAGGGGAACCCGCCCGGCGGCTGGTACCCCGACCAGCGGCTCACCCGTGAGGAGGCCCTGCGCGGCTTCACGCTCGACGCCGCCTACGCCGGGTTCATGGAAGAAGAGGTCGGGTCGCTGGAGGTCGGGAAGCGCGCCGACTTCGTGCTCCTCTCGCGCGACATCATGGTCGTCCCGCCTGCCGAGATCCTCCAGACGGAGGTCGTCGCGACCTACCTCGACGGCGAGGCCATCTACGCAGCAGCGACCGATTGAACAAAAAAGCCCCCGCGTCGTGGTGGGACGCGGGGGCCTGGGGGCCATCCAGCCCTTCGGGGACGGCTGGAAGGGACGGTAGCATAACGACCCATCGTACCGTAAACTGTGCGGGCGTCCTGAGGACGCGTTGATCGTTTCCTGAGGAAATCGGAGATTCCTGAAATCGAAGATTCCTCTAGGAGGCGACCGGCGGTGATCTCGTGGCGGCGTGGAGGGACACACGCCGTTACGGCCCGACACAGAGCACCATGGAACCAGGGGGGGCTTCCGCAACGGAAGCGCAGTTCCGGGTCGGCGAATGGATCGCCGACCCGATGGGGAACCGGCTCGTCCGGGCAGGAGAGGTGCGTCGTCTCGAGCCGAAGGTGATGGACGTGCTCGCGTGCCTGGCCTCGCGGCCGGGCGAGACCCTTCCGAAAGACGCGCTGATGGAGGAGGTGTGGGCGGGCACCGTCGTCACCGACGACGTCGTGGCGCGGTGCATCTCGGCGCTGCGGAAGGCGCTCGGCGACGACGCGCGCGTCCCGAGATACGTCGAGACCGTACGGAAGCGGGGGTACCGCCTCGTTGCCCCCGTGACGCCCGTCGAGGGGGGGCAGGCGGCGACGGAGGTCGCCGCCGGGGCTATCGTGGGGGCGTCCGAGGCCGTCGCGGAAGCCTCGTCGTCGGTGTCGGATGCGTCGGGGACGCTGCAGGCGGCCTCCCACGCGCTCGCCGAGGCATCAGCCGTGCTCGCCGAGGCGGCCGAGGCGGCCGCCGACCTCGCCGCTCGCACCGAATCCTCCGAGGCGCCGGACGCGGCCGGCGAAAAGCAAAAAGGGAAGGAATGAGCATCGAGGTCGGCTCCGCCGCGTGGTACCTCGTGATGCTGCTGAGCGGCCTCTGGCTTGGCATGGTCATCGCCGGCGCATGGCACTACCTCCGCCGGCGGCGCCGGTCGTAGCGGGCGCGCTATCTTTCGCGCCGCTGCCGCCCGCCTCTCGATGACCGAACTGGACCCGCCCGCCCTGAGCCACGTCGACGAACAGGGCCGCGCCCGGATGGCGGACGTGAGCCACAAGCCCGACTCGGCGCGGACGGCCGTCGCCGCCGGGCGCGTGCGGCTGGGGCCGGAGGCGTTCCGCCTCGTCGCCGAGAACCGCATCCAGAAGGGCGACGTGCTCGCCGTCGCCCAGGTGGCCGGCGTCCTCGGCGCGAAGCAGGCCAGCCGCCTCATCCCCCTCTGCCACGACGTCTTCCTCCAGAACATCGAGCTCGACTTCACGCTCGACGAGGCCGACGCCGCCGTCGAGATCCGCGCGCTGGCGAAGTCGATCGGCCCGACGGGCGTCGAGATGGAGGCGCTCACGGCCGTCTCCGTGGCCGCGCTCACGATCTACGACATGTGCAAGTCGATCACGCGCGAGCTCGTGATCACCGACGTGCGGCTCCTCGCGAAGTCGGGCGGCCAGAGCGGCGACTACCGCCGCACCGGCTGAGCCGCGCAGCGCGCCCCGCAACCCGCCAGCCCCTCGGCTCGAACGATGGAGCCCAAGCTGAAATTCCAGCCCTCCTCCGACCCCTCCATGGAAACGATCCTCGGCGGCCTCAGCCTGTTCGTCATCATCGGGGCGATCCTCTTCGCCCTGTTCATCCTCTACTTCATCCCCGTCCGGCTGTGGGTGACGGCCGTCTTCTCCGGCGTGCGGCTGCGGCTGTTCCGCGACCTCGTCGGGATGCGGCTCCGGAACGTGCCGCCGGGCGAGATCGTCAAGCCGCTCATCACGGCGCACAAGGCGGGGATCGCGCTGGAGCCGGCCCAGCTCGAAGCGCACTTCCTCGCGGGCGGCCACGTGCAGCAGGTCGTCAACGCGCTGATCTCGGCCGACAAGGCGAACATCGACCTCCCGTTCCAGCAGGCCACCGCCATCGACCTCGCCGGGCGCGACGTGTTCGAGGCGGTGCAGGTGTCCGTCAACCCGAAGGTCATCGAGACGCCGCCGATCTCGGGGATCGCCAGGAACGGCATCCAGGTGCGGGCCGTGGCCCGCGTGACCGTGCGCGCGAACATCGAGCGGCTCGTCGGCGGCGCCGGCGAGGAGACGATCATCGCGCGGGTCGGGGAGGGGATCGTCTCGACGATCGGCGCCTCGGAGACGCACGCGCAGGTGCTCGAGCACCCCGACCTCATCTCGAAGACCGTCCTCGC
>DASPKS010000115.1:0-2957 GCA_035628035.1 Rubricoccaceae bacterium
CGCCGGCGGCGCCGATCCCGTAGTCCACGTTGACACGGGCGCGGGTGCCCTGGGCGGAGGCGGAGACCGCGAGGGCGGCGGCGAGGAGAAGGGCGGCGAGCAGACGAAGCATTGGATTTCGGGTGAGGGAGCGACGCCCGAAGTATCCCCAACACCCCCGTCCAGACCTATCCCCGCCGCCGGGGATTTTCTACGCGAAGAGGTACACCCGACCCTAATCCATTGAAACGCAGCGGTAGCGCCGTAGCTTTGCGCGCGCAACCGCCGCCGCCCCCATGCGCGTCCCCGCTCTCCTCGCCGCCCAGAAGTGGCGCCGCCGCCTCCTCGGCCTCGGGCTGCTCGTGCTCGCCCTCTGGGTAGCCTTCTTCGATAGCCACAGCATCGCCCGCCGCGTGGACTACGCGCTGGAGCTGCGCCGCGTCCGCGGCGAGAACGCGCAGCTCGAAGCGGAGATCGCTGACCTAGAGCGCCGCCTCGACACCGGGCTCGACGCCGCGCTCATCGAGGAGGTGGCCCGCGAGCAGTACGGGATGCGGCGGCCGGGCGAGGTCGTCTACCGTGTGGAAGAGGCTCCCCCCGAAGACGAGTGACCCTGCCCCGCTGAGCGGCGGCCGTCGAGGAGGCCCCGGAGGCCGGGGTATCTTGGCGCTCCTCTCGTCGCTCCCTTCGGCGTGGCCCGCTGGCTCGTTTGGTTCGTCTGGTTGGTGGGGGTCGGGCTCCTCGCGGCGGCCCCGACCGCGCAGGTCGTTCCCCTCCCAGACACCCTCCGTGCCGATACGACCAAGACGGACACGGCACGCGTCAGGGCCCCCTTCCGGCTAGCCACCGATACGCTGCGCGCGGGCGGCCGCGCGCTCGTCCCCGCGCCGGCGGCCGAGGGCGGGCTGGAGCAGCCCGTGACGTGGACCGCCCGCGACAGCCTCCGCATCGTCCTCGCCGACCGCGACACCCTCGACGAGGGGGAGCGTCCCGACGACCGCGCCTTCCTCGTCGGGGACGTCGTCGTCCGCTACGAGGACGCTGAGGTGAGGGCGGGCCGGATGGAGCTCCTGTTCGGCGAGCGGCTCGTCCGCGCCGAGGGGCTCCCGGCCGACACCGGGCTCGTCGGGCGGCCGGCGTTCGCCCAGGGGGAGGAGTCGTTCACCGGGCGCACGTTCACCTACAACTTCGAGACGCGGCGCGGGCGCGTCGTCGGCGCGCGGACGGCCGTCGAGCAGGGGTTCCTCCTCGGCGGCGTCGTCAAGCAGGCCGACGCGCACACGATCTACGCCGCCGACGTGGCCTACACGACGTGCGACCTGGAGCACCCCCACTACGCGCTCCAGGCCGGCCGGATGAAGATCGTCGACAACGAGTACATCTACTCGGGGCCCGTGCAGCTCCGCCTCCTCGGGCTGCCGACGCCGCTATGGCTCCCGTTCGGGTTCTTCCCCGCGAAGGAGGGGCGGCGGAGCGGCCCGCTCCCGCTCCAGTACGGCGAGGACGCCCTCGGCTTCTACCTCCGCAACGTGGGATACTACTGGGCCGTAAGCGACTACTTCGACGCGCAGCTCCGCGCGCAGGTTTGGACGAGCGGCTCCTACGCGCTCAACCCGACGTTCCGCTACCGGCGCCGCTACGCCTACACCGGCCAGCTCGACCTCGGCTATGCCCGCGCCCGCCGCGGCGAGCGCACCGACCCCGACTTCACCGTGCAGACGGACCTCCAGCTGGCCTGGCGCCACGAGCAGGAGTTCTCCCCCACGCGCCGCCTCGCCGCCGACGTCAACCTCATCTCGCGCGGGTTCCTCCGCGACCTCTCCGACGAGTTCGAGGACCGCATCACGCAGACGACGACCTCCTCCATCGCGTACCGCCAGAGCTGGCCGCGCGGGGGGCGCAGCCTCGCCCTCAACCTCCGCGCGAACCAGAACCTCACCTCCGGCGCGGCCGACCTCACGCTCCCCTCCCTCACCGCCAGCCAGAGCACGCGCTTCCCGCTCCGCCGCCGGGTGCGGTCGGGGCAGCCGCGGTGGTACGAGCAGATCGGGATCAGCTACACCGGGACGCTCACGAACACGTACGCCTTCGCGCCCCTGCCCGACACCACCCTCGCCGGGACCCCCTTCGCCGACGTGTCGTGGGTCGACGCGCTGTTCGACCAGCAGCAGTACGAGGGCGCGACGGGGCGAACGGACCGGTTCCGGCCGGAGGTCACGCACGCCATCCCTATTGGCGCGACGTTCTCGATGACGCGGCTGCTCGGGCGGCCGTTCCGGCTGAACTGGTCGCCGTCGGTGCGCTACACCGAGAGCTGGTACGCCCGCTCCGAGCGCCGTGCGCTCGACGACTCCACGGGGCGGATTGTCTCGTTCCAGGAGCCGGGGTTCACGGCGATCCGCCGGCTCAACGCGAGCGTGAGCGCGAACACCGAGTTCTACGGGCTCTTCCCGCTCCGCATCGGGCCGGTCCGCGCGCTGCGCCACGTCGTCCGCCCGACGGCCGCGCTCACGTACGAGCCCAACTACGACGCTCCGCCGTTCGACTACTACCGGACGGTGACGGACACCTCCGGCCGCGAGATTGTTTATCCCATCGCGGGGGGGCTGCCGGGGACGCCGGGCGAGCGGCTCGCGCTGGCGTGGAGCCTCGGCAACGTGTTCCAGGGGCGGAAGGTGCGCGTGGACACGACGGGCGAGGAGCAGCGGTCCGTCGTCCAGCTTCTCACGGTGAACGTCCGCTCGGCGTACGACTTCGCCGCGCCGCTGCGCCCGCTCGGCGACGTATTCCTCGACGCGGCGACGGAGCACCGCCGCATCCGCGCCCGCTTCGACGCGGTGTTCTCCCCCTACGCCGCAGACTCCCTCGGCAACCCGACGCCCTCGACGTACCTCAGCCAGAGCGGGCGCCTCCTCCGCCTCACGCGGACGAACCTCTCGGTGGGCGCCACCTTCAGCGCGCGCCCGCGCGGCCCGGCG
>DASPKS010000116.1:0-36489 GCA_035628035.1 Rubricoccaceae bacterium
GTCCTCGTCGTCGGCGGCGGCGTGATCGGACTCGGCGTGGCTTGGCGGCTGGCGCAGCGGGGGCGACGCGTCGTGGTGTTCGAGCGGGGGGAGGCCGGGCACGGGGCCACGTGGGCGGCGGCGGGGATGCTCTCCCCAACCTCCGAGCTGAAGTTCGAGGAAGCAGACCTCTACCGCCTCGGCCGCGAGAGCCTCCGCCGCTGGCCCGACTTCGCCCGCGAGCTCGAAGCGGCCTCCGGGCAGGCGGTGGGGTACCGCAGCGAAGGCACGCTCATCGTCGCCGACGACCGCGACAGCGCCGAGGCCCTCCGCCGCCTCTTTTCGTTTCAGCGGGAGCACGGGGCGCCGGCCGAGTGGCTCACGCCCGACGTGGCGCTCGACCGCGAGCCCTTCCTCTCGCCGCGCCTGACCGCCGCCGTCTTCTCACCGGAGGACCATCAGGTCGACAACCGCGCCGTCGTCAGGGCGCTCGCGCACGCACTCAGGCGCGCAGGCGGGGACCTCCGGGAGCACACCCCCGTCCGCGCCGTCGTCCCCGATGAAGCCGCGCCGGCGGCCATCCTCGACGACGGCTCGCGGGTAACGGGGAAGGTGGTTGTGCTGGCGGCGGGCGCATGGAGCCGGCACGTCGACGGGCTGGAGAACCACGCGCCGCCGGTGCGGCCGGTGAAAGGTCAGGCGCTCGCCCTCCGGATCGCGGCACCGTTCGCGCTCCGCCACGTCGTCCGGGGGCCCGACGCCTACCTCGTCCCGAAGGCCGACGGCCGGCTCGTCGTAGGGGCCACGATCGAGGAGGTCGGGTTCGACGCGCGCGTCACCGGTGGGGGCGTCTACCGCCTCCTCGAAGGGGCTGTCGCCGTCGTACCGGGGGTGGAGGAGCTGGAGCTGGAAGGGGTCTGGGCAGGGCTCCGGCCGGCCAGCCGCGACCACGCACCGATCATGGGGGCGGCGGCCCTCCCCGGCATGGTTTACGCGACGGGCCACTACCGGCACGGGCTTCTTCTGGCGCCCGTCACCGCCGACGAGGTGGCGGCGGAGGTCACGGCGATGCGGGCCGAGGAAAGCGGAGCCGCTCGGGGAGAAACCTCGTCGTGGCTGGCTCCGTTCTCGCCGCGCCGCTTTACGACCGACCCATGAACGAGACCGCCACGCAGGAGATCGCCATCGAGGTGAATGGGCAGCCGCGCACGGTGCCGGCCGGGCTCACGCTCGACACGCTGCTGCGCCACCTCGGCCGCGACCCCGGGGCGCCCGGAGTGGCCGTCGCCGTCGGCGACCGCGTCGTCCATCGCGAGGCGTGGCCGGCCACGCCCATCGAGGACGGCGCCCGCGTCGAGATCATCACGGCCTTCCAGGGCGGGTGAGGCTGGAGGACAGAAGACGGATGGCAGGAGACGGCAAGCAGGAGGGGCGCGTGGAAGCCGAAGAGGTGCGCGGGGACGGGATGCCGTCCTCCATCCTCCATCCTCCGTCCTCCGAGGACGCCTGGCACGTGGCCGGGCTCACGCTCCGGTCGCGCGTGCTCCTCGGCACGAGCCGCTACCCCAGCCTGCAGACGCTCCTCGACGCCCTCGACGCTTCGGGCGCCGAGCTCGTCACCGTCTCCATCCGCCGGGTCGCGCTCGGCGAGGCCGACGACCGCGAGAGCCTGCTGGGAGTGCTTCGCGCGCGCGGCCTCTACCTCCTGCCGAACACCGCCGGGTGCTTCACGGCGAAGGAGGCCGTGCTGACCGCGCAGCTCGCGCGCGAGGCGCTTCAGACGAACCTTGTCAAGCTCGAAGTGATCGGCGACGACGAGACGCTCCACCCCGACGCCGTCCAGCTCCTCAAGGCGGCTGCCGAGCTCGTCGCCGACGGCTTCCAGGTCCTCGCCTACTGCGGCGACGACCCGGTCACGGCGCAGAAGCTGGCCGACCTCGGCTGCGCCGCCGTGATGCCGCTCGCCGCCCCCATCGGGAGCGGGCTCGGGCTCGTCAACCCCTATGCGCTCCGCCTCATCCGCGAGCTCCTCCCCGACACCCCGCTCGTCGTCGACGCCGGGATCGGGACGGCCTCCGACGCCGCCCGCGCGATGGAGCTGGGCTACGACGGCGTCCTCCTCAACACGGCCGTGGCCGGGGCCGAGCACCCTGCGCTGATGGCCGCCGCCATCCGCCACGGCGTGGAGGCGGGGCGGCTCGCGTACTGCGCCGGCCGCATCCCGCGCCGCCTTTACGCCCGCGCCTCCTCGCCCGAGGACGGGCTGATCGAGGTGGACCGGCGCCGGTAGGACCGTGCTTCCACGCCTCCTGTTGATGGCCGACGGATTCGCCTCTGGCCGGGGAGAGCAGACCGCTCAGGAGGTGCAGGCCCGCGCGGCGGCGCTGGTGGGGGAGGGGGTCGAATGGGTGATGCTCCGCGACCATGCGGCCTCCCCAGAGACGTTTGCTGCGGAGGCCCATCCCTTCGCAGCGCGTCTCCGCGCCATCCATCCCGACGTTCGTCTTGCCGTCAATACCCACCTCGACGTCGCCTCCGCGTTCGGGGCCGACGGGCACGTCGGGGAACGTGGCCCGTCACCGGAGGTGGCCCGAGGCACGCTTAGGCCGGGCAGCCGGCTCGGCGTTTCCCTTCACGCGATGGGTGAAGTGTCGAAGGCCGTGGCAGCCGGCGCGGACTACCTCCTTTTCGCTCCGGTCTTCCCGACAGCGAGCAAGCCTGGACACCCCGGCACCGGCCTCGAAACGCTCGCCGACATCGTTGAAGCGGCGGGGACTTTGCCCGTCCTCGCCCTCGGCGGGATTACGCCGGACCGCGTGGCAAGCTGCCTTGACGCGGGCGCCCACGGGGTCGCCGTCCTCTCCGGCCTCTTGGACGCGCCCGACCCCCGCACCACCCTCGCTGCGTACCTCAACGCCCTTCTCCGGTGAGCCCTCCTCCGATTCCCACCGCCCTCACCATCGCCGGCAGCGACTCCGGTGGCGGGGCGGGCATCCAGGCCGATCTCAAGGCGTTCCAGGCCAACGGCGTGTTCGGGATGAGCGTCCTCACCGCGATCACGGCGCAGAACACCCGCGCCGTCACGGCCGTCTGCGAGGTGCCCGCCGAGGTGATCGTGGCCCAGCTCGATGCGGTGGCCACCGACCTGCCCGTCGGAGCGGTCAAGACGGGGATGCTCTCCTCGGCCGCTATCATCGAGGTGGTGGCCGAGGGGCTCAGGCGGCACCGCCTCCGGCCGCTCGTGGTGGACCCTGTGATGGTCTCGAAGGGCGGGCACGCGCTCCTCCGCCCCGACGCCATCGCCGCCCTGCGCGAAAGGCTGTTGCCGCTGGCCGACCTCGTCACGCCGAACGCTCACGAGGCCGAGGCGCTGGCCGGCTTCCCCGTGCGCACGCTCGACGACGCCCGCCGCGCGGCCGCGGCGATCCGCTCGATGGGCCCCCGCGCCGTCCTCGTCAAGGGCGGCCATCTCGACAACGAGGCCGACGCGGTGGACGTGCTCGTGGAAGCGGACGGGGAGGTGCTGTACCGGGCGGAGCGGATCGCAACGGCAAACACCCATGGGACGGGCTGCACCTACGCCAGCGCCATCGCGGCGAACCTCGCGAAGGGGCACCCCCTCCGGGAGGCCGTGCGCCGGGCGAAGGGGTACCTCACCGAGGCCATCCGCCACGCCCTCCCGCTCGGTGGCGGGCATGGACCCACGCACCACTTCTGGTTCCTAGACGGAGAAGAGGGCACGCCCGGCGGCTGACAGGTTCTTCACTTGGCCGCAGGGAGCCCGTTCGGCTATCTTGGCGGCCCTTCGCACGGCCCGCACGCCGTCGTGAACGTGCCCGTAGCTCAGCTGGATAGAGCGTCTGACTACGGATCAGAAGGTCGGGGGTTCGAATCCTCCCGGGCACGCGAAAGAGGCCCCGGGCACTACGCTCGGGGCCTCTTTTTGTTGGTCAGTGGTGAGCGTGTGCGCCCTCGTGGGCCATCCTCCCGGGCGCGAGCCGGAGGAACACCTGGAGCGAGACGGGGAACTCGCCATAGAGCGACCGGAGCGCTTCCGGAACGGCGTAGACCGAGCCCTGCCCCCCCAGCATCACCGACACCCCGCGCAGCGCTGCCAGCTCGCGGGCGGTGCCGAGGGTGAGGGAGAGGACGTCGAACCGCTCCTCCTCGTACGCATGGGGGTCGAGCGCGAGCTCGGCCGCCGACTTCTGGGCGAACTCGGCCCGGCTATAGACCGCCTGAGGACCAAGGCGAAGGGCGGCCTCTCCCAGCAGGGCGTGCTGTGCGCCGGTGTGGTGGTGGTCGCCGGGGTCGGGGCTCGGGCCATGGTCGTTCAGCCCCCACACGAGCGCCGCCGAGAAGTCCCCGCCCCTCGCTACCGGAGCACTGTAGAGCGCCGACGCCGTCGTCCGCCACACATCCACGCCCGGCTCCACCGCCTCCGGCTCGCGGAGGAACCCGCGCGAGACCTGCAGCGCCCACCGGGGCGAGGGGTTGACCGAGAGCCGGGCGCTGTAGGAGTCGAATCGCGGGCGGTCGAACCCGTAGCGTTCTTCGTTCGGCTCCCGCCCTGTGAAAACCGAAGCGTCGAGCTTGAAGGGTCCTGTGGCAAGGCCAAGTGTGACGACGCCGAAAACGATGTGCGTGGCATCCTGCCAGTGGTGGCCGAGCGGGGAGTCGGGGCTGAACCGCGCGCTCGGGCGGTGCATGAAGGCCACGGGCCCGAGGGCCGGCTCGCCCGGGTAGGCGAGGTACGCGAAGGCACTCGCCGCGCGTCCGAGGCGGTGGGCATAGGCGACGGACAGCTCCGAGAAGAAGTCGTGCGGGTGCTGGCGGTCCACGAGCGCCTCGCCTTCGAACGTCTCGCCCGTCTGGAACAGGAGCGGGTAGCCGTCGCCGCCCTCGATAAGCGGGTCGAGCGAGACCATCGCGCGGGCCGTAAGCTGCCCGGCACCAACGGGCCGCTGGGCCATCCCCATCGCCCAGTTCGGCGCGCCGAAGCCCGAGGCGCCGCGCGAGCCGGAGCCGAAGGCGTCGCTGGCCGTGAAGCGGGGGAAGACGGCGCCGTGGAGCATGAGGTGCCAGCCGCCCGCCGCGCCGTGTGCGGCCTCCATCGGGGCGGCGTCCGGTAGCCAGGCCGTGCCGGAGCCGTCGCGCGTCATCGGCGCGCCGGGGAGGAACGCACTCGACATTCCGGTGCTGGCTGCGCCGCCCTCTGTGCCGTGCTCGTGCGAACTGCCGGTCGCGGCGCCGTGCGTGGCGTTGGGATGGCCCGCAGCGGCGTGCTCGTGAGAAGTAGCGGGGGCCTCTCCATGCGCGCCGTGGTCATGGGAGGTGGTAGGCCCCACATCCATGAACCACTCCGGGGGGATGCGGTCGCTCTCAGCGGCGCGAAGGCCATCGTGAGGATGCGGCGCATCGTGCCCATGCGCAGGGGCCGCCGTCGTGTCGCGGTGCGCGTGGGAGTGGGTATGCCCCTCGTGCCCCTGCGCGGTGGCAGTGGGGACGAGGACGAGCAGGGCCAGCAGAGGCCCGACGAGGAGGGGGCGCATGGGGTTGTTCTCGGACGGTGGGGCAGACCGGGGGCAGGCCCCCAGATGGTTTCCTGACAGACCCTATCGAGTGCTGGGCGACCGCGCCGTCGCGCGGTCGGGGCACATTAGGTCAGGAAGCGTCCGAGAAGGAGGTAGCGGGCAACGGAGGTCGCTGGGGGACCCGCCCGGTCCTGTGCGAACGAGGGGGCCGCGATTACTGGGAAGGCAAAGGCCGCCATGCTGCTCGATGCCCCGGTAAGCGACGGCGCGGGCGGGGCAGGCCCGCGCAGGGGCACGCGGCGTCCCAGCGGCTCGCAGCACCCGCAGCAGGAGGGCCCCTCTGACGGCGGTGGCTGCGCAACGGCGATCCCCTGGAGGGGCACGGGCACGGGCGCGTCTACCTCTGCCGCGGGGGCGGTTTCCTCCGTGCGGGGTGCCTCGTGCCCGCCGCAAGCCCGGGCAGGGGCGGCGCCCGCGCTCAGCGCGAGGCCTAGCGCGGCCAAAAGGGCGAGGAGGGAAGCGCGGGGGGGCACGCGGAGCAAACGGCGCAGGCTGCGGGCGGTTTCGGCGTCGTGGTGGGGCACCCGCGAACTAATGGTGATGGCGGACGCCCCGCCGGATGAGCCAGAGGTTCACCGGGAACGCCGCGACGAACCCCGCCGCGAGCCCGGCCGCCATCCCGAGCCACAGCACCGGGCTGGTGAGGTGGGCCTCCATCACCCCCGGTGTCTGCGTGATCACGAGGACATCGACCGCCTCCATCACGGCAATGGAGAGCCCCTCGGCCACGAGCACCTGCTTCATCGCGCGCCGCCACGCGAACCCAGCGCGGCGCAGGGGGACCACCCCGAGCGCGAACCCGAAGACGAACCCCAGCGTGACGGTGAGCGCGATGCTGGCCGCGTCCGAGAGGCCGAGCGCCGTCGCCACCACCATCCCGACGACCTCGCCCGTGCCGCACCCGAGGAGGCAGTGCAGCGTGGCACTCAGCGCGAGGCGCCAGGGGACAGGCGCCTGCGGCGCGGCGGGGGATGCATGGGCATGGTGATGGGCGTGGGTGGTATCCATAGCGAAAGGGGAGGGAGCGATTAGGCGGACGCGCGGCACGAGCAGTCGAGGCATCCGTGGGCCGCGCACGTCCGGCACGTCGCCTCCAGCCGGTCGCGGAGGGCGCGGCGGGCCCGATGCCGGCGCACCTTCAGCGCGTTCCGCGTCAGCCCGAGCCGCTCGGCCGTCTGCTCCGCCGGCTCCTCGGCGAGGTCGGCCTCGATGACGGCCCGCTGGCCCGGCTCCAGCGCCGGGACGAGCGCCCCGAGGCACGCACAGAGCACGGCGGCGTCCTCTTCGGGCAGGGCGGCGTCGGCCTCCGCGGCGTACGCCGCCAGCGCGCGCTGGGCTGTCCCCTCTCGGCGGTGTCGGTCGCGGACGGCGTTGTTGAGGACGGTGTAGAACCACGGGACGAGGTGGTCGTCGTCGTGGAGTTGAGGAGCCGCGCGGAGCGCCTTCAGCAGCGCCTCGTGGAGGACGTCCTCCGCCTCGTCGGCGTCGGGGAGCCGGCGCCGGAGGTAGTCGAGGAGGGCGGCGCGGGCGGGGAGGAGGCCGGGGTCGAACGTGGGCATAGGGGGTAGCTTCTTCCCTACTCACGCACCACCCGCTCTCCGGTTACAGCGGGCAGGGCGCGCGCAGCTAGGGGCGCCCGAAGGGGCTCCCAGCAGCCTGGTGGTAACCGCTCCCACCCTCGGCGCTCTCGGCGCGTGCGCGTATACTCCTCAGCCTTCGTCTTCCCACTTCCAGACCGCTCCCGATGCAGCACGTGTACCGCTTCGGCCACGGCCGAGCCGACGGCGACGGCCGGATGAAGCCCCTCCTCGGCGGCAAGGGCGCAGGGCTCGCCGAGATGTCGCGCGCGGGTCTCCCTGTCCCCCCGGGGTTCACGATCACCACCGAGACCTGCTGCGCCGTCCTCGACGCTGGCAACACCTGGCTGCCAGGGCTGGAGGAGGAGGTGGAGGAGGGCATCCGCCACATCGAGGAGGCGATGGGACTGCGGCTCGGCGACCCCGAGCGCCCGCTGCTCGTGTCCGTCCGCAGCGGCGCGGCCGTCTCGATGCCGGGCATGATGGACACCGTGCTCAACCTCGGCATGAGCGACGCCGTCGCCGACGGGCTCGCCCGTCGCACCGCCAACGAGCGCTTCGCCCTCGACTCGTATCGCCGCTTCATCGACATGTTCGGCGATGTCGTGATGGGCGTCAAGCACGAGCACTTCGAGGAGGTGATCGAGGCGCTGAAGCAGGAGCGGGGTGTGACCGACGACACCCAGCTCACGGCCGACGACCTCCGGCAGCTCGTCGAGCGCTACAAGGCGGTCTACCGCCAGCACACGGGGCACCTGTTTCCCGAGGACGCGCGCGAGCAGCTCCGCTTCGCCATCAACGCGGTGTTCGCGTCGTGGAACAGCGACCGCGCCATCAAATACCGCTCGATCAACCGGATCGCCGGGCTCATCGGGACCGCCGTCAACGTGCAGGCGATGGTGTTCGGCAACATGGGCGAGACGAGCGGGACCGGCGTGTGCTTCACGCGGAACCCCTCGACGGGGGAGAACCGCCTCTACGGGGAGTTCCTCCAGAACGCGCAGGGCGAGGACGTCGTGGCCGGCATCCGCACGCCCGAGCCCATCGACCAGATGGAGGCGCGCTTCCCCGAGGCGTACCGCCAGCTCGTCGAGACGGCCGAGCGGCTAGAAAAACACTACCACGACATGCAGGACATCGAGTTCACCGTCCAGATGGGTGCGCTCTACATCCTCCAGACGCGCTCGGGCAAGCGCACAGGCGCCGCCGCCGTCAAGATCGCCGTCGAGATGGTGAACGACGGGCTCGCGGAGAAAGAACACGCCGTCGGGAAGATGGTCGAGCCTCGCCACGTGGACCAGCTCCTCCACCCCCGCTTCGCCGACGAGAGCAGCTACAAATCCCACGTGATCGGGAAGGGGCTCCCGGCCTCCCCCGGCGCCGCGGTCGGCCGCGCCGTGTTCACGGCCGAGGAGGCCGAGGCGTGGAAGGCGCGCGGCGAGCAGGTGATCCTCGTCCGCGTCGAGACGAGCCCCGAAGACATCGGCGGGATGGACGCGGCCGAGGGCATCCTCACCGCGCGCGGCGGGATGACCAGCCACGCCGCCGTCGTCGCGCGCGGGTGGGGCAAGCCGTGCGTGGCCGGCTGCGGCGACCTCGCCATCAGCGCCGGCGCGCGGGAGTTCACGAACGGCCGCGTGACGATCAGGGAGGGCGACTGGCTCTCCCTCAACGGCTCGACGGGCGAGGTCATCCAGGGGGCGCAGCCGCTCGTGGACCCCGAGATGACCGACGACTTCGCCACCCTCCTCTCGTGGGCCGACGCCCTCCGCACGCTGAAGGTGCGCACCAACGCCGACACCCCGGCCGACGCCGCCAAGGCCATCGCGTTCGGCGCCGAGGGGATCGGGCTGTGCCGCACCGAGCACATGTTCTTCGAGGGGGAGCGGATCCACGCCGTCCGCCGGATGATCCTCGCCGCCGACGCCGCCGAGCGCGCCGCCGCGCTGGCCGAGCTGCTCCCGCACCAGCGCGACGACTTCGCGGGCATCTTCCGCGCGATGGACGGGCGGCCCGTCACCATCCGCCTCCTCGACCCGCCCCTCCACGAGTTCCTCCCGCACGACGAGACGGGCCTCGAAGCGCTCGCCGCGCGGAACGGCCTCCCGCTTGAGGCGGTCCGGCAAAAGGTCGAGGCGCTCGCCGAGTTCAACCCGATGCTCGGCCACCGCGGCTGCCGCCTCGGGGTCGTCTACCCCGAGATCACGGCGATGCAGGCGCGGGCGATCTTCGAGGCGGCCGTGCTCGTCGCGGGGGAGGGGGTCGAGGTGCAGCCAGAGGTGATGGTGCCCCTCGTAGGCGTCGAGGCCGAGCTGGCCCACCAGCGCGCCGTCATCGAGCGCGTGGCCGAGGACGTGTTCGGCGAAGCCGGCCGCCGCGTGGATTACCTCGTCGGGACGATGATCGAGGTCCCCCGCGCCGCCCTCGCCGCCGACGAGATCGCTCGCCAGGCCGACTTCTTCTCGTTCGGCACGAACGACCTCACGCAGATGGCGTTCGGCTACAGCCGCGACGACGCGGGCAAGTTCCTCCCGCACTACGTCGAAGGCGGCGTCCTCCCCGACGACCCGTTCCAGACGCTCGACCAGTCGGGGGTCGGCCAGCTCGTCGAGCTCGCTACCGAGCGGGGCCGCTCGACGAAGCCCGACCTCAAGGTAGGCGTCTGCGGCGAGCACGGCGGCGACCCCGCGTCCGTCCACTTCTTTCACCGCGTCGGGCTCGACTACGTCTCGTGCTCGCCGTTCCGCGTGCCCGTGGCGCGGCTGGCGGCGGCGCAGGCGGCGCTGGAGGCACGCATGGGGCACGAGGAGGCCATGATGGCGGCCTGAGGGTTACCTGAACCGAGCGCAGGGCGGCTTTGGGGAGGCGTCGCGAACCGGCCCGGCGGCCGGGCGTTTGCGACGCCTCCCTCTCTAGCCCTGCCCCTCTGACCATGCGCTACAGGACCTGCCTGAGGGCAGCCCTCGGGGTCGCCCTCCTCGCCCTGCCCTTCGCCGGCTGCGCCACCCTCGGCGGCGCGAACTACGTCTCGCTCGAACAGGAGTGGCAGATGGGCCAGCAGATCGAGGCCCAGCTCGCGAGCGAGCTCGACCTCGTCAACGACCGCACGCTGACGAACTACGTGAACCGGATCGGGCAGCAGCTCGTCCGCCAGACGACCCTCGGCAACCGCCCCTGGCGGTTCTACGTCGTCAACGACGACCGCGTGAACGCCTTCAACGTGCCCGGCGGGCTGGTGTACGTCCACACCGGGCTGATCGCGCGGGCCGGGAGCGCGGCCGAGCTCGTCGGCGCGATGGCGCACGAGGTGGCGCACGGCGCGCTCCGGCACGGTACGCGGCGGATGAGCCAAGCCTACGAGGCCAACGTGATCGCGGGGGCCGTGCTCGGGCGGAACCCCGGGATCGCCCAGCAGGTCGCCGCCCAGGTGGTCGCCACGGGCGCCTTCGCGCGGTTCTCCCGCGCCGACGAGAACGAGGCCGACCGCATCGGCGTCCCGATCATGGCGCAGGCGGGGTACGACCCCGAGGGGCTCGCGCGGATGCTCGAGCGGCTCCTCGAGGACAACCAGCGCGACCCCGGCGCCGTCGGGCGGTTCTTCTCGACGCACCCCACCACGCGGGAGCGCGTGGCGAACGTCCGCGCGCTGGCCCGCTCGGTGAACCGGAGCGGCCTCCGCATGAACGACGGCGACTTCGCGGCCGCCCGCTCCCGCGCCCAGCGGTACTGACCGGCAATCCGGAGGGCGGCGTGGACGACTACCGCCTCGACGCCTACGACTTCGACCTCCCGCCGGAGCAGATCGCGCAGCGCCCGGCCCCCCGCCGCGACGCCGCGCGGATGCTCGTGCTCGACCGCCGGACGGGCGCCGTCGAGGACCGCGTCTTCGCCGACCTCCCCGACCTCCTCACGCCCGGCGACGTCGTCGTGCTGAACGACACGAAGGTGTTCCCGGCGCGGCTCGTCGGGACACGCGAACCCGGCGGCGGGCGCGCCGAGCTGTTCCTCGTCGCGCCGGCGGGGGAAGGGGTGTGGGAGGCGCTCGTCCGCCCAGGGCGGAAGCTGCGGGAAGGCGCGCGCGTGCGGATCGGCGAGGGGCTCCGCGCGGAGATCGTAAGCGTGCTTCCGGATGGGCACCGCCACGTCCGCTTTGAGGCGGAGGGTTCGGTAGACGACGCGCTCGAAGCGGCCGGCCGCGTCCCGCTCCCGCCGTACATCCGCGGGGGCGAGCCGGATGAAGAGGACCGCGCGCGCTACCAGACCGTGTATGCCCGCCACCGCGGGGCGGTCGCCGCGCCGACGGCGGGGCTCCACTTCACGCCCGAGGTGCTCGCCTGTCTGGAAGCGCGCGGAATCGCTCGCGCGCACGTCACGCTCCACGTGGGCTACGGGACCTTCGAGCCGGTGAAGGCGGACGACCTGCGCGCCCACGCCGTAGCTGCCGAGCCCGTCGAGGTGTCGGCGGAGGCGTCAGAGGCCATCAACCAGGCGCGGGCGGCAGGCAGGCGCGTCGTCGCTGTCGGCACCACGACGACGCGCGCGCTCGAAGCGGCGGCAGACGAGAGCGGGTGCGTCCGCCCCTTCGCCGGGCCCACGGGCCTCACCATCACACCCGGCTACCGCTTCCGTGCGGTGGACGTGCTGCTGACCAACTTCCACCTCCCGCGCTCGTCGCTCCTCGTGCTAGTGGGCGCCTTCGCCGGGCGGGAGCGTGTGCTGGCGGCGTACCGCCACGCCGTTGCCGAGGGCTACCGGTTCTACAGCTACGGCGACTGCATGCTGATCCGGTAGGGGGCAGGGAAGGTGAGACGCGGGGGGTTGAGGCGGCGTGGCGCCGCCGTTTAGTGGGCTAGGTCGTCGCAGGGGCGCTGCGTGGAAGGGGCGCCGATGGGCCCGAAAGAGGGGTGGCGCGCTCTTTGTCGAGCCGCGCGCAAACCCCTCTCCTGCGCCGATTTCCCGAGTCGGCCGCCGTCTCCCCCATGCCCGACCGCTTCCCGCCCCCCGCGCCGGACCACCCCGCTGATCCCTTCGGGGCCGCGCCGGGCCCTGCCGTCTACGACGCCGTTTACGAGGACGTCGAGGGCGTCCCGCCGTTCCAGGCGGCGTGGCCGGAGCCGGATGAGCCGGCACCCGTCGTCCCGCCCGCTCCGGCACCGGCCGAGGCGCCCGCGCAGGACCCGTGGGCGGCCGACGGGCTGCACTACACGCCGGGCGACGGCTTCCGCATCGAGCCGGAGGCGCCGGCCGGCGTGCCCACGCGGGCGCTCCAGCGCTACGAGGCGGGACGCCCCCTGCCGGCGCCTGCTGCTGCGCCGCCGCCTCCGCCGCCCACCGAGCCGCCGACGCGCCTCGCTGCGCGCCGCGCCTTCCGCGAGAAGGGCGAGATGTTCAAGCGGCACCGGGGGCTCTTCCTCGTGGTGTTCCTCACCGTCCTCGGCGCGTTCGTCCTCTACTCGGCGCTTGCGCCGAAGGAGTACCGGGCGTACAGCGTCCTCCTCATCCACCCCCAGCGGTCGGCGGCCGTGCAGGACGACGGGGTGGAGGCGCTCACCGACGCGCCAGGCGGAGAAGATGAGCGGGTGCTTAACCAGGCCCTCATCCTCCAGCAGGCCACGGCCATCGCGCGGGAGACCGCCGAGCGCCTCCTCGCCGCCGAGGACGCCGCGGGCCTCCCGCTCCTCGCCACACTCGGCGGGGCGCCGTCCGTCGAAGAGGTCGCGCGCTACCTCCAGGAGGAGGCCGTCACCGTCGAGCGCGCCGGGGAGGACGTGGACGCCGTCCGCGTGACGGCCACGAGCAGCGACCCCCGCGAGGCCGCCCGCATCGCCGCCCTCTACACCGAGGAGTACGTGAACCTCACCCGCTCGACGGGGCAGGGCCGCGTCTCCACCACGCGGCAGTTCCTCGAAGAGCAGGTGGCGCGCCGGCAGGGCGAGCTCGACGAGATCGAGCACCAGCTCGCGACCTACATGACGCGCGAGAACGCCGCCGGCCTCGACGTCCAGACGAGCGAGACGATCCAGCAGGTGGCCTCGCTCCAGGCCAGCCTCGACCAGGCCCGCGTGGAGGCGCGGATGCGCGGCGCCACGCTCGGCTCGCTCGAGCGCGAGCTGGCCGGCCTCCAGCCCCGCCTCGCCGCCCGCGCCGCCTCGACCTCCTCCGCCGAGATCGTCCGCCTCGACTCCATGATCGCCCGCCTCGACGGGATCGTCGAGCAGGTGTACCTCCGCAACCCGCAGTTCCGCGGCAACCCCGACGCGCACCCCGACCTCCGCGCGATGGAGGACCGCCTCGCCGGGCTCCGCCGCGAGAAGGAGCGCCTCGCCGGCCAGGCCTCGCGCGACGTCATCGCGGCGGGTGGCGTGGACCTCGGCGGCGGCGAGCGGAACGGGCCGGCGTACGTGACCGACCTCCGCCGGCAGATCGCCGAGCAGCGCGCCGCCCTCGAAGGGGCACGGGCCAGCGCGAGCGCGCTCGCGCAGCGGCTCGCCGAGGCGAGCGGCGCCCTCCGCGCCGTGCCGCAGCAGTCAGTGGACCTCGCGCAGCTCGAGCGCCAGCGCACGGCGACGGCGCAGCTCCTCACGTTCCTCACCACGCGGCTGCAGGAGACGCGGCTGGCCGAGGAGTCGGGGTTCGGGCTGGCGCAGGTGATCCGCCCGGCGCAGGTGCCCACCGAGCCTGCGAGCCCGAACTGGCCGCTCAACCTCAGCGTCGGCTTCCTCCTCGGGTCGCTCCTCGGGCTCGGCGCCGTGTCCATCCGCTACCGCACCGATCCGAAGGTGCACACGCCGGCCGACCTCGCCGACCAGGGGTTCGCCGTCCTCGGCGCCATCCCCGTACTCGCGGCGGCGGCCGGGCCGAAGGTGCGCGTGGCCGAGCACGAGGTGAGCGCCGCGCTCGTCACCGTCACGCAGACGTTCTCGCCGGAGGCCGAGGCGTTCCGCCACCTCTTCGCGGGGCTGCA
Source organism: Rubricoccaceae bacterium (assembly GCA_035628035.1). Lineage (GTDB taxonomy): Bacteria > Bacteroidota > Rhodothermia > Rhodothermales > Rubricoccaceae > DASPKS01. The sequence goes on from DASPKS010000116.1 coordinate 14,115, forward strand.
GGTGGGCCCCTCGCCCGAGGTGCTCCTCGTCACCGGCCCCGAGGTGGGGACGGGGAAGAGCCTCGTCGCGGCCAACCTCGCCGTCGTGGCGGCGCAGGCCGGCCTCCGCGTGCTCCTCCTCGACGCCGACCTCCGCCGGCCGACCGTCCAGACGCTCCTCGGCCTCGGCGCGGCGCCGGCCCTCGGCGAGGGCGGCCCCAACCTCGTCTATTGGAACACCCCGGTGCCGGGGCTCTTCGCCCTCACGGCCCGCGAGCCCGCCACGACGCCCGATTCGCTGTGGAGCCCGGAGGAGGTGGCCCGCCTCCTCGGCAGCCTCCGCACCCTCTTCGACCTCATCGTTGTGGATGCGCCGCCGGGGCTCGTCGCTGCCGACGCCGCGCTCCTCGCGCCCCACGCCGACGCCGCGTTGCTCGTCGCTGCGGCCGGCCAGACCGACGCCGACGCCCTCGCTCAGACGGCCGCCGAGCTGGGCGCCGCCGGGCTCTCCCAGGTCGGCGCCGTGATCAACCGGTTCGACCCCCGCCGCGCCGTCGGCTTCATGCGGACGTTCGGCTACCGCTACAGCACGTCGTACACGGCGGCCCGCCGCGCCGCCTGACCCTCCCCATCGCCGCTAGCTCCCAACGGCCATGAAGTCCCTCTTCGCCACCCTCATCTTCGTCCTCGTCGTGCCCGTCGCGAGCTCGCAGCCGCGCCTCGGCCGTGCCGAGCAGACCGAGTCCAGCGCCACCGCCTACTACCGGCACTACCAGCCCGGCGAGCTCACCGTGCAGGTGTCGGTCGTGGGGGCCGTCGAGCACCCCGGCCTCTACGAGGTCGGGACGAGCGTGGACGTCGGCCGCATTCTCTCGCTCGCCGGGGGACCGCGCGTGGAGCCGCGCGAGCGGCGCGACCGCCGCACCGTGGAGGTCCGCCTCTACCGGCCGAACGCTGGCCCCGCGCCGATCTATGCGACGACGCTCCAGGCGACGGCCTCGGCGCCCGGCGCCTACCCCGTCTTAGAAGAGGGCGACACGCTCTTCGTCGACGTGGTCGAGAACAAGGGGCTCGCCTGGCAGGACGTGTTCACCATCGCCGGCGGCCTCTCGGCCGTCGCCGTCATCATCGGCACGCTGGCGAACTGACCGGGCGCCTCCCCCGCTGCCCCTCCGATGCCGCCTGAAACCACCGGCACCTGGCTCCGCCGCGGCTCCTGGACCGTCATGGACCAGGGGCTCTTCGCCGGCTCGAACTTCCTCGTGAACGTGCTGCTCGCCCGCTGGCTCGCGCCAGCGGACTACGGCGCGTTCACGATGGTGAGCTTCGTCGCGCTCCTCCTCGTAGGGGTCGTGCACTCCGGGCTGCTGACCGAGCCCATGCTCGTCTTCGGGCCAGGCCCGTTCGAGCAGCGGCGGCGCCCGTACCTCCGGCTCCTCCTGCGCGGCCACCTCCTGTTCAGCCTTGCGGTAGCGCCGCTCCTCGCAGTAGCGGGGTGGGCGTCGGCAGCCGTGTTCGGGCATCCCGAACTGACGTGGGCGTTCCTCGCGCTCGCCGTCGCCCAGGGGGCCATCCTCCTCATGTGGATGCTCCGCCGCGCGTGCTACGTGTTCTTCCGGCCGGAGGTGGCCGTCACGGGCGGGCTCCTCTACGCGGCGGCGACGGCGGCGGGGCTCCTCGCGCTCTCCACCTTCGGCGCGCTCTCGGCCACGGGAGCGGTCCTCCTCATGGGCGGGGCGAGCCTGCTGGCCGCCGCGCTCATCCTCCTCCGCCTCCGCGTGTTCGACGGCACGGCCGCCCCCGACGCCCTCCGCACGGAGGCGCTCGCGGCCCACCGCGGCTACAGCGGCTGGGCGACGGCGACGGGCGGCCTGGAGTGGGTCCAAGGGCTCCTCCCGTTCCTCGTGCTCCCCATCTGGCACGGGCTCGAAGCGGCGGGCACGTTCCGCGCGCTGTTCAACCTCGTGATGCCGGTGATGCACGCCTACGGCGCGCTGAGCCTGCTCCTCGTGCCGACGTTCGTGCGCGCGCGCGCGGCCGGCCGCCTCAAGCAGGCCCTCGGCGCTGCGCTCGGCACCGTGCTCGGCGCGACGGTCGCCTACGGCCTCGCGATCGGCGTCGGCGGGGCGGCGCTCCTCGGCTTCCTCTACGGCCACCACTACACGGCGCACGCGGGGCTCCTCTGGCTGTTCGCGCTCTACCCCGTCTTCGGCGGGATGGCGACGGTGCTCGGCGCGCTCCGCCGGGCGGAGGAGCGCCCGAAGGCCACGTTCCGCGCGCGCGGCGGGGCGGCCACCCTCATGGCGACGGCCGGCACCGCGCTCATTCACGGCCTCGGGCTCGTCGGCGCCATCCTCGCCGACTGCCTCGCCAGCCTCACCGAGGCGCTCCTCCTCGCCGCCGCGCGCACGCGCGCGACGAAGCCTGCTGACGCGGCCGTGCTCGCTACGGAAGCCCCTGGCGGCGATGGGGTGGCAACGCCGCGTCTGAAGGTGCTCGTTTCGGCCTTCGCCTGCCTGCCGGACTGGGGGAGCGAGCCAGGCATCGGGTGGAACTTCTCCCGCCTGATGGCGCGGCACCACGACGTGTGGGTGCTCACCTACGCGGGGTTCCGAAAGCAGATCGAAGCGGCAGCCCGCGAGAACCCGGTGCCGGGCGTCCATTACGTCTACTACAAGCTGCCCTTCGAGGACCCCGCTTTCGCCGACGCTGAGGTCGGGCGGTTCCGGTCGGGACTGCGCGAGCAGCTCCACTACCACCTCTGGCAGCTCGGTGCGGCGCGCGTGGCGCGGCGGCTCCACCGCGAGGTGGGGTTCGACCTCGCGCACCACGTCACCTACGCGAAGTACTGGGCGCCGAGCGCGCTGGCTGGTCTGCCCGTCCCATTCATCTGGGGCCCGGTGGGCGGCGGTGAGGCCACGCCGCGCGCGTTCTACGGATGGCTCAGCCGCGCCGCCCTCCGGTACGAGCGGGCGCGCGATGTCGCGCAGGCGCTCATGCGGCGCGAGCCGAACGTCCGCCGTACGGCCCGCCGCGCCGCCTTCGCCTTCGCCACGACGGAGGAGACGCGCGCGGAGGTGCGCCGGCTCGGCGCACGGCACGTCGAGGTGCTGCCCGGCATCGCCCTCCCCGATGGGGACGCCGCTGCCCTCGCGCAGCTGCCCATGCCCGACGACGGGCCCGTGCGTTTCATCAGCATCGGCCGCCTGCTCGGGTTCAAGGGGTTCAACCTCGGCCTGCACGCCTTCGCCGAGGCGCTCCGCCGGGATGCGAGCACGGGCACGCTCGAAGGGGCCGAGTACTGGGTCGTCGGCGACGGGATGGAGCGGCCCGCCCTGGAGCGGCTCGCGGAGGAGCTCGGGCTCGCGGAGCGGGTCCGGTTCTTCGGTGCGCTCTCGCTGGAACAGACCATGCGCCGGCTCGGCGCCAGCCACGTCCTCGTCCACCCGAGCCTGCACGAGTCGGGCGGCGGCGTGTGCCTCGAAGCGATGGCAGCCGGGCGGCCCGTGGTGTGCCTGGAGCATGGCGGGCCGGCCGTACTCGTTCCGCCCGAAGCGGGCGTCCGCATCCCGCCTGATGACCCCGAGCAGGTCGTGCGCGAGATGGCCCGGGCGCTGCGCGACCTCGCCGCCGACCCGGCGCGGCGCCGCGCGATGGGCGCGGCCGGCCGCGCGCACGTGCTGGCGCACCACTGCTGGTCGCACCGCGTCGCCGAGATGGACGCGCGGTACCACGCGGTGGCCGGTCGGCCTTCGGCGCCCACGCTCGCCGTCCCGACGGTGACCGAGCCGGTGCTCGAAGGATGAGGCCGCTCTTGAACCCCTATGCCCCGGGCCGCCCCGCGCCGAGCGGTGCCCTCGCCTCCACGGACGAGGTACAGGCGCCCGCGTGGCGCCCCGCGGTACGGACAGCGCTCGCCGACCACTACCTCCTCGCGCTCGGGCTGGTGCTCCTCGGCTACGGCGTGATGGGGCGGGGGTTCGCCTACGTCGGGATGCCGCCGGTCTTCCTCGGCGAGGTGCTCCTCGGGACGGGGCTGCTCCTGTGGCTGAACAGCCGCGCCGTCGGGCGCGTCCTCGCCATGCCCGCGATGCAGGCACTCGTGCTCCTCCTCGCGTGGGTCGCCTTCCGCACGATCCCAAACCTCGGCACCTACGGCATCGACGCCGCCCGCGATGCGATGCTCGCTGGCTACAGCGCGTTCGCGTTCGTCGTGGCGGGACTCCTCGTGGCGCGGCCCGAGCGGCTGCGCGACCTCGCCCGGCGCTACCGCACGTTCGTCGTGGTGATGGTGGCGGTGGCGTGGGGGCTCTACCTCGTGTTCCGGCAGATGCCGGAGGTGTTCCCGAAGTGGCCCTGGGCGCTCAACACCCGCGTCATCGAGAACAAGCCCGGCGACCTCCTCGTCCACTTCGCCGGCATCACGGCGTTTCTCGTGCTCGGCTTCCGGCGGGCCACGCCGCTCGTGCTCGTCCTCCTCGTGGCCGGCGTCGGCGTGTCGATGGTGGGCAACCGGGGCGGGATGCTGGGGTACCTCCTCGCGATGGGCGTGCTCGCCCTGCTCAAGCCGCGCGAGGCGCGGTTCGGGCGGCTCGCCTACGCCGGTGTGCTCCTCGTCGCCCTCGCCCTCCTCGCCGATACCACGCACCTCCGCACCAACGAGGGCTCGCGCGCGATCGCCGTCGAGCAGCTCTGGGAGAACGTGAAGAGCGTCTTCGGGCGGAGCGACGCCGAGACGCTCAACACGACGACGGAGTGGCGGCTGGAGTGGTGGACGAAGATCGCCGGCTACACCTTCGACGGGCCGTACTTCTGGACGGGGAAGGGCTACGGGATCAACCTCGCCACCGACGACGGCTTCCGCGTGGACGAGCACGAGAGCCTCCGCAGCCCGCACAACGCCCACCTCACGATGCTCGCGCGCGGCGGCGTGCCGGGGCTCGCGCTCTGGCTCGTCGTCCACGCGTGCTGGCTGGGCACGCTCTTCGGCGGGTGGGCCCGCGCCCGCCGCGCCGGGCAGGCGCGCTGGATGGGCGTATACGCCCTCTGCGCCGTCTACTGGGTGGCCGCGATGGTGAATGGCTCGTTCGACGTGTACCTCGAAGGGCCGATGGGTGGCATCTGGTTCTGGACCGTCTTCGGCGTGGGGATGGCCGCCGTCTGGATCCACCGCCGCCACCCTGATTTCTGGGGGGCCGAGGACCGCGCGGCGCTCGTTGCTGCGCCCCGGCCGGTACTCCCCGTGTACGGGCCCCGCCGTGTTGCGCCCTCTATCGTCTGAAGCCATGGCCGCGTCCCACCTCAAGCGTCTTTGGCAGGCAGCGTACCGCCGCTACGCGATCCGCAAGAACGTCCGCTACGGCCGCAACCTCCACCTCGGCCTCGGCACCGTCGTCGACGCGTCCGTCGAGCTCACCATCGGCGACGACGTGTACGTGGGGAAGGGGTGCACCCTGGAGTGCAACGGCTCCATCGGAAACGGCGTGATGCTCGCCAACCGCGTCGGTCTCATCGGGCGGCACGACCACGACTTTCGCGCCGTCGGCAAGATGATCCGCCACGCCCCCTGGATCGGCGACGTCGACTTCCCGGAGGAGCATCGACGCGAACGGCTCGTCGTCGGCGACGACGTGTGGATCGGCTACGGCGCCATCGTGCTCTCCGGTGTGACCGTCGGGCGCGGCGCCATCGTGGCCGCGGGCGCGCTCGTGACGAAGGACGTGCCGCCCTACGCCCTCGTGGCAGGCGTTCCTGCGCGCGTCGCCGGCCGGCGGTTCTCGGAGGAGGAGATCGACCGCCACGAGGCCGCGCTCTACGGCCGCCGCGTCACCCCCCGGCCCGTCGAATCGCTGGCCGCTTAAGGAGGTAGCCCGAGGATGGATACCCTTACCCTTCGCCCCGTCGTTGCTCCGCGCCGCGCCGCCCCGCCGGCGCCGCCCGCCCCCTCGCGCACCGTCCTCGGCGTCCGCGTGGACGCGCCGACCTACGAGGAGGCCACGCGCCACATCCTCGCCTGGGCGCGGGCCGGCGAGAGCCGCACGGTCTACGCCACCGGCGCGCACGGTGTCGTCGAGGCGCAGGACGACGCGGCCTTCCGCGCCGTCCTCAACGCGGCCGACCTCAACGTGCCCGACGGGATGTCGCTCGTGAAGGCGCTGCGCGAGCTCGGGCTGCCCGAGGCCGGGCGCGTCTACGGGCCCGACCTGACGCTCCACGTGTGCCGCGCCGCCGCCGAAGCGGGCGTCCCCGTCGCTTTCTACGGCTCGACGGAGGTGACGCTCGGCCTCCTCCGCGAGCGGCTGACCGCGCAGTTCCCCGACCTCCAGGTCGTCTGCACCATCTCGCCCCCGTTCCGCTCGCTCACCGACGCCGAGGATGCCGCCTATACGGCGCGGCTCCGCGACTCCGGCGCGGGGATCGTGTTCGTCGGGCTGGGGTGCCCCCGGCAGGAGCGGTGGTGCCACGCCCACCGGGGGCGGCTCCCGGCCGTCCTCCTCGCCGTCGGGGCGGCGTTCGACTTCCATGCCGGGACCCTCGCGCAGGCCCCCGCCTGGGTGCAACGGGCGGGGCTCGAATGGGCCTTTCGCCTCGCGATGGAGCCGCGCCGGCTCTGGCGGCGCTATACGCGCATCGTCCCCCGTTTTATGGTCGGATTTGCCCAGCAGCGGCGACAGGAGCGGCAGGGTTCATTTCGCCGGAGCTTGGTGGAACGGCATTAACAGCCCCCCTTCCACGCCCCGTATCTTATCCACCCGTCATCGCCACCCCCCTATGCCCACGCGCGTCCTCGTCACCGGTGCCGGCGGCTTCATCGGCCACCACCTCGTCAACTACCTCAAGGCGAAGGGGTACTGGGTCCGCGGCGTGGACCTGAAGCACCCCGAGTTTGCGGAGACCGCCGCCGATGAGTTCGAGATCCTCGACCTCCGGCGGTGGGATGCCTGCCTCCAGGCCACGCGCGGCGTCGAGGAGGTGTACGCCCTCGCGGCCGACATGGGCGGGATGGGGTTCATCTCGAAGTACCACGCCGAGATCCTCCACAACAACCTCCTCATCTCGACGCACACCATGGAGGCCGCCCGCGTCAACGGCGTGCAGCGGTACCTCTACACGTCGAGCGCGTGCATCTACCCCGAGTACAAGCAGCTCGAGGCCAACGTGGAGCCGCTGAAGGAGGAGGACGCGTACCCCGCGCAGCCGCAGGACGCCTACGGCTGGGAGAAGCTCATCACCGAGCAGCTCGCCCACCACTACCGGAAGCAGTACGGGCTAGAGACGCGCACCGTCCGCTTCCACAACATCTTCGGCCCGCTCGGCACGTGGGAGGGCGGCCGCGAGAAGGCGCCCGCCGCGATGTGCCGGAAGGTGGCCGTGGCCAAGCTTACCGGCGACCCCACCATCGAGATCTGGGGCGACGGGGAGCAGACCCGCTCGTTCTGCTACGTCGACGACTGCGTGGAGGGGATCTACCGCCTCATGCGGAGCGATTATGCCGAGCCGCTCAACCTCGGCCAGGACCGGCTGATCTCGATCAACGAGCTGGCCGACCTCGTCGCCGGCGCGGCCGGCGTCGCCATCGAGAAGGAGCACGTGGACGGCCCGATGGGCGTGCGCGGGCGGAACTCGAACAACGACCGCCTCCGCGAGGTGCTCGGGTGGGAGCCGCAGATCTCCTTGGAGGAGGGGCTCGCCCGTACGTACGCCTGGATCGAGGAACAGGTGCGCCAGAAGCTCGTCCGCGAAGGCCGCCTCACGGGCGACGCCGTCCCGAGCGGCGCCACGGTCTCGGTCGCCTGATCGTCTCTGCTCCGGAGTTCGCGGGGGCGCCTCGATGCGGGGCGCCCCCGTTTGTCTTTCTCACGTCGGGGTAAGCAAGGCGAGGCGGAAGGGGCCGTCACGCTCGCGTTCCCTTTTCCTCCACGGAAGGGCGTGGGCGGCCTCCGGTCCTGCCCTTGCGTGGGCGGCCGGCGCGACCCCTTCCGCCGATGCCGCCCCGTTCCCCGCTCGTCTCCGTCGGCCTGCCCGTCTACAACGGCGCCCGCTACCTCCCTGAGACCCTGGCAGACGTCCTCGGCCAGACGTTCGAGGACTTCGAGCTGGTCATCTGCGACAACGCCTCGACCGACGAGACAGAGGCGCTCTGCCGCGAGGCGGCCGCGCGCGACCCCCGCGTGCGGTACGTCCGCAACGGCCGGAACCTCGGCGCGCTCCCCAACACCAACCTGACGTTCGCCCACAGCCGGGGGCGGCTGTTCTGCCTGGCCGGCCACGACGACCGCCGCACGCCCGACTTCCTCGCCACGCTCGTCGCCGCGCTGGAGGAGGAGCCCGGGGCGGTCCTCGCCTACGGGCGCTGTGGGCTCATCGGCGCCCAGGGCGAGCCGTTCCGCTTCGACGCGGCGGCGCAGCGCTGGCGCGACTCGGAAGGGCGTACGCTCCCCTACGACCGCGCGCTGGAGCGGTCGATGCCCGACGAGCCCGTGGCCCGCTTCCGTGCCGTCCTCCGCAGCCGCGACGTGAACAGCCCCGTGCACGGGCTCTTCCGCCGCGAGGTGCTGGAGAAGCACGGGCCGCAGACGCTCTACGGGTCGGACCGCCTCCTCGTCGCCCACGCCGCGCTCCTCGGCCGGTTCGCTTTCGTCGACCGCGAGCTGTTCCGGTACCGCATCCACCCCGAGAGCACGCTGTTCCTCGACCGGACCACGTGGGCGCGCCGCGAGACCGGCCGTGATGGCGCGGCCAGCTTCACGGCTCCCCTCCGCACGTTCGCCAACTACCTCCGCACAGCGGCTACTGTGGACCTCCCTCCGGTCCGCCGCGCCGCGGCCTGCCTCACCGCTACCGGTTACGCCCTCCGCACCGACGCCCTCCAGCGGGCGCTCCTCCCGGGCCCGGACAACTACTTCGGCCTCCGCCGCTGGCCATGGCAAGAGGCCGCAGATGGTGGACAGTGGGCAATGGACGGAGGATGAGCCCGCGGCACCTACTGACGACGGACTACTAACCACCATGCGCGTTCTCCTTACCGGCCATCAGGGCTACATCGGCAGCGTGATGGCGCCGGCGCTCCTCGCCGCCGGCCACGAGGTCTTCGGCCTCGACAGCGGGTTGTTCGAGGGCTGCCTCTTCGAGGAGCCCCTCGCCGTACTCCCGGAGACTCGCAAGGACCTCCGCGACGTAACGCGCGCCGACCTCGACGGGTTCGGCGCCGTCGTCCACCTCGCCAACCTCTCGAACGACCCCCTCTCGAACCTCGACCCCGCGCTCACCTACGCCATCAACCACGAGGCGACGGTGCGGCTGGCGATGCTCGCGCGGGAGGCCGGGGTGTCCCGGTTCCTCTTCGCCTCGTCGTGCAGCCTCTACGGCGCGGCGGGGCGGGGCGCGGTAGACGAAACGGCCCCGTTCAACCCGGTCACCCCCTATGGACACGCGAAGGTGCTCGCCGAGCGCGACATAGCCCCCCTCGCTTCGGCGTCGTTCTCGCCGGTCTTCCTCCGCAACGCGACGGTCTACGGCGTGAGCCCGCGCCTCCGGTTCGACCTCGTGGTGAACAACCTCACCGCGTGGGCCGCCGCGACGGGCCGCGTCCGGATGCTGAGCGATGGAACGCCGTGGCGCCCACTCGTCCACGTCGAGGACGTGTGCGCCGCGTTCGTGGCCGCGCTTGCCGCGCCGCGCGAGGCCGTCCACAACGAGGCGTTCAACGTCGGCGCAGACGCCGAGAACTACCAGGTCCGCGATGTGGCGCGGATCGTGGGGGAAGAGGTGCCGGGCACGACGGTCGAGCTCGCCGAAGGCGCGAGCGCGGACACCCGCTCGTACCGCGTCTCCTTCGCCAAGATCGGCGCGCACCTGCCCGCGTGGCGCCCACGCTGGACCGTCCGGGACGGCGTGCGCCAGGTGCACGCAGCGCTCCTCGACCGGGGGCTCGCTCCCGAGGTCTTCGAGGGCCCGCGCTTCAGCCGCATCGCCCACCTCCAGGCGCTCCTCGACCGGGGCGACGTGGCGCCCGACCTCCGCTTCGCCGAATCCATCGCCGCCTGACGCCGATGCTCGCTCCTGAACCCGCCGTCGCTGGCCTGCCCGAGGTGGCGCACGTCCCCGGCCTGACCTGCCGGTTCTGCGGGACGCCGCTCCGCTACACCTTCGCCGATCTCGGCTGCCACCCGCCCTGCCAGAACGTCGTCCGCCTGGAGGACCTGCACAAGGGCGAGGCGTTCTACCCCCTGCACGCCTTCGTGTGCGAGCGGTGCTTTCTCGTCCAGCTCGACGAGGTCGTTCCGCCCGACGCCATCTTCTCCGAGTACGCCTACTTCTCCTCGTACGCCGACTCGTGGGTAGCCCACGCCAAGCGCTACGTGGACGGGATTACGGAGCGGCTCCACCTCGACGAGAAGAGCTTCGTCGTCGAGATTGCTTCGAACGACGGGTACCTCCTCCAGCACTTCGTCGAGAAGGGGATCCCCTGCCTGGGCGTGGAGCCGGCGGCGAACGTGGCGGTCGTCGCGGAGGCGAAGGGCATCCCCACGCGCGTGGCGTTCTTCGGGGAGGAAGAGGCGGAGCGGATGGTGGGGGAGGGGCTACGGGCCGACCTCCTCCTCGGCAACAACGTCCTCGCCCATACGCCGTACCTCAACAGCTTCGTGGCGGGGATGAAGCGGCTCCTCGCCGAGGGCGGTACCATCACGATGGAGTTCCCGCACCTCCTCCGGCTGATGGCGGAGAACCAGTTCGACACCATCTACCACGAGCACTTCTCGTACTTCTCGCTGTTCACCGTCGAGCAGGTGTTCGCCGCGCACGGGCTGGTGCTGTACGACGTGGAGGAACTGCCGACCCATGGCGGCTCGCTCCGCATCTACGCGCGCCACGCCGAGGACGAGACGAAGCCGGTCGGCGAGCGCGTGCACGCGCTCCGGGCGCGCGAGCTAGAAGCGGGGATCGACCGGCTGGAGACGTACGCCGCGTTCGCCGAGCAGGTGAAGGCCACCAAGCGGAAGCTGCTTTCTTTCTTGATCGAGGCCAATGAGGCGGGGGCGCAGGTGGTGGGCTACGGCGCGCCGGGGAAGGGGAACACCCTCCTCAACTACGGCGGCATCCGGACCGACCTCCTCTGCTACACGGTGGATCGGAACCCGTACAAGCAGGGCACCTACCTCCCCGGCACGCGCATCCCCGTCTTTCCGCCTGAGAAGATCTTCGAGACGCGGCCCGACTACGTGCTCATCCTCCCCTGGAACCTTAGGGAAGAGGTCGCCGCGCAGATGGCCAGCATTCGCGCCTGGGGCGGGCGGTTCGTCGTGCCCATCCCCGAAGTCGAGGTCTTCTAGAGCCGGTGCAGCGCGCAGGCGTGCCCGGCTAACTGCTCTAGCGACGGGCCGAGGCGCGGAGACGGCCCGAAGGGATCGCTGGCCTCAGCCGAGGGGTCGTCCAGTACGCGGAAGGTGGAGAGCACCGAGTGGGCGAGGGCGTCGGGGTGGTAGCCCCCTTCGAGGGCAGCGACGACGCGCCCGCCAGCCCACCGCTCCGCCACTTCTGAACAGACACGCACGAGGTCGGTGATCCCAGCTACCGAGAGGGCGAGCCCGCCGAGAGGGTCGAGCCGGTGCGCATCGTAGCCAGCGGAAAGAAAAACAACCTCGGGGCGGAAGCGGTCGTTGAGCGGCAGCAGCACGCGGCGGTAAAGGTCAAGCAGCGGGCCGTCGGTGGTGCCGCCGGGGAGAGGGAGGTTGACCGTGAACCCCTCGCCCGGCCCCGCGCCCGTCTCGGCCAGCGCGCCCGTGCCGGGGTAGTACGGGTACTGGTGCGACGAGACGAAGAGCACCGACGGGTCGTCGTAAAAGATCTCTTGCGTGCCGTTGCCGTGGTGCACGTCGAAGTCCACGATGAGCACGCGCTCGACGCCGTGGACGGCCTGCGCATGCCGCGCCGCCACGGCGACGTTGTTGAACAGGCAGAACCCCATCGCCGCGAAGGGGCGGGCGTGGTGGCCCGGCGGGCGCACGAGTGCGAAGCCGGACGACGCCCGGCCTTCGAGCACGGCATCCGTTATCGCAATGCAACCACCGGCGGCGCGAACGGCGACCCCGTAGCTCTCGGCCGTCGCATAGGTGTCCATGTCGAGGCTCGCGGTGCCCCGCGCGCAGAGGGCCTCCAACAGCTCCACGTGCTCGACGGCGTGGACGCGCGCGAGGGCTTCGGGCGGAGCCGGGAGCGCAGGCGCTCGAAGCACCCGCTCCACCCATCCCTCCTCCAGTAGCAGGTCCTCGACGGCGTTGAGGCGGTGCGGCCCCTCGGGGTGGCCTGGGTCCGAGTGCAGCGCGTGGGTCGGGTCGAGCGCGTACGCGATCACGCCGCCACCTCGTCGGCCACGTCGAGGCGGACCTGCTTGGGGAAGCACACGTACGGCTTCACAACGGGACCCGCCTCGGCCAGCGCGCCGATGGCCGTCCCATCGCCGGCCTCGCTCAGCTCGCGGAGGCGACCGTCGCGTTCGAGGATGCAAATGGCGTCGCCGACGGGGCGGTAGGCGTCGAGGCGGGCCTCGTCCGTAGCGAGGTAGTAGGCCGCGTCGGCCTCGGCTGTCGCGGGCGTCGCGCAGCCCTTCTCGACGAGCCACTCCGCGAGGGTCCCGCGCCAGCGCGCGAGGTCGTCAGCCGAAGGCGGCGCAGCGAGGTGGACGGTACGCGGGAGATCTCGGTGGAGGAACCGCCGCGCGAGGTCGGCGAGGACCGGGTCGTGGGAGTCCGCCCAGCGCGAGAGGCTGTAGAGGAGGGCCGGGTCGTCGAGCGCGGTGAAGGCGTCGAGGACGTCGTCGCGGTCAAGGTCGTCCGCACGGGCGTGACCCTGGAGGAAGAAGGCGAGGCAGGGGGCGGTGGCGGCGAGCCCCGGATCGGAGACCGCGCTGCCGTCGCGGAAGTGTGTCTGCGCGCGGGCATAGGCGGCCCGGAGCAGGTGGTCGGCGGCGAGAACGGTCTTGTGGAGGTACACCTGCCAGTACATCAGCCGCCGGCTCAGCACGTAGTTCTCGACGGCGTAGGCCCCCTTCGCCTCGATGACGACGCGGCTCGTCGGCCCACCCTCCGGGGGGTGCACGCGCATCGTCTTCAGGATCCGCTCGACGCCGACGACGCCCTCGGCCACGCCGGTATAAAAAGAGTCGCGGCGGAGGTAGTCGAGCCGGTCCATGTCGAGCTGGCTCGAGACGAGGGTGTGGAAGAACGGGCGGTCGTACGTCCCATCGAAGATGGCGAGGGTGAGGTCGAGGGCGCCGCTGTTCTCCCGGTTGAGCCGGGCCATGAGGGCGCGGCTCATGCGCTCGTGGTGGAACGGGGTGCCGCCGGCCGCCGGCGCGACGAGCTGCGCCTCGAGCGTGTGCGAGAACGGCCCGTGCCCGACGTCGTGGAGGAGGGCGGCGGCGAGGGCCGCCTCCACCTCGTCGGTCGCCATCACCGTCCCCTTCTCCTGGAGCGTGAGGAGCGCCTCGTGCATGAGCGCCATCGCGCCGAGGGCGTGCTCGAACCGCGTGTGGACGGCGCCGGGGAAGACGAGGAAGCCGAGCCCGAGCTGGCGGATCCGCCGGAGCCGCTGGAACGCGGGCGTCTCGATGAGGTCGAGCACGAGCCCGCGCGGGACCGAGACGAACCCGTGGACGGGGTCGGAGAAGAGCTTGAAACGGCTGGCCATCGAAAAGAAAGGGCGCGTGCATCCCGGGGCGGGGGCGCCCGTAGAGCCACGCACCCTAGTTTACGGGCGCGCGCCCGACAGTTCCCGATGGAGCCTCTCCTCGACCCCGCCGTCATCACGCCCCTGGCCTCGCCGTGGAAGCGCCTCGGGGCCGTCCTCCTCGATGGCCTCCTCGCCTGCGCGGCCGTCCTCCCCGGCGTGCTCCTCGCCACCGTTGGCGGCGGCGACACGCCGCTCGTGGCCCTCGGCGTGGTGCTCGCCATCGCGGGGTTCTTCGGGTTCTTCGGCTACCAGCTCTACCTCCTGTCGACGGAGGGGCAGACCGTCGCCAAGCGGGCCCTCCACCTCCGCATCGTGGGCATCGAGACGGAGGAGAACCCCGGCTTCGGGCGCGCCGTCGGGCTGCGGACCATCGTCCCGGCCGTGATCGGTTGCGTGCCCTTCTTGGGGGGGCTCTTCGCCCTCGCCGACGCCCTCTTCATCTTCCGCGATGACCGCCGCTGCCTCCACGACCATATCGCCAGCACGAAGGTCGTGGATGAGACAGTCGGCGCCGACTGGACGTGACGGATGGGGAGGCCGCTTCCGTGCTGCGTCGAAGGCCCGGACACGTTCCTCCCGAAGGCGCGCTACGCGCTCGATACCCTCCTCACCGGCCTCTCCCTCGAGCCCCTGTGGACCGACCGTGAGGGGCTAGGCGACGGGGGGCTCTACTACGGGCCGGAGCCCGGGGCCGTGCCGGCCACCGCGCTCCGGTTCCGGCTCGCGCCGGAGACCGCGGCTTACTTCGCTGCACGCACGCCTTACGACCCGCACCAGATCGGCTCGCTCTCCTGGAACGGCACCTGCTGGCCGCTGATGTTCTTGTTCGGCGCTGACGGCGGAGGCGCTGAAGACGGGGTTCTCGAAGTCGATCCAATCGCGTCGGCCTTCTATTGGCTGGCCGGGTGGGACGAGCACACGACGACGGCGCGCGACGCGCACGGCCGCTTCCCCTACGAGGCGTCGCTCCACGCGCGGCTCGGCACGATCCGCGACCCGCTGGTCGACGTGTACCGGGGCTGGCTCGGCGACACCCTCCAACAACGCGGCGTGCCCGTCGAGCGGCGGTTGTGGGCCGGGAAGGCGTGGGCGGTGGCCCTCACGCACGACGTGGACTTCGTGCGGACGTGGCGGCTCCGCACCCTCGTCAACGACCCCCGCCAGCTCTTGCTGGACGGGTTCGTCGACGCGGCCGAGGCTCGGGGCGCGTCGTCCACCTTTTTCCTCAAGGCCGGCGCCACCGCACGGGAGGACGTGCCCTACCGCCTCGCGTCGCCCGACCTGCTGCGGCTCCTAGGCCGGCTCCAGGAGGGAGGCTTTGAGGTCGGCTTCCACCCGAGCTACTTCGCGCACGACCACCCCGGCCACCTCCGGAAGGAGCACGACCGCCTCGCAGCCGCGCTCGGCGCGCCGCCGACGACCGTCCGCCAGCACTACCTCCGCTGGACCGCGCCCACCACGCCGCGCCTCCAGGCCGCCGCCGGCCTCGCGCTCGACAGCACGCTCGGCTTCGCGGCGCGCGAGGGCTTCCGCCGTGCGACCGCCTGCCCCTTCCGCCTCTTCGACCTCGACGCGAACGCGCCGCTCGACCTGTGGGAGCTACCGCTTTCGGTGATGGACACCACGCTGTTCGCGCACCGGGGGCTGCAGGTGGACGAGGCCGAGGCGCAGGTGGAGGCCGTCTTCGCCGCGTGCCGGCGCGTGGGCGGGTGCGCCGTCCTCCTCTGGCACAACGAGCCGTACACCCCGCACCACGACGCCCTCCTCGGCCGGCTCCTCGACCGCGCCCTCAACGACGGCGCGCTCGTGGCGGGATTGAAAAACGCGTTGTCCGTGTGGGAGGAACGCTTGCCAGCCTGAGGCGTGCCCGCTTCCGGCGCGTCTCCCACCACCCCCCGCGCCGCGTCCCCCTCCTCATGGCCTCGGCTACCACGCTGTCGGACGAGCTGCTCCAGGCGCTCGCGGGACAGCTCCCCCTCGGGCTCTCCGTTTTCTGTCTCCAAGAACCCGGCGACCCCGCCTCGCTCAAGCTCCTCTACTCCAACGAGCGGGCCGGGGAGCTCACGGGGCTCGACCTCTCCGGCGAGGTGGGCAAGACCATCGGGGAGATCGCTCCCCTGACGCTGGAGACGCCGCTCCCCGCGGCGTACGCCGAGGCGGCCCTGCTGGGGGTGTCGCGGGACCTCGGCCCCATCGTCTACGGCGACGAGCGGATCGAAGAGGCTGCCTACTCGATCCGCGTGTTCCCGCTGCCCGACCGCTGTGTGGGGGTCGTCTTCGAGAGCGAGGCGGAGCGCATGGAGCTCCGCGCACTCCGCGAGGCCCAGGAGGCCCTCCAGCGGAGCGAGCAGCGGTACCGGCTCCTCCTCGAGACCGCCTCCGACGCCATCGTCACCATCGGCACCGACAACACGATCCACTACGCCAACCCCGCCGTCGAACACATCTTCGGCTACGCGCCGGGGGAGCTCGAGGGGGAGCGCCTGACGCGGCTGATGCCGGAGGACTACCGGGGCCTCCACGAGGCCGCCGTGGCGCGGTACCTGGAGACCGGCGAGAAGCGGCTCCCCTGGGGGCATATCGAGGTGCCGGGGCTGCGGAAGGATGGGACTACCATCCCCCTCGCCATTTCCTTCGGGGAGTACCGCCAGGGCGGCGTTCACTTCTTTACGGGGATCCTCCGCGACGTCTCGGCGCAGCAGGAGGCGCAGGAGGCCCTCCGGGCGAGCGAGTCGCGCTACCGCGCCCTCGCCGACGCCCTCCCCCAGATCATCTGGACGTCCACGCCCGAGGGCGTCCCCGATTACTACAACGAGCGGTGGTACGCCTACACCGGGATGCCGCGAGACGGCGCGCTCCAGACCAACTGGGGCGACTACGTCCACCCGGACGACCGCGGGGCGGCCTTCGCCGAGTTCGCGCGGGCGGCGAGCACGAAGACCCCCTTCGAGAAGGAGTACCGGTTCCGCCGCCACGACGGCACCTACCGCTGGTTCCTCGGGCGGGCCATCCCCGTCCTCGACGAGGAGGGCGACGTGACACGGTGGTTCGGGAGCGCCACCGACATCACGGCCTTCCGCGAGGCCCAGACGGCCGTCCAGGCCAGCCAGGCCCGCTACCACACCCTCTTTCAGGCCGCCAGCGACGTCATCCTCAGCTACCCCCTCTCCTCCGACGGCGCCGGCCTCCTCTCGGACTTCAACGAGGCCGCCCTCCGGCTCTACGGGTACACCGCGGACGAGCTGCGCCGCATGACCCTCGCCCAGCTCCTCGCCCCCGGCGCCCCCGGCGTCGAGCGCGTCCTCCCCACGCTCCTCTACGAGCGGTCCGCCACGCTGGAGACCGCTCACGTGACCCGGGACGGCCGGCGCGTCCCGATGGAGATGAGCGTACGCCTCCTCGAGCTCGAGGGGGCCCTCACCGTGTTCGCCGTCTGCCGCGACATTACCGACCGCCGGGCGGCCCAGCGGCTGATGCTCCAGACCACACGCGAGCTCGAAGCCCGCGTCGCCGAGCGCACGGCCACCCTCGCCGAGCGCGAGCGCGAGCTCCTCCGTGCCCGCCGCGCGCTCCAGCAGATCCTCGACGCGGCGGGGGAAGGCATCTACGGGCTCGACCTGAGCGGCACCACGACGTTCGTCAACCCCGTTGCGACCGAGCTCACGGGGTGGACGGCCGAAGAGCTCCGGGGGAAGCCCCAGCACGAGATCATCCACCACCACCGCGCCGACGGCACGCCCTACCCGGTCGAGGCGTGCCCGATCTATCAGGTGCTCCGCGACGGACAGCCCCGCCGCGTAGACGACGAGGTGTTCTGGCGGAAGGACGGCACCCCGTTCCCCGTCGAGTACGTGGTGACGCCCCTCCACGAGGACGACGCCCTCGTGGGCGCGGTGGTAGTGTTCCGGCCGCGGAAGGACGAGGGGTGAGCCGCGCCGCCGCGCTCCTCATCTTCGCCAAGGTGCCGCGGCCGGGCGTGGTCAAGACCCGCCTCGTCCCCCCACTCACCCCGGACGCAGCGGCGGCCCTCTCCGACGCTTTCCTCCGCGACGCCCTCGACGCGTGGACGCGACCCGATGTGTTCGGGCTCGGGGCGCCCGTCGCCGTCCGGCTTTACCTCGATGGCGAGGCCGCGCCGGACGGCCTCCCGCTGAACGGCGCGACCCTCCACGCCCAGCGCGGCGACGGGCTCGGCGCGCGGATGCTCCGCGCGTTCGTCGAGGCGTTCGCGGCGGGGTTCGAGCGCGTCGTCATCGTGGGGACGGACCACCCGACGCTCCCGGTGGCGTTCGTCGGGGAAGCCTTCCGCGCGCTGGCCGCCCCGTTCACGTGCGTGCTCGGGCCGAGTGACGACGGCGGGTACTACCTCCTCGGGCTGAACGAGCTGGCCCCCGCCCTCTTCGAGGGGATGACCTACAGCCACGCCGCCGTCTTCGACGAGACCCTCGCCCGCGCGCTCGAGGCCGGCCTCCAGCCCGTCCTTCTCCCGCCGTGGTACGACGTGGATACGCCGGAGGCGCTCCGCCGCCTGCTCGGGGAGGCGGAGGACGACGTGCCGCCCCGGACGCGGGCCGCGCTGGCGCGGCTCCGCAAGCATCCAGGTCTGACGTAGCTTCGAGGCAGCTCATCCCCCGCGCCGATGCCCTCCGCCGCTACCGCTCCTGCCCCGCCCGTGCCCCAGTTCAGCGGGGGCTCCTTCAAGACGCTGGAGCAGTTCATCATCGAGCGGCAGGAGGAGATCCCCGGCTCCACCGGCCAGTTCTCCCGCCTCATCCGCGACCTCTCCGTCGCCGCCAAGATCATCCAGCGCGACGTGCGCAAGGCCGGCCTCGTCGACATCCTCGGCGACTCGGGCGCGATCAACGTGCAGGGGGAGATCCAGAAGAAGCTCGACGTGCTCGCCCACGAGGAGCTCGTCCGCGCGCTCCGCCGCGGCGGCGAGGTGTGCCTCATCGGGAGCGAGGAGCACGCCGAGGGCATCCCCATCCGCGTCGAGGACTGCTGCGGGAAGTACATCGTCCTCCTCGACCCCCTCGACGGCTCCTCCAACGTCGACGTGAACGTGTCCATCGGGACCATCTTCTCGGTCTACAAGGTGCCCGAGGACCACGAGGGGCCCGTCACGGTGGAGCACGCGCTCCAGACGGGGCGGAAGCAGGTCGCCGCCGGGTACGTCCTCTACGGCTCCTCGACGATGCTCGTCTACACCACGGGCAACGGTGTCAACGGGTTCACGCTCGACCCCTCCATCGGGGAGTTCCTCCTCTCGCACCCCGACATCAAGACGCCCACGGCGGGGACGATGTACTCCATCAACGAGGGGAACTACGAGTCGTGGGCGGACGGCCTCAAGCGCTACATCAAGTGGATGCAGCAGGACGACCCCGCCACGAAGCGGCCCTTCACCACGCGCTACATCGGCTCGTTCGTGGCCGACTTCCACCGGAACCTCCTCAAGGGCGGGATCTACGTCTACCCCGCGAACCGCCGCGACCCCGAGGGGAAGCTCCGCCTGATGTACGAGGCGAACCCGATGGCGATGCTCGTCGAGCAGGCGGGCGGTCGGGCTTCGACCGGCGACGGCCCGATCCTCGACGTGCAGCCGCGTGCGCTCCACCAGCGCATCCCGCTCTACATCGGGAGCCCGGCGATGGTCGAGATGGCCGAGCGGTTCCTGCGCGGCGAGGAGCCGCCCGCGCCTGCCTCCACGAACGGGGCCGCCTGATGGAGGCGCGCGTCGCGGTCCGCCACGCGCCGGAGGCCCGCCGCTTCGAGGCGGACGGGGACGGCGGCCTCGCCGTCCTCGAATACCTCGGCCCCCGCGACGGCCGCGTCGTGTTCACGCACACCGGGGTACCGGAGGAGGACGAGGGGGAGGGGATCGGCAGCGCGCTCGCGAAGGCGGCCTTGGACTGGGCGCAGGCCGAGGGCCTCCGCGTGCTCCCGCTCTGCCCGTTCGTGGCCGCCTACCTCCGCCGCCACCCGGCGTACCAGCCCCTCGTCGAGGAGCGGAGGTAGCGCATCCCATGGCGAAAGGAGACCGCCCCTTCGAGCCCGACCCGGCCGCCCTCTGGGCCCACCTCTCGGAGGCCGAGCAGCACCTCGACCGGCTCCAGCTCGTCGTCCGCATCGGCGCGGCGCTCCTCGGCGTGGCGGCGTTCGCGGCCATCGTGGGGCTGCTGCTGAGCCGGCTCACGGTGGCGATCCCCGTGGAGGTGCTCGCGTTCGCGGTCTCGCTCGCCGCCTCGACCGGCGTCCTCCTGCTGTGGGCGCTCGACGTCCTCGTGTACGAGCGGCGGCGGGCGGTGCTCGTGGAGGAGGGGACGGCGCTGGAGCGCCGGGTGCCTTCGCTCCCGCAGGTGCACAGCCGCCTCGCCGTCGCCGGGCAGGGGGGGCCCGTGGCCGTTCGCGTGGCGGGGTTCTACGTGGGGCTCGTCGTGATGCCGCTGCTCGTGGGCGGGGGGCTCCTCCTCACGTGGTGCGCGCGGCTGGGCCCCCTCGCGCTGGCCGGCGTCGGCGCGGGCGTCGTGGGACTCGCCATCGCGCTCGGCACGCTGGTGTGGCTGCGGTCCGTCGAGCGCGAGGAGATGCCGGGCGGGCGGTACTGACGCGACCGCGTCGAACGGAAGCGGGCCGCGCCGCGTTGGAGTGCCATGCGTCCGACGTGTGTGGTCCCGGTCGTTTTCCTCCTTGCGCTGCTGGTGCCCGCTGCGGCACAGCCGGCGCGCGGGCCCGTCACGATCCCCTTCGCGCCGCGCGCCGGGGAGGCCGTGCGCTACCGCGTCGAGCGCGGGGGGAAGGAGCGGGCCGGCGGCCACCCCGTCCAGTCCATCGACCTCACGGCGACGGCGGCCGTCCGCGTGCTCGCGGCGCTGCCCGAGGGCTACCGCCTGAGCTGGACCTTCACCGACGTGCACGTAGAGAGCGAGGGGGGCGTCGTAGGCCCCACGCTCGGCGGGGCGACGGCCTTCGGCATCCTCTCCGGGCTCACCGTCACGTTCGAGGTGGACCGGAGCGCCCAGCCGCGCCGCCTCCTCAACGGGCGCACCCTCCGCGCGGCCTTCCTCCGCGCCGTCCGCGCCGACGAGGACCGTCCCGGCGCGTTCGCCGACCTCCAGGCCGCCGGCCTCCGCGAGGACTTCCGCCGCCGCCTGAGCAACCCGACCGCCCTGGCCGACCTCGTCCTCGACGAGCCGCGGCTGCTCGCGCTCGTCTCGGGCCAGGCCCTCACGCCCGGCCGCCCGACGACCGCCGAGGTGAGCCGTGAGAGCCCCCTCACGAGCGCGCCCGTCCGCACCGCGCTCACGGTCCGGCTCGACTCGCTCGGAGGCGATGCGGCCCGCGTCGGGTGGGAGGCCGTGGCCGATAGAGAAGCGCTCGTAGAGAGCATCCGCGCCGTGCTGGAGGCGGCCACGCCCGGCCGCGTGGACGCGGCCTACCTCGCCGAGCTCGCGCCCACGCTCGCGCTCGAAGAGCGGGCGACGCTCGTCGTCGGGCTGGAGAGGGGGTGGGTGCGCAGGGCCGAGTACGTCAAAGCCGCGCGCGTGGCCGGGCGCGAGCGGATCGAGGAGGCCCGCTTCCGGCTCCTCCGCTAGCGCGCGACGGTGAGCCGCCGCGTGAGCGCCGCGCCGCCGGCCTCGACCCGGACGAGGTACACCCCCGACGGGAGCCCCGACGTGTTGAGCGAGAGCGTGTGAAGTCCCCCCGCGAGGGGGCCGTCGTTGAGGACAGCGACCTCGCGGCCGAGCGCGTCGTACACGGCGACGCGGACGTGCTGCGCCTCGGTAAGCGTGAGGCGGACGGTGGCCCTCGCTCGGGCGGGGTTCGGGCTCGCCGACAGCGTGAGGGCGTTCCCTCCTGGCGGCTCTGCCGTCCCCGTGTGCGGCCACGGGGGGAGCACGGCCCGCCACGCCTCCTCCACCCCCTCGGGGTTGCGCCCGCTGCCGACGACGACGCGGCCGTCGTGGGAGAGCGCGTGGCTCCACACGCTCGTCAGCGCCCACCCCGTGAGGTCGAGCCCGTGGCTCTCCAGTACGGCCTTCAGCGAGCGCGTCCCCGTCTCGGCCGTCCAGATGAACACCTCGAAGGCCGCCCCGCTGTCACCCACCCCTACGGCGACGCGGCCGTCGCCGGAGACCGCGCGCGCCTCGCGGTACGGGCTTCCCCCGGGGAGGTCGGGGATGAACGCCATCCCCGCTCCTTCCGTCCAGATGAACGCCGACGTCCCGCCCGGCGTGAACGCCGTCCCCACGGCGACGCGGCCGTCGGCCGAGAGGTCGAAGGCGACGGTGCCGGTGGCGCCTTCGGGGAACCCGAGCCCGTGGGCCGCCCCGTCCACCCACCGCGCGGCCTCCTGACGGTCGGCGGCGTTGATCCCCCACCCCGCGACGGTGCGCCCGTCGGCGGAGACGGCGTGGGCGCCGCAGCGGTCCTCGTCGCCGGGGAGGTCGGGCAGCCGCGTCATCACGCCGCCCTCCCAGCGGAAGGCGGCGGAGGGGTTGATCGGCCCGCCGGGGTCCCCCTCCCCGACGACGACCGACCCGTCGGGGGTCACGTCGTAGGCCGTGCTCTCGAACGCCCCGCCGGGGAGGTCGCCCAGCCCCACCATCCCCGTCTGTTCGGTCCACCGGAACGCCTCGAAACCCGCCCCGCTCCGGCTGTCCCC
>DASPKS010000117.1:0-6267 GCA_035628035.1 Rubricoccaceae bacterium
CGGCGGAGGTCAGGGCGGCGGTGGCGGCTCCCAGGGCGGGGGCGGCGGCTCCAAGGGCGGCGGTGGCGGGGGCGGTGGCTCCCGCGGCGGCTCCGGCGGCGGGGGCGGCTCGCGCTAAGGCAGCCCCATCTCAGCCTACTACCGACTCGGATCCTTTGACCGAGGGCCCAGCGGAGGGGGCCCGGCTTCCGGCATCAGGAAGCCGGGCCCTTGCTGTATGAGGGCGCGCAGGTATGGGGCCCCATGTCCGAGGGGAACGGCGAGGAGCAGTTCGGGCTCTAATGGCTGGGTAAAACCCGGGTAGGGGAGTATCCGTATGTTCTCTCACCCCACACGCCCGCGCCGATGAACGAGCCCCCTCAGGGTCCACCGGAACCCGCGAACGCCGAAAGCCCTGCTCAGCGGGCCACAGGTGCTGAGGCGGGGAGCAGCGGGGACGGGGCGGCGGAATGCCTTGGCGTTGGGGCGGAGATAGAGGCGCTCCAGCGACAGGCTACCCGCCTACACGAGGCCATCGAGGAGCTCTTCGAGCATACCGAGGGCATTCCTGAGGGCGAGCAACGCACCATTGAACGGGCCTTCGATCACGTTGCCCGAACCATAGGCGGACTGCGCGTCTCGGAAGCGGTGTCGAGCCAGCGACAGGAGAGCTGGGCGGCTGCGCATGCGGTGTCGGAACGGGCCCTCCTGGGGAGCGAGCGGCGATTCACGACGGTCTTTCAGAACGCCCCCATCGGGATCAGCCTCACCACGGTACACGGGGCGAAGATCCTCAACGTGAACGAGCGCTACTGCCAGCTCGTCGGATATCCCCGCGAGGCGCTCCTGGGCCGCTCCACGGTAGAGCTCGGCATTTTGGACCCCGCCGTCCGTTCGCGCCTCATGGACGCGGCCCTGGGCGGCAACCGCGCTCCGCAGGAGGTCCGCCTCAGGGCGGCGTCGGGCGAACTCTGTGAAGCCCTGGTCGCCGTCGAGATCCAGGATCTCGACGGCGAAGCGTGCGCGCTCTCGATGTACCTCGACCTCTCCGCCCGGCGGCGGCTGGAGCGGGAGGTGCTAGAGGTGGCCGCCCGCGAGCAGCGCCGCCTCGCGCAGGACCTCCACGACGGCCTCGGCTCCCACCTCACCGGTGTGGCGATGCTGGCGCGCGGGCTCGCGCGCGCCGCGCGAAGGGGGGAGGCCGTCGCGCCGGAGCAGATCGAGGAGATCGCGGGGCTGGTGCAGGAGGGGATCGAGCAGGCGCGGGCGCTCGCGCGGGGGCTCGACCCCGTCCAGATCGAAGGGGAGGGGCTTGCCCCCGCGCTCCATCGTCTCGCCGCGGAGACCGGGCGACGCGCGCAGACGGCCTGCACATTAGAGCTGTCCGAGCCGCTCCCCGACCTCCGGGGCGCGGCGGCCGTCCACCTCTACCGCATCGCGCAGGAGGCCCTCACCAATGCCGCCCGCCACGCCCGCGCCGACCACCTCGCCGTCCGCCTCGGCGTCGAGGGGAACCTCCTCCGCCTCGAAGTCGAAGACGACGGCCGGGGCATCCCAGAGGCGTGCACGAAGGGGATGGGCCTCCAGACCATGCGCTACCGCGCGAACCTTATCGGCGCCACGCTCGATGTCGCCTCCGCGCCCGGGCGGGGCACGCGCGTCACGTGCCGCCTGCCCCTCGCCGACCTCGATCCTCCTTCCGAAGCATGAAACGCGTCTTCGTCGTGGATGACCACCCCGTGATGCGCCGGGGGTACGAGGCGCTCCTCGCGCAGGAGCCGGGGCTGGAGTGGTGCGGCGAGGCGAGCAGCGCCGAGGAGGCCATCGCGAAGATCCCCGAGGCGAAGCCCGACCTCGTCATCGCCGACCTCACGCTCGAAGGCCTCAACGGGATCGAGCTCGTCAAGCGGCTGCAGGCGCTGATCCCCGGCCTCCCCGTCCTCGTCGTCTCGATGCACGACGAGGGGCTCTACGCCGAGCGCGCGCTCCGCGCCGGCGCGCGGGGCTACCTCATGAAGAGCCACGCGGGCGACTCCGTGGCCGAGGCCGTCCGCCGCATCCTCGGCGGGGGGTTCTACTTCAGCGACGCCATCCAGCAGCGGATCTTCCTCCAGCACCGGGGCCAGCGCCCCGAGCCCGCCGTCGAGGGGCAGCTCGCCGTCGAGGGGCTGACCGACCGCGAACTGGAGCTGTTCGAGCACCTCGGGCGCGGCCTCACCACGCGCCAGATCGCCGACACCATGCGGATCAGCCCCAAGACGGTGGAAACCCACCGCACGCGCGTCCGCGAGAAGCTCGGCGTGGAGACGACGGCCGAGCTCGTCCGCCGCGCCGTGCTCTGGGTGCAGGCGCAGGAGGCCAGCGGCGTTTGATTCGCGCGGAGCCCCGCGCTACGCCGCCGAATCACGGCGTACGCTAGCCCGGCGCGGCGTCAGGCGATTGCTGAGGGCGTTTGCGTCGTTCGCCGCACGCCTCGGCGGGGCAGCCCCTGAGGCCGGCGTCGAGCCGGCCGGCTACCTTCCACTCCCTTCTCCATCCGCCTCTCTCCTGCACAAGGATCCCGCGCCGGCGCCCCGACGCGGGATCCGCATGAATGCTCCTCTCGCGTATTGCCGGCCGCAGGCGCGCAGCCCCTCTCGACCCCGCATGGAAACGACCTCCTTCGCCCTCTCCGGCGAGGCCCCCTCATCGCTCCCCCTCGTCGTCTTCTCCCACCTCCGCTGGGACTTCGTGTACCAGCGCCCGCAGCACGTCCTCTCGCGCCTGGCCGCCCGCCGCCGCGTGCTCTTCGTCGAGGAGCCGGCGCATGGCGAGGGCGAGCCGCGCTGGGAGAAGCGCCGCGTGCTGCCGAACCTCACGGTGTGCCGCCCCATGACGCCGAGCGAGGCGCCGGGCTACGCGGCCGAGCAGCTGCCGTACCTCGCCGACCTCATGGAGCGCCTCCAGAACGAGGAGGGCGTCGTCCGCTGTGTGGCGTGGTTCTACACCCCGATGGCGTACCCCCTCCTCGCCACGCTCGGCGCCGAGGCCGTCGTCTACGACTGCATGGACGAGCTCTCGCTGTTCAAGTTCGC
This sequence comes from Rubricoccaceae bacterium, assembly GCA_035628035.1. Lineage (GTDB taxonomy): Bacteria > Bacteroidota > Rhodothermia > Rhodothermales > Rubricoccaceae > DASPKS01. Next base: position 3,054 of record DASPKS010000117.1, read on the forward strand.
CCCGCCCGACCTCCTCGCCCACGAGCGCGCCCTCCTCGCCCGCGCCGACCTGGTTCTCACCGGCGGGCCGAGCCTGTACCGCGCCAAGCGCGACCTCCACCCGAACGTGCACTGCTTCCCGAGCAGCGTGGAGGTGGAGCACTTCGCGCAGGCCCGCCACGGCGGCCCCGCCCTCGGCGAGCCCCCCTCACAGGCGCCGATCCCGCGCCCCCGCCTCGGCTACTTCGGCGTGATCGACGAGCGGATGGACCTCCCGCTCATCGCCGCCGTCGCCGACGCCCGGCCCGACTGGCAGCTCGTCTTCGTCGGTCCCGTCGTCAAGATCGACGCGGGCGCGCTCCCGCGCCGGCCGAACCTGCACTACCTCGGCGGGCAGCCCTACGAGCGGCTCCCCGCCTTCCTCGCGGGGTGGGACGTCGGCCTCCTCCCGTTCGCGCTCAACGACCACACCCGGTTCATCAGCCCCACGAAGACGCTGGAGTACATGGCTGCGGAGGTCCCCATCGTCTCGACGCCCATCACCGATGTGGCCGAGCCCTACGGCGACATCGTCTACCTCGGCGACACGCCGGAGGCGTTCGTGGCCGCGTGCGAGCGCGCGATGACGGCGTCACCGGCCGAGCGCGCCGCCCGAACCGCCGGGATGCGCCGCGTGCTCGCGCAGACCTCGTGGGACGCCACCGCCGCGGCGATGGAGCTGTGCCTCGAAACGGCCCTCGTCCGCGCGCGCAGCGCCGTCCTCACCGTCTGACCACCTCTGCTCGGAACTCCTCTCTTCCGCCTTTCATGTTCGACTACCTCATCGTCGGTGCCGGCTTCGCCGGGTGCACGCTCGCCGAGCGGCTCGCCAGCCAGCTCGACAAGAAGGTCCTCGTCGTCGAGAAGCGCCCGCACATCGGCGGCAACGCGTACGACCACTACAACGACGACGGCCTCCTCGTCCACAAGTACGGCCCGCACATCTTCCACACCAACAGCAAGCGGGTGTGGGACTACCTCGGCCAGTTCACGGCCTGGCGGCCGTACGAGCACCGCGTCCGCGCGAGCGTCGACGGCCAGCTCGTCCCCCTCCCGATCAACCTCGACACCATCAACCAGCTCTACGGGCTCTCGCTGACGGCGATGGAGGTGGAGGGGTTCTTCGAGCAGCGCGCCGAGCCGCGCGCTGAGATCCGCACGAGCGAGGACGTCGTCGTGAGCCGCGTCGGGCAGGAGCTCTACAAGAAGTTCTTCCGCGGCTACACGCGGAAGCAGTGGGACCTCGACCCGAGCGAGCTCGACGCGAGCGTGATCGCGCGCGTGCCCATCCGCACCAATCGCGACGACCGCTACTTCTCGGACACGTACCAGGCCATGCCGCTCCACGGCTACACCCGGATGTTCGAGCGGATGCTGGCCCACCCCAACCTCAAGGTCCTCCTCAACGCCGACTACCGCGAGGTGCGCGACCTCTTCCCCGGCGTCGAGACGATCTACACCGGCCCCGTCGACGAGTACTTCGACTTCTGCTACGGGAAGCTCCCGTACCGGAGCCTCCACTTCCAGCACGAGACCCACACGAAGGAGTGGTTCCAGCCGGCGCCGGTGGTGAACTACCCCAACGAGCACCCCTACACCCGCATCACCGAGTTCAAGTACCTCACGGGGCAGGAGCATCCCAAGACCGCCCTCGTCTACGAGTACCCGACCGCCGAGGGCGACCCGTACTACCCCATCCCGCGCCCCGAGAACGCCGAGCTGTACCGGCGGTACGAGGCGCTGGCGAACCAGACGACCGGCGTCCACTTCGTCGGCCGCCTCGCCACGTACAAGTACTACAACATGGACCAAGTGGTGGCCCAGGCGCTCACGCTGTTCGACCGCCTCGCCGCGGGCGCGCCGAGGCATGCTCCCAGCGGCGACGGCGCCGCGACGCCCGCCCGCGCCGTCCGCGCTGCACTCCCCGCTCAACCCCGCCAGGCCGTCTCCCTCGACGGCCGTAGCGACGGGAGCGGCTGAGCCCGCGTCCTTCCCCCTACGCCTAATGCAGCCCGCTTCTCCGGCCGCCGCCTTCGCGGGCGCAGGAGCGCCTGCAGCTGAGCCCGCCGACGGCGGCGGGTGCGCGTACCCGCGCCCGCAGCTCCGCCGCACCGGGTGGCGCTCCCTCAACGGCCCCTGGCAGTTCTGCTTCGATGACGAGGGCAGCTACGGCGTGCCCGATGACGTCGAGGCGTGGACGCACACCATCGAGGTGCCCTTCGCACCGGAGGCGCCGAGGAGCGGCATCGGCGACACCGGCTACCACGCCGTCTGCTGGTACGAGCGCTCGTTCGACGTACCCGAAGGGGAGGGGGGACGCGTGCTCCTCCACTTCGGCGCGGTGGACTACGAGGCCCGCGTGTGGGTGAACGGGCGGTTCGTCGGCGCGCACGTGGGCGGGCACACGCCGTTCCAGTTCGACGTCACCGATGCGCTGGTGGAAGGCGCGGAGCAGGTCGTCACCGTCCGCGCCGAGGACGACCCGCACGACCTCGCCAAGCCGCGCGGGAAGCAGGACTGGAAGGAGGAGCCCCACTCGATCTGGTACCCCCGCACGACGGGGATCTGGCAGACGGTGTGGGTGGAGCGCGTGCCGGAGACGTACGTCCAGCGCCTCCGGTGGACGCCGCTCCTGGAGCGCTACGAGGTCGGCTTCGAGCTCTTCCTCTGCGGCCCGAACCGGACCGACCTCGACGTCCGCCTCCGCCTCCGCGTGGGCTACCAGCTCCTCGCCGACGACGTGTACCGCGTGGTGAACCAGTCGGTCCACCGCCGCATCGCCCTCTCCGACCCGGGCATCGACGACTTCCGGAACGAGCTGCTCTGGAGCCCCGAGCGGCCCACGCTCATCGAGGCCGAGGTCGAGCTCTGGCGCGGCGGCACGCTCCTCGACCACGTCGCGTCCTACACCGCGCTCCGGAGCGTGGCCGTGCAGGGGGACCACTTCATGCTCAACGGGCGCCCGTACTACCTCCGCCTCGTGCTCGACCAGGGCTACTGGCCCGACACCCTCATGACCGCCCCGAACGACGACGCCCTCCGCCGCGACGTCGCGCTCGTGAAGGCGATGGGGTTCAACGGCGTGCGGAAGCACCAGAAGATCGAGGACCCCCGCTTCCTCTACTGGGCTGACGCCCTCGGCCTCCTCGTGTGGGAGGAGATGCCGAGCGCGTACCGGTTTACGGAGCGGGCCGTC
>DASPKS010000118.1:0-11454 GCA_035628035.1 Rubricoccaceae bacterium
CCGCCGGAGAGCTCGAGCTGGTCCGAGCTCGCCTCCGTGAGGGTGTACCCGAGGTCGACCGTCTTGTCCTCGTCGTCGACGGCGATGTCGGGGCCGGCCGCCAGGCTCGTCTGGTCGAAGTAGTTCAGCGTGATGAGCTCGCGGACGCTCCGCTCGATGGCCTGCCGGCTGTACGTCTGGCCGGGGACCGTCCGCAGCTCGCGGCGGATCACGTGGTCCTTCGTGCGGGTGTTGCCGGCGATCTCGACCTGCCCGAACTCGTACACGTCGCCCTCGACGATCTCGAAGAGGAGGTCGAGCGAGTCGCCGGGGACCTCCGTGATCACGGGGCGGATCTCGAAGCGGAGGTAGCCGCGGTCGGTGTAGAGGCTGGCGACGTCGGTGTGCTGCTCGGTGTAGTAGAGGTTCTGGTCGAGCTTCGAGGCGTCGTAGACGTCGCCGCGCTGGAAGCCGAGGGCCTGGCGGAGCTGCTCGTCGGTGAAGAGCGTGTTCCCCTCGAAGTCCACGTGGCGCACGCGGTAGCGCGGCCCCTCTTCGACAGCGACCTCAACGACGACGCCGGCGCGCCCGTCCGGCGGGTCCACCACGTAGGCCGTGTCGCGCACGACGCGGGCGCCGTAATACCCCCGGTTGTTGTAGAACTCGACGACGCGCTGGAGGTCCTCGTCGAGCTCCTCCTCGACGAACGTCTCGGCGCTCCAGAACCGCCACCACCGCCGCTCGGGGGTGTTCTTGAGGCGGCGCCGGAGCGTCCGCTCGCTGAACGCCTCGTTCCCGGTGAAACGGACGTCGATGACTTCGAGGCGCGGCCCCCGCGTGACGTCGAAGGTGAGCTCGACGCGGCCCTCGGCGTTCGTCGCCCGCTCCACCTCTACCGTCGGGCGGAGGTACCCCTTCTTCCGGTAGTACTCCTGGATGCCGAGGACGGTGCGCTCGATGTCGGAGGGGCGGACGGGCCGCCCGCGCATGAGGGGGATCTGGGGCTCGAGGTCCTCGCGCGCGCTCCCGCTCACGCCCTCCAGCCGGTAGTCGGCGAGGCGCGGCTCCTCGACCACGCGGATGAGGAGGAACACCCCCTCGCCGGCCACGCGGTCGGCCACCACCTCCACGTCGGAGAACTGCCCGAGCGCGTAGAGGTCGCGCACGGCCTCGGAGAAGGCGGCGTCGTAGGGGAGCGCCACGCGCTGGCCCACGCGGAGCCCGCTGGCCTGGAGCGCGTACGGCGCCATGTCCTCGCTCGCCCCCTCCACGTTGACGGCGAGCACCTCGTAGCGCGGGGCCTCCGGCTGGGCCATCGCCGGATGGGCGGTCACGACGAACAGCCCGGCGAGAACCCCGAGGGGCAACGCGAAGCGAAGCACCGGCAGGACGACCAGACGAGGAGCAGCGGGCATACGGGGCGGGCAGGCCCCGGGAGGCCGGGGCGGGACAGGAAAAGGTAACGAGCGGGGAGGCCGATCCGCAGGGCTGAAGGGCGTCCCCGGCGCGGCTTCGCGGGTTCTGCATCGTCGCCGGAAGCGCCCCCACCGAGGGCGCCAACGGGAGGCCGGAGCGGTTTATTGCCGCGCGGCTAGGCGCCTGTCGGGGCAGCCTCGGGGACGCGCCCGAAGCGGCGGTCCCGCCGCTGGTACGCGCGGATGGCCTCGTAGAGCGCGTCGCGGCGGAAGTCGGGCCAGAGCCGGTCCGAGACGAACAGCTCGGTGTAGGCTACCTGCCAGAGGAGGAAGTTCGAAACCCGCATCTCGCCGCCCGTGCGGATGAGGAGGTCGGGGTCGGGAAGGTCGGCCGAGGGGAGCGCGGCGGCGAAGGCGGCCTCGTCGAGGGCGGCGGGGTCGAGGGCCCCTGCGCGGGCGGCCTCGGCGAGCGTCCGCGCGGCCTCGACGATCTCCCACCTTCCGCTGTACGAGAGGGCGAGCGTGAGCGTCATCCGGCCGTTGTCGGCCGTCATCGCGATGGACTCCTCGAGCTCGGCACGCGGGCGGGCCGGGAGCCGCGAGAGGTCGCCGATGGCGCGGAGCCGGATGTCGTTCCGGTCGAGGCGCTCGGCCTCGCGGCGGAGCGTCCGCACGAGGAGCTCCATGAGCGCGGTGACCTCCGCCTTCGGGCGCTGCCAATTCTCCGTCGAGAACGTGTAGAGCGTGAGGTAACCGACGCCGAGCTGCGCGCACGCCTCCGTCACGTCGCGGACGGACTCGACGCCCTCGCGGTGGCCCATCACGCGGGTGCGCCCGCGGCGGCGCGCCCACCGCCCGTTCCCGTCCATGATGCACGCGATGTGGACGGGGAGCGCGCCCTCCCCCTTCAGGGCCTCCTGCGCGGCGGCGTCGGCTGCTGACTGCTTCTTCTCGGAGAGCTGGACGGGCACGGGGGGTTTGGAGTTATCCGGTTTCCCTTCGGGGAGCTACGCTTTAAGGTTGCGGTGGGGCGCCCGCGGCGAGCAGCCCCCTGCAACCCGCGCACGCTCACCCGAACCACCGCACGGCGTCGTTAAAGATCACGAACACCATGAACGCGAGGAGGAGGAGCATCCCCACCTGCTGCACGGCCATGCGCACCTTCAGCGAGGGCTCGCGCCGCGTGATCCCCTCGTACAGCAGGAAGACGAGGTGGCCGCCGTCGAGGACGGGGATCGGGAGCACGTTGAACACGGCCAGCGCGATGGAGAGCATGGCGACCATTTCCCAGAACCGCCGCCCGCCCTGGTCGGCGGCTTCCTTCGTCGCCTTCGCGATCATGAGCGGGCCGCCCACGTTGTCGCGGAGGTTCTCGCGCCCGGTGAAGAGCCGCCCGAAGAGGCTCACGTACGTGCTCGTGAGCGCCCACGCGTTGTGCGTGCCGGCCGCGATGGCCTCGCCCAACGAGTAGTCGGTGTAGCGGACGCCGAGCGCGCCGGCGTCGTTGCCGATGCCGAGGAGGTACCCCTGCTCCCCGGCCGCGCGGGGAGTGGCCGGCCCCTGGTAGTAGGCCCACCCGTCGCGCCGGGTGAACGGCGGCGGGTCCTCCGCGGTGACGTTCGTCACGGGGCGCGCCCACTGGAGCTGGAGCGGCGCGCCATCGGAATTGCGGATCGCCCCCGTCATCTCGGTCCAGAACCGGACGGGCCGCCCGTCGATGGCGACGATGCGGTCACCCGCGCGGAGCCCCGCCTCCTCGGCGGGCGAGCCGGGCTGGACGGCGCCGACGACGGCCGGCAGGATCTCGATCCCCAGCCCCTCACCCTGGTTGAGCCGCGCGGTGAGGCGCTCGGGGCCGGTGAGCGTGAGCCGCTGCGCGCCGCGCTCGACGTCGAGCGTGAGCCGGTCGGCCGCGAGGTTCTCGATGCGATAGAGGTCGTCGAACCGCTCGAGCGGCTCCCCGTTCACGCCCACGATGCGGTCGCCCGTGCGGAGCCCCATCTCGGCGGCGATGGAGCCCGGCTCGACGTGGACGCCGCGCACGTTCTCGGCCGGCACGTACGCCTCGCCGTAGGCGAGCGCGAGCCCGATGAAGACGAGGAACGCGAGGATGAGGTTGAACACGACGCCCCCGCTGATCACAACCATCCGCTGCCACACCGGCTTCGCGCGGAACTCGTCGGGCGCCGGTTCGCTTTGGGCGAAGGAGGCGTCGAGGCTCTCATCCACCATCCCGGCGATCTTGACGTAGCCGCCGAGGGGAACCGCGCCGAGCCGGTACTCCGTATCGCCGACCTTCTTCCGAATGATGACCGGGGGGAAGCCAATGGAGAACGCGTCTACGCGCATCCCGAACAGGCGCGCCGCCAAGAAGTGCCCCAGCTCGTGGACGAACACGAGGATGCTGAGGGCGAGGGCGAACCAGAAGAGGTAGGGGAGGATGTTGAGGATCGCGTCCATGCGGGCGGCGGGGGTGAGCGCCGGGGCGGTGTAGCGTCAGCGGGGATCAACGGTACGGCGCGGGGCGCCCGTTCCGTACGGGCAAACAATTCACGGGGTTCAGGAGGCCAGCGCGCCCGCCCTTACTTCGACGGCCGCGCGGGCCGCCGCGTCGGCCGCAGCCAGGGTGTCGAGGTCGTCGGCGTCGCCCGGCGGGGTCTCCCCCAGCGCCGCTTCGATGAGGCGGGGGATGTCGGTGAACCGCGCGTACCCCTGGAGGAAGAGGGCGACGGCCGCTTCGTTCGCGGCGTTGAGCACGGCCGGGGCGAGTCCGCCCTGGCGGAGCGCATCGTAGGCCAGCCCGAGGCACGGGAAGCGCGCCGGGTCCGGGGGCTCGAAGTCGAGCCGCGAGAGGGTGCGCCAGTCCACCCGCGCGTGGGGGGCGGGCCAGCGGTCCGGAAACGAGAGGGCGTACTGGATCGGCACCTTCATGTCGGGCACGCCGAGCTGCGCCTTCGTGGACCCGTCGCGGAACGTGACGAGCGAGTGGATGATGGACTGCGGGTGGAGGACGACCTCGATCTGCTCGGGGGCGACGCCGAACAGCCAGTGCGCCTCGATCACCTCCAGCCCCTTGTTCATCATCGTCGCCGAGTCGACGGTGATCTTGGCGCCCATCGACCAGTTGGGGTGCGCGAGGGCCTCGGACGGCGTGATGTCGTTGAACGTCTCCGTTGGGCGGAGTCGGAACGGACCGCCGGAGGCGGTAAGGTGGAGCGTCTCGATGGCGCCGGTGTCCTCGCCCACGAGGCACTGGAAGAGCGCCGAGTGCTCGGAGTCGATGGGGAGCAGCACGGTCTCGGCCTCGCGCACGAGCCGCTCGACGAGGGCGCCGGCCACGACGAGCGCCTCCTTGTTGGCGAGGGCGATGGTCTTCCCCGCCCGGATGGCCGCGAGCGTCGGCCGCAGACCCGCAAAGCCAATGACGGCGGCTACGACAGTCTCGACGGCGTCGAGGGTGGCCGCCTCCGCGAGCCCCTCCTCCCCTGCCACCACCCGAATGCCGGTGCCGGCCAGCGCGTCCTTTAGCGGCGCATACCCCCGTCCGTCGGCGATGGCCACGAGGTCGGGGCAAAACACGCGCGCCTGCTCGGCCAGCCCCTCCCAGTTCCCGTTCGCCGTGAGCGCACACACGCGGAGGCGCTCGGGGAAGAGGCGTGCCACCTCCAGCGTCTGCGTGCCGATGGAGCCCGTCGCGCCGAGGAGGGCCAGCCCGCGCGGCAGGGCATCGGAAGCGCGAACGGGGAACCGGCGGAGGGAAGGAAGCATCCGTCGTCGGGCGGGAAGGGCGGCAATACGGGCCTTTCGGGGCCGTTGTTCTACAAGATACCTTTGGGCCGGCCCGGCGACGGTCGTCGCGGGCCCTCCCACCTCAATGCGCGGCCTCCTCGTCCTGCTCTTCGCCCTTCGCTTCGCGGGGCCCTTCGGGGTTCTCGCGATCCCCGCGGCGGGGGCCCAGCCGACGGTGCCGGGGCGGCCCGGACTCGCCGACACGACGAGCACGGCGGGCCGCTTCCAACTGGCGGAGCGCTACCTCCAGGCGGGCCAGACCGACCGCGCCATCGCGCTCCTCGAAGACCTCCACGCAGCGGAGCCGAACGCCCCCGCCGTCGTTGCCAAGCTCCGCGAGGCCTACGCCGCCGGCCGCCGGTTCGACGACCTCGTCCGCCTCGCCGAGGAGCAGCTTCGCCGGTCCGGACCCTCCCCTTCCCTCCTCGCCGAGCGCGGCGCCGCGCTCTACCAGGCCGGGCGTGGCGAGGAAGCCGAGCGCGCGTGGGCCGACGCCATGGCCCTCGCCCCACAGGCGGAGCTCACGTACCGCGTGGTGTCGACGGCCATCGGGCAGGTCCGGCTCTACGACCGCGCCGCCGACGTCCTCCGCGCCGGCCGCACCACGCTCGGCGACTCCACGCTCTTCCGCGCGGAGGTCGCTCACCTCTTCGTCCTCGCCGGCGACCCCGCCCGCGCCATCGAGGAGTACCTCGCCGATCTCGCCCAGCGCCCCGATGCGCTCCCTTCGGTGCAGGCCCGCCTCGTACGCCTCCTCGAGCAGGAAGGGGCGGCGGAGATCCTGGCGGTCGCCGTCGAGCGGGCCGTCCGGCGCGACCCGTTGAACCGGGCGTACCGCGAGCTGTCGGCCTGGCTCGCGCTTGAGCGGCGCGACTACCGCGCCGCGCTCGACGCCCACACCGCCATCGACCGCCTCGAAGGCGAGCAGGGCCAGAGCCTCTTTTCTTTTGCCGAGGCCGCCGTTGCAGCGGGCGCGCTCGAAGAAGCCGAGCGCGCGTACGTGCTCATCCTGGAGCGCCACCCGAACGGCCCGATGGCGCCGCTGGCCCTCTTCGGGCGGGCCGCGCTCGCCCAGCGCCGCGCGGAGGCCGCAGGCGAGACCGCCTTCGACGCGCAGGGGCAGCCCCTCCCCACGCCGCTCTACGACGCGGCGCTCGCGGGCTTCCGCACGTTCGCCGAGGAGCACGCCCACCTTCCGCAGGCGGCCGGGGCCCTCCGCCACGCTGCCGAGATCGAGCGGACCGTCTTCCGTCGCCACGCCGAGGCCGAGACGCTCCTCCAGCAGATTGCGGGGAGGAGCGGTGACCCCGGCGCCGACGCCCGCGCGCGGCTCGACCTCGGCGCGCTCGCCGTCCAGCGCGGCGACCTCGCGGCGGCCCGCGCCGCCTACGCCCACGTCGAAGAGACGCTCCGCATCGGGCCCTTCGCCGAGGAGGCCCGGTTCGAACTAGCGCTGCTCGACTTCTACGCGGGCGACTTCGCCTCTGCCCTCGCCCGCGTGGAGGCGATGAACGAGAACACCGCGACGAACGTGGCCAACGACGCCATCGCGCTCAAGGTGATGCTCCGCGAGCATGAGGGGCCGGACTCCACGTCCACCTCCCTCCGCGCCTACGCCCGCGCCGCGCTGCTTCACCGCCAGGGCCGCCCGGCCGAATCTCTCACGGCGCTCGACAGCCTCCTCGCCGTGGCCGCGCAGCACCCCGTCGCCGACGAGGCCGCGTTCCTCCGGGCGCAGGCCCTACGGACCCTCGGCCGCCCGCAGGAAGCCCTCGCCGACCTCGCGGCCTTCCCCGAGCGCTACCCGCTGTCGTACCTCGTCGAGCGGGCCGCCTTCCTGCGCGGCGAGCTCTTCGAGACCGCGCTCAACGACCCCGCCGCCGCCGTCCAGGCGTACACCGACCTCCTCGCCCGCTTCCCCGGCTCCCTCCTCGCCGCCGAGGCCCGCGCGCGCATCCGCCGCCTCCGCGGCGACCGACCGCCCGGCTGACCATGCGACTGCTTTTTCTTTCCCTTCTCCTCGCTGCGGCGCCCGCCTCGGCCCAGCGCCTTCTCATCCCGATGGACGAAGGGCAGAGCGACCACCTCAAGGCGTACGGGGCCGTCTACTGGGCGCTGGAGCGCGGGGTGGCCGTGGAGTGGCTGCTGAACCACCGGGGCGGCAGCTTCCTCGCCGACGACGCGTCCGGGCTCGCCGACGAACTGCGCGTCCGCAACGTCGCCTTCGAGCCGCTCTCCGGCGCTGGCGCGGCCACGCTCGTCGCGGAGGTCGAGCGGCCCGACGCGAACACGAGCGCGGTCCGGCTGGAGCGCGCCCCGCGCATCGCGGTCTACGCGCCCGAGCAGACGCTCCCCTGGGACGACGCCGTGCTGCTGGCGCTCACCTACGCCGAGATCCCCTACGAGCAGATCTACGACGACGACGTGCTCGACGGGCGGCTCGAAGAGTTCGACTGGCTCCACCTCCACCACGAGGACTTCACCGGGCAGTACGGGAAGTTCTACGGCTCGTACCGCACGCAGGCGTGGTACCAGCAGCAGCAGCGCGACGCCGAGGCCGCCGCGCGGCAACACGGGTTCGCGAAGGTGAGCCACCTCAAACTCGCCGTGGCGCAGCACATCCGCCGCTACGTCCTCGAAGGGGGCTTCCTCTTCGCGATGTGCTCCGGCACCGACACCTTCGACCTCGCGCTCGCCGCCCACGCCACCGACATCGTCCCCGCCGAGATGGACGGCGACGGCATAGCGCCGGATGCGGTCTCCCGGCTCGACTTCGCGCAGACGTTCGCCTTCGAGGGGTTCACGCCCTCGTTCAACCCGATGGAATACGAGCACTCGGACATTGACGTGTCCCCGCCTCCTGCGCTCCAGAACCCCCTCACCGACTACTTCACCCTGTTCGACTTCTCGGCCAAGTGGGACCCGGTGCCGACGATGCTTACGCAGAACCACGTGGCGAGCGTGCGCGGGTTCATGGGGCAGACTACGAACTTCCGCGAGGGCCTCCTCAAGCCCGGCGTGGTCGTGCTAGCCGAGTCGCCCGGCGGCGAGATGGTGCGCTACCTCTACGGCCCGGCCGGGCAGGGCTTCTTCGCGTTCTACGGCGGCCACGACCCCGAGGACTACCAGCACTTCGTGGGCGACCCGCCGACGGACCTCACGCTGCACCCGCACTCGCCGGGGTACCGGCTCATCCTCAACAACGTGCTCTTCCCTGCCGCCCAGAAGCAGCCGCAGAAAACCTGAGGGCACGGGGGTACGCAGAATTCCCCCGGACGAGAACGACCGGCACCCTATTCTTCCACCTACAGGGCCACCGGCTTCGTATGCTTCGCTCCCTTATCCGTTTCTGGGCGCTCGCGGCTCTTGCGCCTGTAGCGGCCGCACAGCCGGGCGTGCTTGACCCCACCTTTGGTGATGGCGGCCTCGTCACGACCAACCTGGGAAGGACGAGCTACCATGAAGGAACTGATACGGCCATCCAGCCTGACGGGAAGATGGTCGTGGCGGGGCTGGCCTACTCGTCGTACACCAGCGCGTTCGTGGTCGTCCGGTTCAACTCCGACGGCTCCCTGGACCCCTCCTTCGGATCCGATGGCGTCGTTGTGACGCCCGTCCGGAGGGAGTGGACGTACGAGGCGTTTGCCGAGGCGGTGGTCATCCAGCCAGATGGCCGGATCATCGCAGCGGGGGAGATCGATAATGGCCGCTTCTTCGTCCTCGTCCGGTATCTCCCGGACGGGCAGCTGGATGCCTCGTTTGGCGAAGGGGGCATCGTCCTCACCGAGTTTGGGAGCTCTGCAGTAGGTGGCTACGCGGGCGCCCGCGATGTGCTGCTCCAACCCGACGGCCGGATTGTTGTGGGAGGCCATGATGCTGGTGATTTTGCCATCGTCAGGTATACCAGCGAGGGCGTGCTCGATCCCTCCTTCAGCTCAGACGGGGTGGAGCATGTCGACTTCGGGGAGAGTTCCGACTACCTGGGGGCGATGGCGCTGGATGCTAGTGGTCGCATCGTCGCGGCGGGCTACACCAGCGCCGGAGCGAACGCCGACTTTGCGCTTGTCCGCCTCACCCCCTCTGGCCAACTGGACTCCACGTTCGGCTCAAGCGGCAAGGTGCAGACGGATTTAGGACGCAGCGATAGGGCCCTTGCCTTAGCGCTCCAGCCTGACGGCGCCATCGTCGTTGGGGGGTATGTGGTTTCGTCCGGCTACGACCTTGCCCTCGCTCGCTACCTCTCGAACGGGGTTCTCGACCCTTCCTTCGGAAGACGAGGCTACGAAGTGTATTCCTTCGGCTACGACCGTGAGCTCGCCTATGACCTTGCCATCCAGCCTGATGGGAAGATCGTGGCGGGCGGATATGGCAGAATCGATAACCCGCTCAATCTCTCTTTCTTGCTCATGCGCGTGGACCGGGATGGCTTGTTGGATCCTTCCTTTGGCGAGGGCGGGGTGGTATTCGGCCTTGGGGACATCGAGGAATCGTATGCCCACGCACTCGTGGTCTTAAGCGATGGCCGGATCTTCGCAGCAGGCTGGGCGGACGATGCCATCGACGCCATCGCCGCGGCTCGCTACCTCCCCGATGGGACACTCGACCCCTCCTTCGATGGCGACGGTGTCGCGCTCGTGGGCAGTATCGGTCCCGGCGCTGACGTCGCGCGCGGGCTCGTCATGCAACCTGATCGGAAGCTCGTCGTGTCTGGGAGCGTGGAGGGAAGAGGGTGCGTCCTCATTCGCTATGATGCCGATGGGGCGCGGGACCTTTCCTTCGGCAATGGGGGAATCGGATCAACACAAGGTTGCGAGTTAGCGCGGCTGGATGATGGTCGCCTCCTCACCGGGAGTACCACCTCCAACGGCCGGTTTGCCATTGCGCGCTTCTCTCCTGACGGTGATCCGGATTCCACTTTTGGCGAACAGGGCATCGCGTCCTTGCTCATTGGGGGAACCCCTTACCTGAGGGAGATTCTGCCGCTGCGGGACGGCCGCATCGTTCTCATCGGGTCCGTATCCCGGCCTGGATACACCAATGCGATCACCGTAGGTCGCCTCTGGCAAGAGGGATTGCCTGATCCAACATTCGGCAGCAATGGCGTCGTCCTTACCACCATCGCCCCTTCCGGTGCCAGCGCATGGGCCGGCGTGGAGCTATCCGATGGACGGCTTGTAGTCGGGGGTTCTTCGGAGTGCCAGCAAGGAAGGTGGTGCTTCACGCTCGTTCGCTACCTCACCGATGGCGCTCTCGATCCTTCCTTTGGGTCAGGTGGAATCGTACGCGCGGCGCTGAACCAGAATGCGTACATACGCGCACTTGTGGTTCAAGCGGACGACAGGGTCATCGCCGCGGGGAGCTACAGCGGGCGATTCCTCTTTGCGCGCTACCTCCTAGACGGGAGCCTTGACCTGTCTTTCGATGGGGACGGTCGCGCGCTAGTAGACGTTGGCCCTGAAGAGGACTGGCCAGAGGAAATGGTGTTGCAGCCTGATGGGAAGGTCGTCGCGGCTGGCAGGAGCTACACGGGCTATGACGAAAACATCGCGGTCGTTCGCTTGAGCAGTTCGGGGCAGCTCGACCCCTCGTTCGGGATCGGTGGGAAGGCCGTAGCGCCGTTTGGCCCGGAGGACAGGGGCGCTGCAGGCGTTGTTGTGCAGCCGAGCGGGCGCATTGTGGTGGCCGGGACCGCAGGAGACGGCTTCCAGAGCGACTTCGCGCTGGCTGGCTACCTCCCGAACTCCACCATCGCAATCGAACCGGAAGCCCCAGAGGCCGTGTACGGTCTCAGCGCGGGCTACCCTAACCCCTCTTCCTCCACCGTCCGCTTCACGGTGGAGGTACCCTACACGCAGCGCGTGCGGGTGGCGGTTTACGATCTACTCGGCAGGGAGGTCGCTGTCCTCCATGAAGGGCCTGTGGTCGCTGGAGCCGCGAACCCTGTCGTCCTCGATGGCCGGGGACTCTCCAGCGGGCTCTACCTCGTCCGCGCCTCCGGCGAGTCGTTCACGGCATCCCGCCGTGTCTCGCTCGTACGGGAGTAGAGGCCAGGGCCCGAGGGAATGGCATAGTGGCAGCCGGGGTAACTTCAGCCTGTACGTAGCCCTTCTGTCTGTTGCAGGCCAAGACCCCCTCGCAGAGCCTCTGCCGGATGAACGAGCTGGTGTTGCCGAACGACACCAACACGCTCGGCAACCTCATGGGCGGGCGGCTCCTCCACTTCATGGACATCTGCGCCGCCATCGCCGCGCAGCGCCACTCCAACCGCGTC
>DASPKS010000119.1:0-21908 GCA_035628035.1 Rubricoccaceae bacterium
CTAAATCAGCGGATCAGCCACGCTCCGTCCAAGTAGCACGAAATGCGACGGGGTTCAAGCTTAGTTCACCTTGCTCAACGAGCTGTGCAAGGTTGCGGTAGCGCTCAATCAAGGGCGAGTCAGTATCGACTCGGCTAACCCGGTAAAGCCAGTAACTCGCACCCAAACGGCGAGCGGTATTCAGCTCATTTGACGTGATCTCGAAGCTAGAACGGCTAGAGCGAGTGGCCTTGACTTCGATGTACCGCGAATCACCGTCCGGTTCGAATGAGAGCACGTCGTAGCCTGCGCCGACGTCTTCCAAAGCGACGTGCAAAACCTGGCCCGCTAAGTCCTGACGTCCTGCCTCTCTCAACCGTTGGCGCTCTGACTCAAGCACGCGCTCCTCGCCTAGAAGCCCGATGCGCTCCGCTTCGTTCTGACGTTTCCGGAAAGTCTCAATGTCGATTCCTCGCTTCGCACTCCCTACAGCACCGGCTTCATCTACCTCAACCTCCTTGAGTGCAGCACGACCGCGCTCAGTGAGTTCCCACACACCACGCTGAGGGGAGACCAGCAAACCCACTCGTCTCAGATCCTCTCGCGTCCATCGGACAATGTTCTCCCACTTCGAACGGGCCCGGCCATTGTCAAGCGTTATCTCCTCTCTAGCCTCCTCCGAGAGGTCGAAGTAGTCAGCCAGTGCTAGGTAAAGCGTCTTACCCGAGGAGTCCACTCCGGATGGGCTCGCTCTGCCTCCGCGGCGGGCGATCTCGATCAGAAGGGGCGCTTGGATTTGGGAGCGTTTAGGAAACATCTCGATACCGCTACCCCGCACCCGCCGAGAGACTTTACGTCGTGCTCGGCAGGCAGACGATGAACGTGGAGCCCACGCCGGGCGTGCTCTTGGCGGCCAGCGTCCCGCCGTGCCCCTGCACCACGATGTCCCACGCCAGCGAGAGGCCGAGGCCGGTCCCCTCCCCCGCCGGCTTCGTCGTAAAGAACGGCTCGAAGATCCGCTGGCGCACCTCCTCCGTCATCCCCGGCCCGTTGTCCTCCACGCGCACCTCCACCACGTTGCCGTACTGCTTCGTGCGGAGCGTCACGAGGGGCGCGTAGCCGTCGCCCTCCGCGTGGGCGCGGGCCTCTACGGCGTGGAGCGCGTTCTCGATGAGGTTGATGAGCACGCGCTCGACCTCCTCCGGCACTACGTTCACCATCCCCACGTCGGGGTCGAACGCCGTCTCGACGGCGGGGGCGACGGCCCCGGTAGCGCGGCGGCTGAACCGGGCCAGCTCGGCGCACCGCGCAAGGAGCGCGTGGAGGTCGGTGGGCCGCCGCTCGTGGCGCGAGGCGCGGGCGTGGCCGAGCATGCTCCGCACGATGCCGTCGGCGCGGCGGCCGTGCTCGGCGATCTTGCCGAGGTTGAGCGCGAGCGTGTCGAACGCATCGGCGAGCTCGTCGGAGAGGTCGGGGGGGAGGGTCGCCGCGCCGAGGGTCTCGCGGAGCTCTCCGGCCAGCTCCTGCGAGAGGGCGGCGAAGTTGTTGACGAAGTTGAGGGGGTTCTTGATCTCGTGGGCGATCCCCGCCGTGAGGCGGCCGAGGGAGGCCAGCTTCTCGCTCTGGACGAGCCGCGCCTGCGTCCGCTGCAGCTCCGCCAGCAGCCGTTCGAGCTCCTCGTTCTTCTGGCCGAGCTCGACGGTGCGGAGGCGGGCGATCTCGGCGTCGCGGCGGGCGGCCTCCGTCTCGAAGCGCGCCTGGAGCGTCTGCACGCGCGCGGCCGCCTCCATCCCGAGCACCTCCTCGCGGACGGCCTGGTAGCTCCGGAGGTGGCGGAGCGCCTCGGCGGGCTGCCCCGTCGCCTCGTAGGCGTCGGCGAGGGCCTGGTGGGCCTGGTAGATGCGCGGCTTGATCTGGAGGGCCTCGGCGATCTCGAGCGCCTCGCACAGCACGCGGATGGCCTCGCTGCACCGGCGCATCGCGAGGAGCGACTTCCCGATCTCGATGAGGCTGGTGCTCTGCGCCTGGCGGTTGCCGAGGCGGCGGCGGAGGTCGAGCGCGCGCTGGTGAAGGCCGAGCGCCTCCTCGTAGTGCTCCTCGGCGAAGGCGAGCACGCCGAGGTCGTGGAGCGCTCGCGCCTCGTTGAGGGTGCCGCCGCCCTCGCGGGCGAGCTGGAGGCTGATCTCGTGGTGTCCGCGCGCCTCGTCGAAGCGGCCGAGGAGGCGGAGCGCCGTGCCGATGGCGCTGTGCGCGCGGCTCTGCCCCTCGGGCACGCCAACGTGCGTGAAGCAGTCGAGCGCCTGCATCCCGAAGTCGAGGGCCTGCCGGGCGTCGCCGAGCTCGCTCGCGCTGATGCTGATCCCCTGGAGGAGCCACGCCTCGCTCTGGTGGTCCCCCCGCGCGCGGGCCTTCTCGAGGAGCCGGAGCGCGAGGCTGAGTGCCTCCTCGTAGTTGCCCAAGCTCACGTGGACGCTCGCGAGGGTGCCGTTGAGGCGCCCTACGTACTCCGGATTGATCTCGCCGGGGTGCGCCTCCGCGAAGGCGAGCGCTTCGAGGAGCAGGGGCAGTGCGGCGAGGTGCTCGGAGCGGAAGTAGAGCCCGGCGCCTTCGAGCCCCATCGCGAGGGCGCCGCCGGCGTCGTAGCCGAGGCGCTCGGCGAGGGCCCGGGCCTCACGGGCGAGCGCGATCCGGCGCTCGTTCTCCTCGAGGTCGAGGTCGTACGCGAGCGCGTTGAGGGCGTCCACGCGGGCCGCGCTCTCGTCGCCGTCGAGGGCGGCGAGGCGGGCTTCGAGGTCAGCGGGGGGGTCCTTCATGCCGGCCGCTCTAACGACGCCCCCTGGGGGAGGGTCCGGCGGCCTCGGGCGGCGCGTAGACGTAGCGGGAGCGGCCCGGCGCGCCCGTGAGACGCTCGAAGGCGTCCGACGCGTCGTAGGCCGTCACGGCGAGGTCCTCCACGCGGCGGTAGCCGGGCGGGAGCGCGATGACGCCCTCGTAGCCCTGCGGGACGACCACGCGGGCGAACCGGCGCCCGGCGTAGGCGGCCTCGAACGCGGCGCGGAGCCGCCTCCCCGCGCCCGTGTCGCTCCGCGTCACGTCCCAGACGGCGAGGAGGTCGGCCTGCCGGGGATGCCCCGCCCGCACCGCGAGGTAGCCGTCGGAGGCGATGTAAGCCGGCCGGGGGAGCGCGGCCAGCCGCGCCTCGAGCCGCGCCCCCGCCGCGCGGTCCTCGGGCGTGGGGACCTGCTGCTTGGGGTCCTCGGGCAACCCGAAGAACTGGACGAGGAGGGCGCCGTAGAGGAGGGCCAGCGCGGCGGGCCGCCCCGCCCCCATCCGCTCGGCCGCGCCCCGAAAGACCGTGAGCCCGCGCCCCGCCAGCACGGCGCCGACGGCGTAGAGCGGGATGAGCACGTTGACGAACCCGCCCTCGTGCACGCGCGCCAGGAACGACGACGCGCCGACGCCCACCACGACGGCCAGCCAGAATGCATCGCTCCGCCGGACGGCCGCCACCACCGCGGCGGCGGCCAGGCACACCCCCACCGGCATCGGGTCGAACAGATCGGAGAGGACGAACAGCACGAAAGAGGAGGGGACGAGGGGGTGCCCGGCCGGCATCGTGAAGATGTAGAACGTGCTCCACCCCCCGCTCGCGAGGTGCAGCGCCCCCAGCCCCCCACCTCCGACGAGGAGCGCGCCTGCCACGAAGGGCCACGCCCGCCACCGGTCTACCCCGAGGGCGTACGCGAGCAGGGGGAATCCAGCGACGAGGGCCGGCTGCTTCGTGAGCACGGCCAGCCCGAGGAGCACGCCGGCAAGCGCGTAGCCCCCCCTCGTCCGCCGCCGCGCCGCCGCTACGGTGCCGAGCAGTAGCGCGAGGAAGAGCATGTCCACCCGCGCGAGGTCGTACCACGCTCCCCCCGCGAAGTACGCCCCGAGGAAGAGCACGGCGGCCACGGCACCCGCCTCGCGGTCGGGCTTCCCATCCGTGGTATCCGGCCGCGCCGCGAGGTGGTATACGAGCGCGGCACATCCCAGCGTGGCGACGAGGGAAGTGATGCGGAGCGCGAGGAAGTCCACCCCGAGCGCCGAAGCGAGCGGCGCGCTCACGACGTAGTAGAGCGGGGGGTAGAGGTACGAGACGAACTCGAGGCTCGGCACCACGTAGAGCGGCTCGCCCACGAGGAAGCGCCGGACGTGCTCCACCATCCCCCCCTCCATCCACTCCAACTCGTAGGGGTAGCCGACGCGGCGCGCCACCACGGTCGCGACGAGGAGGACCTGCACCGCCGCCGCCGCCCACGCCCCAACGCGAAAGAGGCGCCACCAGGGGACGCGCCCCAGGTGCTCCTGCCAGCGGGCCGTGAGTTCGGGGGCACGGGAAGGATTCATGGCGCCGCTGAGGGAGAAGGAGCCGGTGCGCCCGTCGTCGCCGGCGCGTAGACGTACCGGAGGTAGGCGGGGTGCCCCGTGAACCGCTTGAACGTGCCCGAAGCCCCGTAGAGCGTAACGCCGAGGTCGCCCACGCGGCGGTAGTGTGGCTCGGGCTCGAACCCTTCGGTAAAGATCATGTCGGGGAGGACGATGCGGGCATACCGCCGTGCGGCGAACGTCGCCTCCAGCTCGGCGCGAAAGCGCCGGCCCACCTCGGTGTCGCTCCGGAGTACGTCCCAGACGGCGAGGAGGTCGGCCTGCCGGGGATGCCCCGCCCGCACCGCGAGGTAGCCCGGCGTGGTGATGTACGCCGGGCGGGGCAGCGTCGCGAGGTGCGCCTCTAGGCGCTGCGCGGAGGCGCGGTCGGCCGCCCACGGGACGCGCGTCATCGGGTGCTCCACGAGCCCCAAGAACTGGAGGACGAGGGCGCCGTAGAGGAGGGCCAGCGCGGCGGGCCGCCTCGCCCCCATCCCCGCCGCCGTACTCCGAAGCACCGTGAGCCCCCGGCCCGCGAGCGCGCCGCCCACAGCGTAGAGGGGGATCAGCACGTTCATGTGGCCGCCCACATGCAGCCGCGACGCGAGCACGGCCGCGCCCGCCCCGAGCGCGAGGGCGACCCACAACGCGTCGCCCCGCCGCAGGCCCGCTACGACGGCGACCCCTGCCAGGCACGCCGCGATGGGGAATGGCTCGAAGAGGCTCGTCAGGAGGAACGCGGAGTGGTTCGAGGGCACGACGGGGTGAGCACCGGGCATGGCGAGGATGTAGAACGTGCTCCACCCCCCGCTCGCGAGGTGCAACGCCACAATCCCTCCCCCTCCCACGAGCGCGGCGGCACCGGCAAAGGGGAGCGCCCGTCGACCATCGACGAGGAAGGCATACGCGAGCAGGGGGAGCCCCGCGAGGAGCCCGACCTGCTTCGTGAGGAGCGCGAGGCCGAGGAGGAGGCCGGCCAGCGCATACGCTCCCCCCGTTCGCCGCCGTGCGGCCGCCACCCCCCCGAGGAAGAGGGCGAGGAAGAGCATGTCCACCCGCGCCACGTCAAACCACGCGCCGCCGGCGAAGTACGCCCCCACGAACAGCGCCGCCGCCACGAACCCGGCCTCGCGGTCGGGCTTCCCTCCCGTGGTATCCGGCCGCGCCGCGAGGTGGTACACGAGCGCGGCGCACGCGAGCGTCGCCGCTACCGAGAGCAGGCGGAGGGGAAGGAAGCCGGCCCCCATCACGGCCGCGAGCGGCGCGCCCGCGGCGTAGTACAGCGGGGGGTAGAGGTAGGGGACGAACTCGAGGGAGGGCGCCACGTAGAGCGGCGCCCCCGCGAGGAGCCGCCGCACGTGCTCGGCGACGGCGCCCTCCATCCACTCCAGCTCGTACGGGTACCCCACCCGGCGGCACACGGCATAGCCTACGATGCCTACTTGGAGGACCGCCACGCCCCACGTCGCCGTCCGAAGCAGCCGCCACCACGGCACACGCGCGGCCCACGCCGTCACCCGGTCCGCTGCCGTCGGGGTACGCTCCAAGGAGGTTGCTCGTCGTGGTTCGGAGGGGGCGCTCATCGGCCAAGCTACGGAGCCGCCCGCCGCGGGCCCGCGGGCCGGAAGCCGAATCGAGGCCGGCGGTCCACTCCCGAAACGGGCGCGAGGGCGCTCCCCGTCAGGAGGGTGTCGGTGAGGACGTAGTCCTGCCCTAGGCCCAACGTGACCGCTGTCTCCGCATCCCCTACGATGTAGGCCCAGCGCCCAAGGCGGACGGCGCGGGCCAGCTCGGCACGGAGGGCCGCCCCCTCGGGCGTAGCCGACCGCAACACGTCGTCGAGCGCCATCTCGTGGGCGAGCGGCGGGTGACCGGCACGGGCGGTGAGGGCATGGTGGGCAGGGATGAACACCGGCCTTGCCTCGGCTCGGAGCCGCGCGGCGAGGCGGTCGGCGGCCGCCCGGTCAGACGGCGATGGGACGAGGCGGGTGGGGTCGTAGGCCAGCGCGAGGAGCTGGAGCGCCCCAGCGAAGAGGAGCGCTCCCTCGGTACGGGCCCTCCGCGGCGGGCTCGCCTGCGACGCCTCGTCGAGGAGGGCGCCGGCCCCCAGGCCCGCCAGCACCGCCGTAGCCGCGTAGGCCGGGATCACCACGTTGGTGAAGCCGCCGTCGTGCAGGCGCGACAGCCACGCCGCTGCCACCGCCGACGCCCAGAACACCGCGGCCCATCCTACCGAGGCCCCGCGGGCCGCCCCCCCTGCGAGACCGACGGCAGCCACGAGCAACGCCACGGCGAACGGCCGCGCGAGGTCGTACGCCCAGAACGTGAATACCGCCTGCGGCACCCAGGGATGTGTGCCCGGCAGCGTGAAGGCGTAGTACCCGAACCACCCCCCGCTCGCGAGGTGGAGCGTCAGCACGGCTCCGCCTATCCCCGCCGCGAGCGAAGCCACCATCGGCCACGCCCGGCGCCCTGCCGTGACGAAGGCGTAGGCGACGAGAGGGAGCCCCATCGCGAGCGTCGTTTGCTTCGTCAGGAACGCGAGCGCGAGGAGGACGCCGGCCACGGCGTAGCGGGCGCCCGAGCGGGCGTGGCGGGCCGTGTAGACGAAGGCGAGGAAGAGCGCGAGCGCGAGGGCGTCGACCCGCGCCAGGTCGTACCACGCCCCGCCGACGGCGTAGCTCGCCACGAACAGCCCCGCGGCGAAGGCGGCCACCGCGCGCGGCGCGCCCTCGCCCCGAACGAGCGCGGCGACGAGCGCGGCGGCGGCGAGGGTCGCGAGGAGGGAGACGAGCCGGAGCGCGGAGAGCCCCGTCCCGAGCACGGCTTCTACGCCCGCCCCTACCGCGTAGTAGAGCGGGGTGTAGAGGAGCGGTGTGAAGGCGAGGCCCGGCGCGGTGTAGACCGGCAGCCCCCCCTGCACGCGCTCGACGTGCTGGAGCGTGGCGCCCTCGATCCACTCCAACTCGTACGGGTAGCCGATGCGGAGCGCCGCCACCCCCACGAACACCGCGACGTGCGCGAGGGCGAGCACCCCCGCCGCGACCCGCAAGACGCCGAGCCACGGCCCGCGTGCCGCCAGCGCGGCGGCCCGCTGCCGCAGGGCCACACCTGTCGTCCTCATCCCTTCCGATGCCGGCGGATGAGCGCCTCGATCTGTGCGTCGGGCAGCGGCAGGGCCGACGCCGAGGGCGACCCCTCCTCGCGGCGGGCGCGCTCCGGCGACGCCGACACCGGCGCATTGCCTGCGCGCGCGCGCAGGCGCGCCTCGATCTCCTCCATCCAGCTCCCGTCGCCCGAGGCGCCCGCTCCGCGCGCGGGCGGCGTGGTCCGCGCCGCCCCTGTCGCCGTGCCCTGCGCGGTGGTCAGCGGGGCCGTCTCGAACGCGACGCGCTTGACGTTGAGGAGGTGGAGCGGGGAGACGTTGTCGCTGATGATGCTCCCCCCGATGGTGCCGGGCCCGAGCGTCATCGCGGGGAAGAGCGCCGTCGTCAGCCCCACCGAGCCGAGCGCGGCGACGGTGTTGACGACGATCCGCATGGCCGGCTTCTCCAGGGCGAACCGCTCGATCACGCGCTCGCTCGTGGCGTGGAGCGCGAGGGTGTGCCCGATCCCGCCGAAGCGGAGGATCTCGATGCAGCGGTCGCACCCGGCCTCCCACCCGTCGGCGGTGTAGAAGGAGAGGATGGGTGAGAGGGTCTCCATCGAGAGCGGCTCGTCCTTGCCGACGCGCTCCACTTCGGCGACGAGCGCCTGCGTGGCCTCGGGCACGGCGAACCCCGCCATCTCGGCGATGCGGCGGGGGCTCTGCCCGACGATGTCCACGTTCAATCCCCGGCCGTGCGTAACCGTGCGGCGGAGGCGGTCGGCCTCCTCGGGCGAGCAGAAGTGCGCGCCGCGCGCCTTCAGCTCCTCGACGAGCTTCGACCGGACAGGCGCGTCGGCGACGACGGAGCGCTCGGTGGAGCAGAGCGTGCCCCAGTCGAAGCTGACACCGGCGAGGATGTCGGCGGCGGCCTTGGGGACGTTCGCCGAGCGGTCCACCCACACCGGCACGTTCCCGCTGCCGACGCCGTAGGCCGGCTTCCCCTTCGAGTACGCCGCGCGGACCATCGCCGAGCCGCCCGTGGCGAGGATCACGCTCGTGAGGGGGTCTTCGAGGAGGGCGTCGGTCCCTTCGAGGGTGACCTCGGTGAGGCAGGCGAACAGCCCCTCGGGCGCGCCCGCCCCGTAGGCCGCCTCCGCGACGACGCGCAGCGCCTCGGCCGTGCACCGGGCCGCGCGCGGGTGCGGGCTCATCACGACGGCGCACCGTGCCTTCGCCGCGATGATCGCCTTGTACATCGCCGTCGAGGTCGGATTCGTCGAGGGGATGAGGGCGGCGACGATTCCCATGGGGGTGGCGACCTCCCACACGGCGCCATCGTCGGTCTTGCGGACGATGCCGCAGGTCCGCATCCCCCGCATCCGCTCGTGGAGCGTGCGCGTGGCGAAGAGGTTCTTTTCTGTCTTGCTCTCCGGCCGTCCGAACCCCGTCTCCTCGTGCGCGAGGCGGCCGAGCCGCTCGGCCTCGCGCGCCCCCGCCTCGCACATCGCCGCGACGACGCGGTCCACGGCGTCCTGCTCGAACGTCTTGTACGAGTGCCAGGCGGCGTCGGCGGCGCGGAGGGCGGCGCGCGCCTCCTGGATCGAGCGCAGGTCGGCGTCCATCGGGGGCCCGGGGAGAGGGGAGCACAGCAAGTCTACGTCCCTCCCCCCAACCCCACAATGGTGATCTCACGCTGAGACCGGCCGCCCGAGAGGCTCGTATAATGCGGCCCGCTTGTCTGCTGACCGCCCCTCTCGTACGGCCTCCGACGCGGTTTCGGAGGCCAAAAGGCGCCGCCTTCCGGCTGGCACAGGCTTTGACAAACGGTGCCCGTCTCCCCGGTCCTCGCTCTTCTATGCCTTCCCCGTCGCTCGCCTCGACCCGCCTCGCCTTCGGCATCGCGCCCGTAGACGCCCACTGGCAACGGCTACTCCCCGGCGGCACCTACGTCCTCGTCGGCGCGGTGCGGCAGGGGCGGCACCGGCTGTCGGCCCACGTCGTGCGGGCCGGCGTGGAGGCGGGTGAGCGCGTGCTGGTGTTCTCGTCGCGGCCCCCCGAGGTCGTCGTCGCAGAGGCGGCGGCGGTCGGGCTCGACCTCCCGGCGGCCTACCGGCGCGGGGCCGTGCGCCTCCTCCAGGCCCCGGCCGCCGACGCCCTCACGGCGCTCGGCGACGACGGCCTCCGCGCGGCGTTCAGCGACCTCCTCGCGCTGGCGCACCCGCACGACGCGCGGCGCGTGGTCGTCGAGGACTTCACCCCGTTCGTCCGCTTCCGTGCGTTCGAGGCGTTCGCCGAGGCCCTCACCGGGCTCCTCGCCGCCGCGCGTGCGCACGGCACGACGCTCTTCCTCGGCCTCGGCGAGCCCGCCACACCCTCGTCGCAGCACCTCCTCCGCTACGTGGAGTCGCGCGTGACGGGGACGGTGCGCCTGCAGGGCGAAGACGCGGGCGGTGCGACGCTGGCCCTCGTGCCTGGCACGGGCCATGGCGGCGCCCTCCACACGGCCCGCTGGGGGGAGGCCGTCGCTGACGAGGCGTCCGACGACGCCTCCGCCCCGCTGACGCCGGCGGACCCCGTGGAGCACTGGGAAGAGGCTCCCTGGGACGGAGAGGACCCCCTCCTGCGCGCGTCGGGGGACTCCTTCCGGGAGGCGGACCCCTTCCTCCGGGAGGCCGACGCCTTCAGCGGCGACGGCGCGAGGCGCTCGGCAGCACCTCCCCGACCGGAGCGGACCGCTCACGCGCCGAGCGCTCCCCTCCCCCCTCCGCACGACGCCGTCGAGTTGACGCCGATCGAGCCGGTGCCCCCGGCCTCGGCGCTGCCGGTGGACCCCCTCGCGGACCTCTTCGCGCTCGACGCCTCGCGCGACCCCCTCGGGGGCGGTCACCTCGTGGATTCCGACGAGGCGATGCGGACCCTGCCCCTCGAGCAGGCTACGCCGGCCATCCACGCGGCGGCTTACCCCGAGCTGTTCGCCTCGACGCCGGCGGTGCCGGATGCCCACGCCGCCTTCCGCACCGCGCTCGACGCGGCCTTCGCGCGCCGCGAGGCCACCCCGTTCCTCCTCCTCGCGCTCCGACTCGACCCGGCAGGGCCGCACGCCGCGCTCTTCCCCGCGCTCGTCGGCGCCGTCCGCGCCGGGCTCCGCGTGACCGACGCGCTGCTGGAGGAGCCCGCCTCCGGGCGGCTGGCCGTCGTCCTCCCCGGCGCCCCGGCCGACGCCGCCTCGGCGTTCTTCGGCGCCGTCAAGGCGCACCTGCGCGGGACCCTCGGCGCGCGGGCCGACGCCGCGCTCCAGGCCGTCCACACCGTCGTCGTCCCGGACGGGCGCCCCTTCGCTACACCCGACGAGCTGATCCGGTACGTGTTCGGCTGAGCGGCCTCACGTCCGGCCGCCGCGGGCGAGCGTCTGCATCAGGTCGGTCACGCCGACGGGGCCGTGGTGGTAGAGGAGCGGCTCGCCGTACGTCGCGCCGATGCGGTAGCCGTAGTGGCGCGCGCGGGCCTCGACCCATGCGAAGAAGGCGGGGTCGGAGATGAACGTGCCCGGCGCGTCGGTCTCGTAGTCGGGGTCGAACTGGCTGCGGAACGCGCGGAGCGCCGCCATGCGCGTCTCCCAGACGTCGGTCACATCCACGACGAACGTAGGCTCGAAGGGGATCGCGTGCATGTAGTGGAGGACGTGCGCCGGACGCCAGGGCTCATGCGGGGTGCCGTCCGGCTCGGCCGTCTCGATACGGCGGAGGCCGCCCTGGAAGAGGGCGTCGAGGACGAGCCGCGCGGCGTTCCCGTGGTCGGGGTGGCGGTCTTCGAGCGCGCCGACGAGGACGAGGCGCGGGCGGTACCGCCGCAGGGGCGCGATCACCTGGCGCCGGTTCTCCGGCGTGTTCTCGAGGTGGCCGTCGGGCAGGCCGAGGTTCTCCCGGGCCACGAGGCCGAGGATCCGCGACGCCTCGGCGGCCTCTTCGTCACGGATGGCTGGCGTACCCCGCGTCCCCATCTCGCCGCGCGTGAGGTCCACCACACCGACGCGATACCCCTGCTGCGCGAGGGTGGCGACGGTCCCCCCGGCACAGAGCTCCACATCGTCGGGATGGGCGGCGAAGCAGAGGACGTCGAGCGGGTCGGGCATCGCGGGAGCGGGGAGAAGGCGTGGGAAGATCGCACGCGCTAGCCCCACAGCAGCGCGAGGGCGAGGGCGGCCACGGCGAGGCCGAAGAGGTGCCGGCGCGTCGGGCGCTCCCCGAAGAACGCCCACCCCACCAGCGCGGCGCCGACGACGATGGCGACGTTGTTGGCGGGGAACGCGACCGGGCCGGGCAGCACGGCCAACGCGCGGAGGAGGAACGCCGCCGAGCCGTAGTTCGCCAGCCCGATGAGGGCGCCCCACACGAGCACCTCGGCGCGAGGCCAGCGGCGCGTCCGCCATCCACGCGCGAGCACGAGCGCGCCGCCGAGGAGCGCCGCCACGCCGAACACGACGAGCAGGAAGAGCGGCTCCGGGTACTCCGCGCCGAACTCGGCGCCGAACGCCTTCAGCGAGGTGTCGACCAGCCCGCCCACGACGAACAGGAGCGCGAGCAGCGCGGTCCCGCGCACGAGTCCGTCGCCCGGCCTCTCCGATGCGCGATCCTGCTTGGCGAGGAGGAAGAACGCCGCACCCGCCAGGGCGAGCCCAACCAGCTGGAGCGCCGAAGGGCGCTCCCCCCACACCGCCCACGACGCCAGCACGGGGACCACGACGGAGAGCCGCATCACGCCCGTCGCCAGCCCCATCCCGACGGCGCGGATCGACGCCGAGAGCAGGAAGAACCCGGCGAGGAAGAGCGCGCCGGCGAGGGACCCCAGCCCTACCAGCGGCGCGGGGGGAAGGCCAGCGGCGCGGACCGGAGCCGGCAGCAACACCGCTGCGACCGCACCCGCCACCACGTAGTTCACCGCGAGCATCGCCAGGCGGTCCACGCCGCGCCGCTCGGCCCGCTCGAACAGCGCCGCGATGGCGACGCTGCACGCGACGGCGGCGGCGAGCCAGCCCACAGGCCCGGGCGCTACTCCCGCACGCGGAAGTACTCCACGCGCTGTGGCCGGAGGCGCACCTCGCGGAGGTCGGCCCCCTCCGGCAGGCGGGGCCGCACCGTTACCATCCCCGTCGTGTCCCGCTCGATGGCGCTGTAGGGGACGACGGCGTAGAAGTCCGGCGACTCCAGCGCGCGGTCGTAGTGATTCCCCTCCGTCGGCACGAGGAACGTCGCGCGGACCCGGTTGGGCAGCAGGCGGACCGACGCCACGCCGGCCGGGACCCCCTCGACGCGGACCTCCAGGTCGCGCTCGGCCTCCGTGAACGGGCCCACCCGCACGTCGACGCGGACCTGCCGCACCGAGTGCGTGACGAGAGCGCCGAACGTGTCGCTCAGCGGGACGTACTGCACGAAGGAGCGGTCCACGCCCTCACGGCGGAGCGGCGCCGTAGGCCAGGCCTCGACCGCCCGCACGAGCGAGCGCGGGCCCGAGACCGTCACCGAGTCCGGCGTAAGGACCGGCGGGTGTAGGAGGCGGTGCGGCGGCATCGGGCGGATGGCGCCCGTGAGCACGATGGGGAGGCGCCGCTCCAGCCGCGGCTCCAGCACGAGCTTCACCGTCTGGGGCTGCACGCCCTGCACGAGGACCCCGGCTGGGAGCCGGTTCGACGCGGAGGCCGCGCGGAGCAGGTTCACCGTCTCGCCGTCGGCGTTGACCACGATGGCGGGGGGGTTCCGGCTGAGCGAGAGGAGCTCCCACCCCTCGCCGGTGAGCTGGAGGAGCGCGGTACGCGGGGGGAGCTGGCGGAGCGCCACCCCGTCGGGCACGCTCGCCACGCGGATGGGCGCCTCCATCGCGACGGTGTACGTCTCGCGCATGCTGAAGGTGAACCAGAGCCCGAACGCGACGAGCACCGAGACGAGCATCGCCAGCCCGCTGCGGCCCGGCCGTGCGACTTCGTCGCGCTCGTCGGCGAGCGCGCGGGGGAATAGCACGCGGAGCTTCTCGAAGGGGTCAGCCATGCGGCACGGCAGGCGCGAAACCGGAACGTACCACCCTTCGCTCGTCTGCGCCGCTCCTCTCCGGGTAGCCCTTTCAGCCGCGATCGCGGAGGAACGCGAGGAGCTGCTCCTTCGACGCCCGCGCGATGGCGCGCCCGTTGAACGTGTCGTCGGCGCGAGACCGCGCGAGGGCGCGCAGCTCGCGCACCGTCATCGCGTCGAGCGAGCGCGGCGGGCGGGCGGCGCCCGGTGCCGGACCGCCCGGCCCCGTGCGGCGAGCCACGACGGGCGCGGGGGCAGCCGACGCCTCGCCGATGAGGAACCGCCACACGTCGGCGGCGGGGCGCGGGATCACGTGGGAGGAGAGCACCTTCCCGACGCGCTCGGCCGCCGCGCGGCCGGCGTCCACCGCCTGCCGCACCGCCGCCGTCTCCCCGACGATCTTGCTCGTGACGAGGGCGGGGTCGGTCTTCTCCTGCGCGACGAGCCGCACGCGGGCGGCCTTGAGCATGGCGTCGGCGGCCTCGATGGCGGCCACGAGCCCCTGCGTTTCGAGCAGGCCGAGGGCGAGTCCCTCGGTCGGGAGGGCGCCGTCAGTACCGGAGTCGGGCGCCGGCGGCATGGCGGGCGCTCAGCCGACCTCGATCCCGCGCGGGAGGATCTGCTCGACCTCCTGGTGCGGGCGCGGGATCACGTGCACCGAGACGAGCTCGCCCACGCGCTCGGCCGCCGCGGCGCCCGCGTCGGTGGCCGCCTTCACCGCGCCCACGTCGCCCCGCACCATCACCGTCACGTAGCCCCCGCCGATCTTCTCCTTCCCGATGAGGGATACGCGGGCGGCCTTCACCATCGCGTCGGCCGCCTCGATGGCGCCGACGAGGCCTTTGGTCTCGACCATGCCGAGGGCGGTTCCGTAGTCTTCTGCCATGGGGGTGCAGGCAAGGGAGCGGAGCGGGTGGGCCAATATACCCGGCGGCCCGATGCGCGTCAACGCGCCGGGCAGAAAAGGCCTTGGGGGGCGTGCTCCCGTGTGCTCCGCCGTGCTCCCGCCGGGAGAATCAGCCCCCGCTGCCCCCCGCCACGAGCCCCCCGCCGTGCGAGTGCCCGTGCGCGTGGTGCTCCACGCCGGACGGGAACGCCCCGAGGTCGATCACCTTCGCAATGGCCCCGGTCGCGCGCTCGACCACCGTAAGGTTGCCCTGCGCGCTGTTCGGGAGCGGTTGGCCCGTCTCGTCGCGAAACGGGAAGCGCGGGGTGTAGGCCCCGGTGGCATTGGAGTTCGAGACGAACACGTACCGCCCGTCCTCGGAGGAGGCCGGCGAGTGCGGCTGCGCGAACGGCGCCGACGCCGCGGTGTTCGTGACGGTGCGGACGACCGCGCGCGTGGGCACGTCCACGAGCGTGAGGGAGTTGCCGGCGCGGTTGGGGACGAGGAGCGTGCGACCATCGTGGTCGAGGTGGGCGTGCCAGGGGCGGTCGCCCACGGCTACCTCGCCGGCGGGGGTCAGCTGGCCGCCCGAAGAGATCTCGAAGAAGAGCACGCGGTCGTTCGCCCCGTCGGTGAGCGTGATCGTCCGCTGGTCCGGGAGCACGCTGAGATGGATGAGCTCGGGGCTCCCGCTCACCGTCAGCTCGTCCACGGCGTCGCCTGTGAGGGGGTCGAAGACGGCCACCTTCCCCTGCGTCATCGAGGCGGCGATGAGGTACGTCCCGTCGACCGTGAGCGCGATCCCGTGGGGGATGTCGAACCCGGGCAGCGTCCCGAACTCCTCGTACTGGAGCGTCGCGGGGTCGAACCGGCCGATCCCGAAGGTGTTGGACGTCGAGAACGTCGAGCGGCCGACGATCATGAGGTCCTCGTGGAGGTCGATCAGGCCGGGCGTGGTAAACGTGGCCGGCGAGGCGCCGAGGAAGTACGAGGCGGCCGAGGGGTCCATCTCGAGGTCGGTCGACAGCTTCAGGATGCGGTGCCCGTCGATGATGGAGACGAACCACGCGTCGCCGTCGTCGGAGAAAGCGACGGCGTGGGGCCCCCGTGCGAAGCCCCCATGCCCGTGGTCGCCGAGGTACACGTTGCGGATGACGCGGAGCTTCTCGGCGTCGATGATGGCGACGCGGTTCTCGCCCTGCACGCACACGTAGATGAGGTGCCGCGAATCGGCGTAGGGGATCTCGCCGCTGTCGTCGCGGGCGCCGGCCTCGATCCAGCGCTTGAGGAAGCGGACCTCGTCGTCCTGCAGGCGGCGGACGTTCGGGATCGGGAGGGCAGCGTCGGCCGGGAGGTCCTCGACGAAGCGGACGAGGAGGCTGCCGTTGGCATCGAAGGGGACGATGTACTCGCCGAAGGGGCCGTCGAAAAGGGCGTCCCAGTCGTAGTCCTGGGGGTCGCCGCGCCCGGTGGTGGCGGTGGGACTGAGGAGGTCGCGCGCAGCGAGGAGGGGCCGCACCCACTCCTGGTAGCTCAGGCTCGTGACCTGGTCGAAGTCGACCGTGTCGGGGTCGAAGTCGGGGACGTCGTCGGTATCGCAGCCGGCGGCGAACAGGAGCACGCCGGCGAGGGCGGCAAGGCGGAGACGCATGGGGACGGGCAGCAAAAAGCCGGACGAACGCCGTCCGGCCGAAGGGCAAACGACCGGCCTACGGGCCGGGGTTCCTCTGGGCGGCAGGGGTATTTTCTTGCCCCTGCCGCCTCCCCCGTGCCAGCTCGTCCGCTCGTCCGTCCCCGCCCGCTCGGGCCCTCCGGCCGCGTGGCCGTGGCGGCGCCCGCAAGCGCGGCCGATCCGGCGCTGGCCGAGGCGGGGCTCGCGGCCCTCCGCGCGCGTGGCCTCCGCGTCGAGGCCCCGGTGCTCGACCCCGTGGGCTACCTCGCCGCGCCCGACGAGGCGCGCGTAGCCGCCCTCAACGCGCTCCTCGCCCGCGACGACCTCGACGCGATCCTCTGCCTCCGCGGCGGCTACGGCCTCCTCCGCATCCTCGACCGGATCGGCTACGCCGCCGCCCGGCAGCGCCCCAAGCTCGTCGTCGGCTACTCCGATGTGACCGCGCTCCACCTCGCGCTCTACGCGAAGGCCGGGCTGCCCGGCCTCGCCGGCCCGATGGTCGCCCCCGACTGGCCGCGCCTCGACCCCGAGACGGAAGCGCTGTTCTGGGCGCTCGCCGGCGGCGCGGCGCCCGTCGAGATCGTCGGCCCAGGCGGGGAGGCGCTCGTCGGGATGCGAGACGGGGAGGTAGAAGGCGTCCTCCTCGGCGGCAACCTCGCCCTCACCGGCGCGCTCCTGGGCACGCCCTACCTCCCCGACCTCACCGGCGCCATCCTCTTCGTGGAGGACATCGGCGAGGCGCCCTACCGGATCGACGGGCTGCTGGCGCGGCTCCGCCTGGCGGGTCACCTCGAAAAGCTCGGGGGGCTCGTCTTCGGGGCCTTCACCGAGTGCGAACCGCCGCCGGGCCGCCCCACCCTTGCCCTCGACGAGGTCCTCGAGCACTACGCGCAGTATGTGCCCGGCCCCGTCGCGCGTGGGCTGATCTATGGGCACTTCCCGCGTAAGAGCACCCTGCCCGTTGGCGTGCGCGCCCGGCTCGCCGTGTCCGGCGCGAACGCCACGCTGACCGTACTCGAACCGGTCGTAGAACCCCTCGCCTAGCTCCCTCCCATGCGCCTCGCGGTCTTCGCCTCCGGCGGCGGCTCCAACTTCCAGGCCCTCCTCGACGCGGTGGACGAGGGGTGGCTCAACGCCGAGCCCGTGCTCCTCGTAACCGACCGCGAAGGGACGGGCGCCGCTGCCCGCGCCGAGGCGCGCGAGATCCCCATCGCCGTCCTGCCCCCGGCACAGTTCGCCTCCGAAGACGCCTTCGCCGAGGCGCTGCTCCGGGCGCTAGAGGAGCGCGGGGTGGAGTTCATCGCGCTCGCGGGGTACCTCAAGAAAATCCCGGCCGCCATCGTGCGGGCCTACAAGCACCGGATGCTGAACATCCACCCGGCGCTGCTGCCGGCCTTCGGCGGGGCGGGCCTCTACGGCCTCCGCGTCCATCAGGCCGTGCTCGACTACGGCTGCCGCGTCTCCGGCGCGACGGTCCACCTCGTCGACGACGAGTACGACTCCGGCCCCGTCGTCCTCCAAGAGGTCGTCCCCGTGCTGGCCGACGACACGCCCGAGACGCTCGCCGCGCGCGTGCTGGAGCTCGAGCACCGGCTCTACCCCGAGGCGCTCCAGTTCTTCGCGGAAGGCCGCGTCACCGTCGAGGGCCGGCGCGTCCGCATCCTCGGCGACGAAGAGAACGGCGAGCCTGCCGACGCCCCACACCCCCAGGCCCTCAACGAATAGCCCTCGTGATCTCCGCCAAGCCGCTCCCGCCGCCGCCCGACCGCGCCCCCGTTCGCCGTGCGCTCCTCTCCGTCAGCGACAAGGCCGGGCTGGTCGACTTCGCCCGCCGCCTCGACGCCCTCGGCGTGGAGCTCCTCTCGACGGGCGGGACGGCGAGGACGCTCCGCGAGGCCGGGCTACCCGTCCGCGATGTGGCGGAGGTGACGGGCTCGCCCGAGATTCTCGACGGCCGCGTCAAGACGCTCCACCCAGCCGTCCACGGCGGCCTCCTCGCGCGGCGCACCGACCCCGACGACCTCGCGCAGCTCGAAGCGCACGGCATCGCGCCCATCGACCTCGTCGTCGTCAACCTCTACCCGTTCCAGGAGGCCACGGCCGAGGAGGGCGTGACCGACGCCGTCGCCCTCGAGAACGTCGACATCGGCGGGCCGACGATGCTCCGCGCCGCCGCCAAGAACTTCTTCTTCGTGGCGGCCGTGGTCGATCCCGTGGACTACGAGATGGTTGCGGAAGAGCTGGCGGCGAACGACGGCACACTCGGCCTCGCCACGCGGCGGCACCTCGCGCACAAGACGTTCGCCCACACGGCCACCTACGACGCCGCCGTGACGGCGTACTTCGCCCGCACTGACGGGCAGGCGGTCAGCGAGAGTCCGGGTGTCGAGGCCGTACAGGCGCGCCTGCGCGAAGAGCCGATGCCGCTCCGCTACGGGGAGAACCCCCACCAAGCGGCCGGCTTCTTCGGCGCGCCCGACCGGTTCTTCCGCGTTCTCCACGGCAAGGAGCTCTCTTACAACAACCTCCTCGACCTCTCGGCCGCGCTCCGCCTCATCGACGAGTTCGCGGGGGCGCCGCCGACCGTCGCCATCCTCAAGCACACGAACCCCTGCGGCGTCGGCACGGCGGACTCGCTCGAAGCGGCCTACCGGAAGGCGTTCGCGACGGACACCCAGTCGCCCTTCGGCGGGATCGTCGTCGTGAACAAGCCGCTCGACCGCGCCGCCGCCGAGGCCATCGACGCCGTGTTCACGGAGCTCGTGATCGCCCCCTCGTTCGAGGAGGGCGTGCTCGACTTCCTGGAGCAGAAGAAGAACCGGCGCCTCATCGAGATGACGCGGCCGGCGCGCGAGGACGCGAGCCCCGACGTGCGGAGCGTCGTCGGCGGGCTGCTCGTGCAGGGGGTCGACCCGGCCCTCCCGCCGCTCGCCGAGAGCCGCGACGCGTGGCAGGTCGTGACCGAGCGCCCGCCCACGGAGGCGGAGTGGGCCGACCTCGACTTCGCCTGGCGCGTCTGCAAGCACATCAAGAGCAACGCCATCGTGTACGCGCGCGGCGGGGCCACGCTCGGCGTGGGCGCCGGGCAGATGAGCCGGATCGACGCCTCCGAGATCGCCGTCGCGAAAGGCAAGAAGGAGGGGCTCGACTTCCAGGGGTGCGCCGTCGCTTCCGACGCCTTCTTCCCGTTCCCCGACGGGCTCATCGCCGCGGCCGAGGCGGGGGCGGCGTGCTGCATTCAGCCCGGCGGCTCCGTGCGCGACGCCGAGGTGGTGGAGGCCGCGAACGCGCGGGGGCTGGCGATGGTGTTCACCGGCCGCCGCCACTTCCGCCACTGAGCCCTCAGCGGAGCACGGTAAGCGCGCGGGTGAGGGCTGCCCCCCCGGCCTCGGCGCGGACGAAGTACACCCCCGGGGAGAGGGCCGAGGCGTCGAAGGCCACCTCGTGGCGGCCCGCCGCGCGCTCGCCCGAGAGGAGCGCGGCGACCTCCCGCCCGAGCCCGTCGTACACCCCCACGCGGACCGCGCTCGCATAGGGAATCGAGAGTGACAGCGTCGTGGCCCCACGCGTAGGATTCGGCGCGACGACGAGGGCGTGTGTCTCTCCCGGTAGCGGCTCAGTAGCGACAGGGCCTGCGAGGTCGAACACGTCGTACCCCAACGTCTCGTAGACCGCGACGAGGCGGAGGCTGTCGGCTGCGAGCAGGACGGGCGGGGCGCGGAGCGGAAGCGTGAAGGTGAGCGCGGGTGCCGCGGGGTCGCGCACGTCGAACCCGTAGAGGGTGCTCCCCCCCGCCCCATAGAGGTGGTCCCCCATCCACGCGAGGTGGCGCACCCCGCCGTCCACATCCAGCGCGCCGACGACCCGTACGTCGGACGGGTCGCTCAGGTCGAGTACCATCAGGCTGTCCCACCTCGCGAGGAAGGCGTAGGCCCCCCGAAACTCAGCGTCGTAGACGGCCGAGCCGAAACGCCACGTGACCCGGTCCGTCTCGCGGATGTCGTAGGGGTCGCTTACGTCGAGCACATGGGAAATAGGTCCCGCCCCTGCGAGGGCTA
The DNA here is from genome assembly GCA_035628035.1 of Rubricoccaceae bacterium. Taxonomy (GTDB): domain Bacteria; phylum Bacteroidota; class Rhodothermia; order Rhodothermales; family Rubricoccaceae; genus DASPKS01. The sequence goes on from DASPKS010000119.1 coordinate 20,153, forward strand.
GGCCGCCCGAGGCAAAGGTCAAGTGCCCGGGGAAGTAGGCCGGCCCGAAGGTATCCGCAAGGCGTGGGTTCGTGATGTCCGAAACGTCGACTGTAGTGAGCTGAGGGTAGGCCCCGCTCCGGAAGTCCACGAGGGTGCTCTCGGCGAGGGCGAGGTTTTCGCCCAAGCACGGTGTGCATGTACCGAGCACGACGGGGCTCGCCGGGTCGGTGATGTCAGCCGTGAGCACGGCGCGGTTGCTAGACGCGTACGCGATGCCGCCGCGGACGGCGAGGGAATTCCACCGCACCGGTGCGCGTCCGAGGAGCACCGGGCGGTTCTGGTCGTCGAAGGCGAACGTGCGGAGCGCCTCGCGGCTCAGCAGCCGGAGCCACCCGTCCGCGAACGCGGCAGCGCTGCTGTAGGACGAGAACACGGTGTAGATGGCCCCGTAGTACCCCCCATTCGGGACGCGCGCCCGCAGGACCGGTGCCGTGGGGTCGGTGAGATCGAACACCTCGATCCCCCCGTCGAGCGCGCCGAGGAGAAAACGCCCCCCGACGATCTCGCTGTCGTAGCCGTAGTGGTCTCGGCGCTCGGCGAGCGCCTCCATCGCGGTGGGATCGCTCACGTCCACTACCGCCATGTAGTCGCCCGACTGTGCCATAAGGCGCTCCCCCTCGATGTGGACGTTCACTAAGCTGTGGGGGAAGTACTCGTCTAGATGGAGCTCGCCGATCATCACAGGGGAGGAGGGGGTGGTGACGTCGTAGGCGAGTACGATGGTGACACTCTCGGGGTGAATGAAGCGGTGCCCTGCTACGTAGACGACGCCATCGGCGTACCCGAGCCCTTGCGCCCCGTTGCTGTATGGGAACGGCACCGACGCCCGCTGCAAGGGCTGTGTCGGGTCGGTCACGTCGAACACGTACAGCCGGTTGGCAGCCATGAGGTAAAGCAGCGAACCCTCGACGTGGAGCCCCACGACTTGTCCGGAGACCGAACGGTAGGCCACCGGAACCACATTCGACGGGTCCGACACGTCGAGCACGATCAGTTGCGCAGAGGTCTCCGTGCCTACGTAGGCGTAGTCACCCTGCGCGACCACATGCATCACCCTCCACCCGGGGAACGCGTCCGTCTCGCGCATCGCTGCGGGGTTCGACACGTCCACCACATGGAGGCCAGTCCCTCCGTAGGGCAGGCCCGAGACGAAGGCGAGATCGCCGTGTACGTGGATCGGGCCGTGCAGGCTGCCCCAGTCGAGCCGACCGAGGCGGACGGGATGGTCGGGGTCCGACACGTCGACCGCTTCGAGGAACGCCCCGTTCGAGAACACGGCGAGCCCCCCGTCGACGCCGATCCCGTGCGTGGCCCCTTCGCTGATCGAGGCGGCGAGGTCTAGCGGAGGGGCCTGCGCGTGGACGAGCGAGGCGGCGAGGACGAGGGTCGCAAGAACGAGCGGACGCATGGCAGGCCCCCTCAGCGGAGGACGGTGAGGGCGCGCGTGACGGCGGCGCCCGCCGCCTCGGCGCGGACGAAGTACACGCCCGGCGGGAGGTCCGCTCGGTCCAGCGCGAACGCGTGCGTGCCCCCTCCGAGGGGGCCGTCGTGGAGGAAGGCCACCCTCCGCCCGAGCGCGTCGTACACCCCCACGCGGACCGCCTGCGGCGAGACAAGCCCGAGCGAGGCGCGCGCTTCGCCGTTCGACGGGTTCGGGCTCACCGCGAGCGTGAGCGGAGACACCGGTAGCTCGGGCTCGTTGGCCACGTTGGCC